>CBFHJL010000053.1:5666-20975 GCA_965656195.1 Brumimicrobium sp. | reverse complement strand
GTTATTTTTTTCTAAGGAGCCGCTAAACAAAGTGTATTTTTGCGGACTATGAAAGAAGAGTTAAAAAATTGGGGCATGTTACTTTTACTGGCCCTAGTTTGGGGAAGCTCCTTCATCTTGATGAAGAGAGGAATGATTGATAAAGAAACTGGAGATGCTATTTTCAGCAGTAACCAAGTAGGTACTTTGAGAATGCTTCTTGCAGCAACAGTTTTTCTTCCTATTGGAATTCGGCGACTTTCTGTGTTGAAGAATAAAAAAGTCTTTTGGAGTATAATGGGAGTAGCCTTCCTAGGGAATTTCTTCCCTGCTTTCCTTTTTACATTCGCAGAAACAGGAATATCTTCAGGTTATGCCGGTATGCTGAATAGCTGTGTCCCTATTTTTACATTAATAATAGGAGCTATTCTTTTCAGCCAAAAGCTATTGAAACTTCAAGTAATCGGAGTTATTTTGGGAACGATAGGAATTGTTGGTCTCGTTAATGGAGTCGCTGTTGTGGATACATCCGGAGAGTGGTACCATGTTTTAGCTGTTATTTGCGCTACCCTTTGCTATGCATCGAGCGTCAATATTATCAGACACAATTTAGGGCATTTAAAGCCACTTTCTGTGACATCCACGGCTTTCTCCTTGTCGTTTTTACCTGCACTCATATTGTTCTTTGTTTTTAATGTACCTGAAACAGTAGAAACGAACCCTCACGCCTCAAAAGCACTAGTATACATTGGTATTTTAGCCATAGTAGGAACAGCTATCGCAGTATGGATCTTTAATCATTTGATCCAAAGAAGTTCCGCCTTATTTGCGAGCAGCGTAACTTACTTTATTCCTATTGTAGCGGTCGTAATCGGATTCATAGATAATGAGCAAATCAGCAGTTTACAGATCATATCTATGCTCGTGATTTTAGTTGGTGTCTTTATCGCTAATGCGTGGCCAAAAATAAAACGAGCAAATAAATGAGTTCTATTATGGAGTTCAATAAATAATTTATTACATTTGCAGTCCAATTTTTGGAAAAATATTAACTAATAATAAACGCTATGTACGCAATTGTAGAGATAGCAGGGCAACAATTTAAGGTTGAAAAAGATCAACGTGTATTTGTTAACCGTTTAGATGCGAAAGAAGGAGCGAAAGTAGATTTCGATCGTGTTCTGTTGATGGATGACAAAGGGAAAGTTAACGTTGGCGCCCCGGCTATAGAAGGTGCAAAAGTTTCTGCGAAAGTAGAACGTCACCTGAAAGGAGATAAAGTGATCGTCTTCAAAAAGAAACGAAGAAAAGGTTACCAAAAGAAAAATGGACACCGTCAGTATTTAACTGAATTGTCGATCACAGGAATTAAAGCTTAATCAAGTTAAAGTTACTTTAACACAAAAAATTTAATACGATGGCACATAAAAAAGGAGTCGGAAGTTCGAAAAACGGTAGAGAGTCAGAAAGTAAACGCCTTGGAGTAAAAATCTTTGGTGGTCAGGCAGCTATCGCTGGTAACATCATCGTTCGTCAGCGTGGAACTAAGCACCACCCAGGACTTAACGTAGGTAGAGGTAAAGATGATACGCTTTACGCTTTAACTGACGGAGTTGTTGAGTTTAGAAAAAAGAAGAATAATCGTTCATTTGTTTCTATAGTTCCTTTCGAGGAAACTGCAGAAGCATAAGAACTTTACAACATAATATCTAAAGCCACTCTAGCGAGTGGCTTTTTTTTGATCATATTTTTTGTAAATTCAAACCTAAATATTTTAATATGTCTTCTAAAACAACTCTTCTTCTTTTGATTTCCGTCTTGACCTACTTCTCAAGTTGCAGTGTGAAAGAACTAGAGAAGTACAATGAAGATTTTAGAGGTCAATGGAGAACACAAGTATACTTCTCTCCTCAAGCAGGTGATTCGATTAGAAATTACCTCAATGTCAATGGCGATAATAGCGCGTTTGGACTGCTATGTAATGAAAATGACCCATTTGAAGCCTGTCTATACTATCAGCAAGGAAAAGCCAAGTACAATAGAGCTAATCAAGGCTTACAAATAGGTAATTCCGTTCAAAATATTTATCGGATAGACAGGGAACCTTTCATTAATAACGATGGAGTTTGGGAATTATCTATAGATAGTGTATCCTACTATAAATATTAACAATTACTATTGATGGTGATAAGGCTCTCCTTTTAAAATAGTCATTGCCCTATACAATTGCTCTACAAAGAACAACCTTACCATTTGATGTGAGAATGTCATTTGACTTAGCGCTATCTTTTCATTTGATCTATCATAAACATCTTTATGGAAGCCGTACGGACCACCTACAACAAAAACCAACGTTTGTCCTCCATGGATAAAGTGCCGTTCCAAATGTTTAGCGAACTTAACGGAGGTGAATTCCTTTCCTTTCTCATCTAACAGAGACACATAGTCTGAAGAAACAAGCTTTGACAGAATTGCTTTGGACTCTTCCCGTTTGATTTCTTCTTCTGTTCGTTTTTTGGCATTCTTAACATCTGGTATTTCGATTAACTCCAGATTTAAATAACGCGTTAGACGTTTTTGATATTCTTTCTCCCCTTCAGTCAAAAATGACTTCTTAGTTTTTCCAACAACTATAAGTTTAACTTTCATTAACTCTCAGCTATTGCAATAGATTCAATGGCAAACTCTTCCTTTTGCTTCTTCATTTTTATACTTACACGAAAAATCTTGTCCGAGTAGTACTTACCAACCGCGAATGAAGTTGCCCCAGTCTCTTTTCCTTTAAAATCAAAATCAAATGATTTTGGAACGTGTTTTTTGAAAAAATTCTTGAGTACAAGCGTACCTTGTGACTTGCTATAAACTCCTTCCTTCCCCTCTATTGAGATGAGCACTTTAGATTTTCCCAAAGTCATAATCCTATCTGCATCACCTGACTCGAATGCCTTTTCAATATCATCAAAAGGAATAGACATTATAGAGGAAATAACAAAAAATAAACTAAGTATAGACGTAATTAAAATATTCATGTTCTAGCATTTAAACGCATCGACTTTGCAACAAATACTATGCCTATTCAGCAATAGCTCTAACAGCAGGTCCTTGAGCATGTTCTTTCCACCAATCATTTGATAGTATACGCTTCAATTTATAGTGAATCTTCTTGTCTTCCGTAAACCATTCAGTCAAACCAAAACCTTTCGCGTAGACCCTATTAAAAACTAAAGAATTCGAACTTCCCTTTCTAGTTGTTGGACTAACAAAAGAAAGAGTTACTTCATCTTTCAATTCAATAGCTTCAGTTTCACTATTAAAAATCTCATATTTTTCGCGCCCTACAAATGTCTTCTTCGATTTGTAAACACCAACTAACGAGTCAATGTGAGCAGGAAAATCTGAGATAAATAGTGAAGACTCTTCCTCCGCCACAGGATACCAGGAAGACGCAGTTAGTGTAGCCTTTCGTTTTTTACCTTGAGCATCTACCACCATATGATCGTCGACTTCAAGATTATTTTTTAAATCATATGTGTAACCTTCAGTGATTCGAAAGTTTGGATTATATCGTTCTACAATTAAATGTTCAACATCAGGTGTATTTAGTTTATAAACGCGATAAATCTTCTCATCCAATGGGTTACTTTCTTCGGCATATACATAGATGTAAGGGTCTAAGCTATCGCTAGGGAAAAAGTAATCTTGTAAATTTGATTGAGACTTATTTGATTCATCCAGACTACTAGAACACGAGACCATAACCGATGCGAATAACGTAAGAATAAAAATGCTTAAACTCTTCATAAAAACTAACTCATTTTAAGAAAACCTACTTCTTTTTCATCTAAATGTCTATAATTTCCTCTTGGCAAATCTTTCTTGGTTAGACCGGCAAATTCTAATCGATCTAGCTGGACTATTTCGTACCCCATCTTCCCGAATAATAACTTCACGGTATTACTCTTGCTTGACAAAATAGCAACTCCAACTTCTCTATGTGACTTACCATCTATAAAGCTAGCCTGTTCAGCACTAAACATATGATCGTCAATATAAAGTCCAGTAACAAGTTGTTCAAGATCCTCAGGCTGAACAATTTTATCCAATGTAACATGGAAAAGTTGAGCAGCTTTAAACTTTGGATGCGTCAATTTCTTTTCCATATCTGTATCATTCGTATACAATATAAGTCCAGATGCAGCCTTTTCAAGCTTACCTACAGGAAAGATATTTTCCTTACATGATTTCTTGATCAGATTTACAGCACCATCCTTACCCATGGACATGATTGAAAATCCTTTTGGCTTATTCAAAAGGACATATCTTTTCTTTTCAGGATTGATAGAAATCCCATCATACTTTACAGTATCGGTAGGTGAAACTTTAAATCCTAGCTCTGTGACTAACTCTCCATTTACTGAAACAACTCCTGACGAAATCAGTGTGTCAGCTTCTCGTCTAGAACAAATCCCCGCATTCGATAAGTATTTGTTTAACCTGATCTTGTCAGAAAACTTCGGCAAAGGCTCTCCTTTAGGAGTTCGTTTCCTTTTGGCTAGACCAGCAGTTTTAGGCTTTCCTTCGCCACGCAAAGTATACTCTCCTTTTTTAAATTGAGACTTCCCTTTTGACGCGTTTCCTTTTTTTCCTCTGTTATCGCTTTTTCCTCTACTCATGATCCTTCCTATATTCTGCAAAGATAAGGAAAGACATTTGATAAATAGTTGATGCTCTGCTCAAAACTGACTACATCGGATAAAATGCATCTTCAATGTGCTCTACAAAAGTCCCCTTTCCGTTGTGAACAATTGATACTATGTCAAATCTAGCTTCTTTCTCAATAGAATTCGTAACAAGATAATTGTGCGCACACTTAATGATTTGCTTTTGTTTATTCCGAGTAACAGCTTTCCATGGTGGTCCGATTTCAGCAGTCTGCCTGGTTTTCACCTCTATAAATAGGATACAATCATTTTCATCACAAATTATATCCACTTCATTACGCTGAAATCGATAGTTCTGTACAAGAACTCGATAGCCTTTTTTCTTGAGATACTGAAGAGCAAAATGTTCTCCGAGATCTCCTAATTCCTTAGTGGTCATTATTATTATTTTAAGTGGTTAGTTATCAAAAGATACGAATAATATTTATAAAATTCCCGTTCAAAGAATAAACTGAATTACTTATCTTCGAATAAAAACTAACGTATGCTAGACAAAGTTCAACTAGAAAAAATCTTATTTTTAGATATAGAAACAGTACCCCAAGTGTATCATTTTGATGATCTTGACGAGACCTCCGCTAAACTCTTTGATCATAAGACAAGGTTTCAGCAAAAAGATGGTAAAACTGTTGAAGAAATCTTTAGTGAGCGAGGCGGTATTCTTGCTGAATTTGGTAAAATCGTGTGCATTTCTTGTGGCTTTGTCAATACCACGCATACAGGTAAAGAAATTAGAATGAAGTCCTTCTATCATGACGATGAAGAAACTTTATTAAAACAATTTGCCACCATGCTAGATAACCACTTCAACTCACCATACCACCTACTATGCGGACACAACGGTAAAGAATTTGATTTTCCATATATCGCAAGAAGAATGTTGATCAATGGTTTAAAGCTACCACTTGCACTTGATATAGCTGGTAAAAAACCATGGGAGGTTCAGCATTTAGATACTCTTGAACTCTGGAAGTTTGGTGATTACAAGCATTTCACATCCCTTCCCTTACTTTGCCATATTTTCAAAATACCAACTCCTAAAGATGACATATCTGGAGCCGACGTTGCCAGGGTATATTATGAAGAAAAAGATCTAGAAAGAATAAAGGTCTATTGCGAAAAAGATGTAGTAGCTTTGATTCAATTATTTTTAAAAATGAAAGGAGATGCGCTTGTTGATGAAGGTGACATTACTTTTTCTTAGTGTTATAGTGCTAGCAGCTTGCGGCAGCAAAAAAAACAACACGGAAGCCTCTATTTCCAATGAAGAACTTATTGACAGTATTATTAGTCTTTCAGTATCCTGGAACGACTCACTTAATGCTCAAATAGAAGGTTTAGGAGAAGCGCTGAGTAAACCATTCACTTTTCAAAATCTTGATAACGAATATAGCCCAAACTCTATTTTAATCTTTTGTTCAGAAAAAGAACATATAGAAAAAATTCAAAAATCACCTTTGCTTCAAAATATGAAATGCGCAAACGATGATGATTTCTTCGTTTGTCACCAGAAAAGCATAAATGGATTCAAAATCAGGTATAGTATTAGACCTCATCCAACGTTAAAATGGACATTTCGAATTGAGAGGGTAGTCTAATCCTTGTTAAAGTCTTCCAGTGCTTCAGCGATAGAGTCAACATAGGTCACTGAAAATAGATCGAAGTCGAACGATGGGTAATTTCTTTTAATATCTCTCTTTCCTGCCTCAACACTTTTAGCAAACCACGGCATTGATGGCAAAATCTTATAATGCTTACTCAGACCGTGACCAAGCATTTCAGCCTTCCATTCAGTATAATACCATTCCATGGAAGGTTGATGAAAAGTATTCAAGTTTCTTTTATCAAAAATCAAAGCTTTCGATCGATTCTGCTTTATGTGATTTCCTATATTTTTAAAAGCTTCTTTAAAGTGTTCTATGGGGATATATTCTGTCTCAGATACACATAGGACAACATCGGTATTTTCAAGCTCATGTAACGAGATGAAATCATCGCTGTACACTTTTTTAGACGCTATATGTAATTCCTCTTTTAAATTCATTTGACTCTTCACTTCGATTTAACTCCTAAAAACGATACATCATCTGTTTGATCCCAACCAGACATCCACATTTTGTGATGAGTCTCTAAGTTAGCTAATCTATCGCTCAACGTTCCATGTTTTTGATTCTTTAACCCCGCTATTACGCGCTTCTTTAAGAATTTCTTATCTCGATCTCCACCAAATTGATCTACCAATCCGTCGCTAAAGATAAATATTTCATCGTTTTGTTCAAAAGGCAAAACTTGTTCTTTAAAGTCACGCGTCAAACGACCACCAATGGATTTTGGGAATCTTTTAATAAATTCCCATTCATCATTTCTTTTCAAAAGTAAAGGCCGACCGGCACTAGTAAAGGCCAATTCATTCGTTTCTTTATCTATAGAACAAAGTATCCCTTCCATTCCGTCTTGAATGTCAGTCGCTCCTGTTTTAAAAAACTGTCTAAAACCGTCATCAACAGCCTCCATAACGGATTGCGTTGTAGGCTGATCATCATGAAAAAAGGATTCTTCCAACAATCTATGCCCCATGATAGCTAACAGAGACCCAGGAACTCCATGCCCCGTGCAGTCAAACAATCCGAAAAAGATCTTTTGATCAGACTCATTGTAATAAATAAAATCACCACCTATCCTGTCCCTTTGATTGACGTGCCAATAATAGTCCTGAAAATTGCGGTTAAAAAAATCATGATTTGGCAATAAAAGATTTTGAATTTTTGCAGCATAATTTACACTCTCCAACAGTTGATCATGTTTATTCTGCAATAATTCTTTGGCTTCACTTAACTCTTCTTGAAGTTCTTCCATGTAAGAGGTCGTGCGCTCCATCATATCTTGCATGGAATCCAATTGCTCTTGATAGTACTTCTCTTTGCTAATCACTTATAAATATTTCTTTCTATAACACTCCCGAACGAATATTTGTTTGAACAATTACAATTTTTTAGTGTTTTTAAAAGTAATTATTGTCAATAGTAATAGTTTTACTATTATATTTGCACGTAAATACTTTATGAATGCAGAGTTTTCTATCAAATATTCAAATAAAGGTAAATGACTATATCTACCTTAAAGATCCAGAAAGCAGTGATCTTGGTAAAAGAATTATTTCTGGTAGCATAGACCTTATGTATAAAATAGGTTTTGAATCCTTTACATTTAAAAAATTAGCTTCTGAGATAAACTCTACTGAGGCGTCGATATATCGTTACTTTGAAAACAAGCACAAAGTATTATTGTACCTTACAATATGGTATTGGGGATGGACAGAGTCTAAACTTGTTTTTGCCATCACAAATATTGAAGATCGAGAGGTACAATTGAAAAAGGCAATAGAGGTATTGACACAGAATGTTCAAGAAGATGGAAACTTTAAACATATCGACGAAAGAAAATTACAAAAAGTTATATATGATGAGTCTGCTAAGGCTTATTTAAATAAATTTGTTGATGAGGAAAATAAACATGGAGTTTTCTCATTTTACAAATCTGTTGTACAACGCGTCAGTGACATTGTTTATGACATTAATCCCAATTATCCTTATCCAAAAATGTTAGTTTCTACTATTGTAGAGGGGGCTCATTTACAACGTTTCTTTGGAGAACACCTGCCGAGTTTAACAAATTGCAGCAGTAAGGATGATATCGATGATGTACAAGAATTTTCAATTGAACTGGCACTAAATGCTATAAACACTAAATAATGGAAGATAAATTATCCGTATCTCAACGATTCTGGAGACTTATAAAAGCCGATGGTAGAGAGATTCGAAACGTATACTACTATTCTTTTTTTGCTGGACTAATCAGCTTATCACTTCCTTTGGGGGTTCAGGCCATCGTAAACCTGATCCAAGGAGGTAGAGTGAATTCAGCTTGGATCGTTATGGTTATTATCGTGGTGCTTGGTGTAGCACTTAATGGAATAATGCAAATCTTACAACTCAGGATTACGGAGAATATTCAGCAACGAATTTTCACAAGGGCTGCGTTTGAATTTGCTTATCGAATTCCTAGAATCAAACTGGAGAACCTATTTAAAACTTATACACCAGAACTTATCAATAGATTCTTTGACGTTATGACCATTCAAAAAGGAATGTCAAAATTATTGATATCGATATCGACGGCAGGGATCCAGGTATTTTTAGGATTAGTTCTTCTTTCGCTTTATCATCCTTTCTTTATCATTTTTAGCTTCTTATTGTTATTAGTGTTTTATCTGATATTCCAATTTACAGGAAGAAAAGGATTTAAAACAAGTATGGAGGAATCCAGCCACAAATATAAACTAGCACACTGGCTGGAAGAAGTAGGAAGAACAAGTATCAGTTTCAAGCTTGCTGGAAAAACAGATTATGCTTTAGAAAGGTCTAATGTTCATGCTGAGCGATATTTAAGCGCTCGCGAAAAGCACTTCAAAATACTCGTGACTCAATACAGCCTGCTTGTAATATTCAAAGTTCTTGTTGTTACAGGCTTGTTAGCAATTGGCGGTGTTTTAGTAATGGAACAACAAATGAATATTGGGCAATTCGTAGCGGCAGAAATCATTATTGTAATGATTATCAATTCGATAGAAAAACTTATTCGCGATATTGAAACCGTATATGATGTACTTACAGGGGTTGAGAAAATAGCTCAAGTAACTGATTTGGAGCTTGAAAAAGACGAAGGGATTGACATCCGTAAAAACCTTAATGATGGTGGACTTGATGTAGATGTACAAGGTGTTTCATTCCACTACCCTAATTCCACAAGTTTCACGCTCGAGGATATAAATATATCCATAAAAGCAAACGAAAATGTTGTGATTGCGGGTAAAAACAGTTCTGGAAAAAGTACCCTCATTCAGGTAATCGCTGGATTATATGACGTACAGAAAGGGAATATTTCATACAACAGTCTGTCTTTAGGGAGTCTTAACTTAGAGTCTCTGAGAAGCGTAATTGGGGCCAATCTAAACCAAGAAGATCTATTCTTTGGCTCTATCATGGAAAATATAGTTGTAGGAAGAGATCGCGCTAGTCATGAGAATGTAAGGTGGGCAATTGAGAAGGTAGGATTAACACAATATATGAGTTCTTTGCCTGAAGGTTATAATACAATGATTTTGCCGAATGGAAAATCTCTTCCAAAAAGCATCATTCAAAAACTACTCATCGCTAGATGTATTGTGGACAAACCTAGGCTTGTTCTACTAGAATATTCTTTTGAACATCTTAGTTATACAGATAAAATGAAGATTATGGAATTCTTGTTTGACAAATCAAATAATTGGACAATTGTTGCTGTTTCTAAAGATACAGATCTTATGAAAAACAGTGATAAGGTTATGGTAATGGAAGATGGAAGAATTACTGATCAAGGTACATACGATCAGATCAAATCCTCATTAAATAAGTATTAATATGCTCAATTTATCTAAAAAAACGATAACGCACAAGATCAACGTACTGAAGTTTAGTGCATTTCGCACGGCTGAAGGAAGACTTACACATAGAGTTCTGCCGAGAATTTTAACTGTTGTTCTCGTAATCTTTATCATATTTCTGTTTGTCCCTTGGACCCAGAACATTAGAGCTAGAGGGAATGTAACTGCATTATCTCCTTCTTCAAGACCCCAAATGTTGCACTCAGTCATTCCTGGTCGAGTTGATGAATGGTATGTTCAAGAAGGAGATCTCGTTAAAAAAGGAGATACGATTGTAAAAATATCTGAGATTAAAGCAGAATATTTTGACCCACAACTTGTAGAAAGAACTTCAGACCAAGTCGATGCTTCTGAAAAGTCTGTTGAAGCGTATTCTGAAAAAGTTAAAACGCTTGAAGGTCAAATGGAAACTCTTCAAACTATATTACAACTGAAACTTGAACAAGCAGGGAACAAGCTGAAACAATCTCTCCTTAAAGTTCAAAGTGACAGTATCAAATTTGAAGCGGCAACATTGAATCAGGATATTGCGCAACGTCAATTTGAACGATTCGAATCACTTTTTGACCAAGGGCTGAAATCAAGAACTGATTTTGAGAACAGGAAAGTTAAATACCAAAAAGCTGTCGCAGATAAAATTGGTGCAGAAAATGATCTTATCTCTTCTCAGAACGACGTTATTAATGCTAAAATCGAACTGAACTCAATAAGAAATGACTACAACAATAGCATAGCGAAAATCAATGCAGAAAAATTCACAACTGCATCAAGCCAAATGAGTGCTTTAAAAGATGTACGAAGCTTGGAAAACAAATTGTCTAATTATAAAGTTCGTCAAGGATTCTACTATGTGACAGCTCCTCAGAGTGGCTACATTACTGAGTCGGTTACGACAGGTATAGGAGAACTAATAAAAGAAGGACAAAAGATTGTAAGTATCATGCCTGCAGATGCTGAATTAGCTGTTGAAATGTATGTACAGCCAATTGATCTTCCTCTAATCGAGAAAGGAAGACATGTGCGTATAATATTTGATGGATGGCCTGCTATCGTTTTCTCTGGATGGCCTAACACAAGTTTTGGTACGTATGGAGGTACTGTATATGCCATTGATCGATTTGCGCAACCAGACGGAACTTTCAGAGTACTCGTTGAACCTGATGAGAGCGATCATAAATGGCCAGATGTACTTAGTGTAGGTGGCGGTGCAAACAGCATGTTACTGCTGGAAGATGTTCCAATCTGGTACGAACTATGGAGACAATTCAATGGATTCCCTCCAAACTATTACACAGAAGATCATAGTAAACCAAAAACTAAAGGCAAATACTAATGATTAGAAGGGCTCTTTTTATATTACCACTGTTTTTGACTTTAGTTCAATCTGCATCTGCTCAAGGAGATACTTCCCAGGTAATGGGTCTATCTGACTTCTTGAAAATAGTCAGAGAATTCCACCCTTTGGGTAAGCAAGCAAATCTTAGAGTGGAATATGGCGAACAGAATTTAAAATCCAAACGTGGAGCTTTTGACCCATACCTTTATGGCGACGTTTCTCAGAAATACTTCGATAACAAGCAATATTATGACCTCGTCAATGCCGGAATGAAAATTCCAACATGGTTTGGTATTGAACTTGATGCCGGATTCGAACAAACAAATGGTGACTTTCTCAATCCACAAAGAGCCACACCAACAAATGGTCTGGTACATGCTGGAATATCAATTCCTATTGGCCAAGATCTGTTCATCGATCAACGTAGAGCAGATTTAAGAAAAGCACAGATCTATCAACAGATCACTGAAACTGAACGTCAAATTCTTCTCAACGACCTTTTTAAATCTGCAATTTCCGCATATTGGGAATGGGTAGGCGCATCACAAAAATACGCGATTTTCGAAGAAGGACTTGAGCTTGCGCGTGTTCGTTATAGAGCAGTAACTCAATCTGCATTGATTGGAGAAGACCCTGCGATTGATACAGTTGAGGCCTTCATCCAATATCAAAACCGTAGGATCTCGCTGCAAGATGCCACACTCCAGTATCAAAATGCTACCGCTCAGCTGGAAGTGTTCATTTGGAATAAAGATGGTATTCCTTTAGAGTTATCAGTAGACATAAAGCCTCCAAAAGCCGAAGATGTTTCATCAACAATTGATACTGACGCTATGAGAGAGCGTCTAGACACTTTAATAATGAATCATCCTAAACTGGCTAAAAACCAGCTCTATCTAGAACAATTGGAAATCCAAAGAAAACTAGATTTAGAAAGACTAAAACCACAGTTGGATTTGAAGTACAATGCTCTCAACGAACCTGTAACGGGAGATATCATTGAGGGGTACTCTATAAACAATTATAATTGGGGCTTAACCTTTAAAATGCCCATATTTTTAAGAAAAGAAAGAGGTCAACTACAAAAGACCAACATTAATATCAAGGAGAAAACCTATGCATTGAATCAAATGGAAAGAGACTTGAACTATAATGTCATTGCTGCGCTCAACACATGGGAAGTCACGCAACAACAGCTAGGTGGATATGGAGATATCGTAACGAGCACAAATCGACTTCTAAATGCAGAACAACAGAAATTCGACTCTGGAGAAAGTTCGTTATTCTTAGTAAATGCCCGGGAGCTTAAGTACATTAATACTCAAGTGAAATTTGTCGATCTACTGATTAAATCCCAAAAAGCATTTATGGATATAGAGTATCAACTGGGTCGTTTAAATTAACCGTAAATTTCATTTAAAAGGCCTGCCAAACGAATACCACCTTTCGCTAGTTGACTTTTTACAGTATTCCAATGCTTGTATCTATATTCGTAATTGATCTTATTGTTAGAAGGTATATCGTAAATTCCATTTCTAAAAGAAATGCACTCGTTTGCCCACGCTTCTACTTCTTTTGATTGCCACGCTTCTACTTCACTTTCTGTAGCGTGATCCACAAGGTTTGTTAGCTCTGTATAACTGTATTGTTTGCTATCTATAATTCCTGAATCCCAAACTCTGTGCAAGTTTGACGATTCCCAAAACCACTCTACCTTCACATCGTTTCCACCTCGATCTTCTCCATTACCTACATGCAGTGGTTGATGAATATCTCCTACTAAATGAACCAGAATCATCAAGTATTCCTTCTCCAATTTGGAAGTTAATTTTCCCGACTTGAGACCTTCTACCATCATTTTTATTCCTTGCACTACGTCTCCCTTTTCACTTGGAGTTATATCGGCGTAAGTTTTACCGTCAGGAATAGTTGTATAATGCCATGGACGCAGAGAATCATAACTATCATCTGATTTGATATCATCCATCCAATTACTCACTTCTGCAAGTGTCAAATCTCCCAAGATCTCATTTACCTTAACCTTGGCAGCATCATTTAAGTGATGTTCTGCTACTTCTCCAACAACACGGTGACCTAAAAGACCCCATGCACTGGCATTAAAACATGCGAATACTGCAACCGCTAAAACAAAAATCTTCATCTTGATTGTATTAATTTGAGCTAAAATAACTGAAATCTACTGCACATCAAGTTAACGAGAGGTTAATTCTTAGCGCTAGAATGAACATTCCGATAATATCGGACACTTTTGTTGTAAGAAAATCCATTATTTCATAACTTCGATTTATTATTATGTCATTTCTAGAGGTTTTTAAACAATATTTTATCGGTTTTAAAGATGCCTTTTTATATCAACTGGCGAACCCTGCTTGGGATAATCCCTTCTATATTATTCCTGTGATTTGTATCCTCACTTTTACACTGGAGTTAGTATTACCGAAAAAACGAGATTACACCCCAACACAAAGAAAGGGATTCTGGCAAGACCTGTTTTACGTAATATTCATAGATTACCTTGTGTTACTCTTTGGCTTCTGGGCATTTTCCGCGACTATTGAGTATTTCTTTCGGAATGGACTGGATGGAATTGGAATTAGCTCTCCCGTTATTTACGACATTAAGACATTACCATTTGTCGTGCAATTTTTGATCATTTTCATTCTACTCGACTTCATGCAGTGGCTTGGTCACTTCCTGTTACATCGCGTTAATTTTCTGTGGAAATTCCACAAAATCCATCATGCACAAGAAACGCTTGGATTTGCTTCCACTAGACATTTCCATTGGGTAGAGTTCCTGGTATTTAAACCCTTATTATTCATTGTCTTTTTAACCTTAAATCTCGGAGCCAATGAGTTTGTCGCAATCTACTTATGGGTTGGACTTTCATTTACTTTCTTTTCTCATTGCAATGTAAAAGTAAATTGGAAATGGTTCAATTACATTTTCATTTCTCCAGAAACACATTTTTGGCATCACGCTAAAAAAGTTCCTCAGCGCTATGGGGTAAACTTCGCCTCTACCCTCACACTATGGGATCATTTGTTCGGATACTTTTATTATCCGCAAAACAAAGAAGAACCAGAACTTGGGGTTGACGATCAGGAGAAAATGCCTACAACTTTTATGGGACAATTTGTATATCCGTTCAAACATCTATTTACCCATGAAAAAGAACGCCCCCTTACCAGATCTGAACGCAGGAGGTTAAAGAAAGAGAAAAGAAAAAAGTAGCGTTATTATAATTCAGGCGCAACCTTATAGAATAAAGGACGTTTGACGATCGTTTTAGCAAGTATAAAATTCTAAATTTGATCAATATGCGCATTACCCTCATCTCTCTTTTTTGCTCTATTTTTTTAGGATTCATCCCCAACGTTAATTATGCTCAATGGTCAATTGGAAACGAAACCACAATAGGTCCAGAGAAACTTGTTGTTCAGTTATCAATTAAAAAGCAATTGAATGACATATTTGATCTTGGCTGCTATGTTAAGGGAGGGTCTTTTATCGATCACCGCTATTCAAAAATAACTGCTGAAAGCATACAAAAGTTCTCACTTTTGCCTTCAATTGAAAGTTACAGTTTTCCGTATGCTTCAATTGGTGTGTCTCACGGTTCAACAGATTTTAAGATACTTGCTTTAGGAGCGTTCTTAAATTTAAATCACTCTTTAAATAACCGAAAAAAAGATTGGTTCTTATTACGCTTTAATTTAGAAGGTGGTCCTGCAGAAGATCATTACAATTTAAGAATGTTCAGCTCAGAC
>CBFHJL010000053.1:0-5568 GCA_965656195.1 Brumimicrobium sp. | reverse complement strand
AACTGATGATTTCGAAATAAATAATGGAGTATACAAGTTTTTCTTTATCGGCGTTGGTGCTCGCGCAGGATACAAACGTTTTTTGGACAAAAAGAATCGTATTTCAGCAGAAATAGCGCTGGGACTCAGCTACTACCATCCAAACTATTATGACGAAACAACTGCAGCTGGTTATCAATCACCTACACCCTTTGTTGGTGTTGAAACTGAACTGTCTGTTGGGTTCGGGTACTTGTTTAAATATTAACATGCTCATTTACTAATAATTTTGTAGTTTAGATATGACTCAGTTTTAATATGAATGAAACAACAAGGTCAAACACCCTATGAATCTCAACAACAAACACATACTTATAACAGGTGCTTCTCGCGGAATTGGAAAAGCCACGGCTATTCTAATGGCAAAGCGCGGAGCAACAATTGGAATCAACTACAGAGCAAACGACAAAGAAGCAGAGCAAACACTTCAAGAATTAGGAGGAGAAGGACATCAATTGTTCAAATCAGACATTAGCAAAGATGGCGCTGCACAGGAATTGATTGAAAAGGTCATCAGTGAATTCGGAAAAATCGATGTATTGGTGAATAATGCAGGAGTAGCTATCCTTCACGATACCGCTACTGACTTTAATACATGGAGAGAGGTGTGGCAGCAAACCTTAAACACTAATCTAATCGCAGTGGCAGACTTATGCTATTGGGCATCTCACGTCATGAAGCAGAATTGTGGTGGAAAGATCATCAACGTTTCTTCCAGAGGAGCTTTTCGAGGTGAACCAGATCAGCCAGCATACGGAGCGAGTAAAGCAGGTTTAAACGCACTGAGTCAATCACTGGCAAAAGCCTTAGCGAAGGATAATATTTCTGTATTTGCTGTTGCCCCAGGATTTACAAAAACAGATATGGGAATCAGCTCTATTACCGAAGATGAAAAAGAAAAACTCATTCAAGAGTCTCCATCTAAGCGCATGGCAGAACCCGAAGAAGTTGCAAATGCGATTGCTTACTTTGCACAAGACGGATCAGAATATTCTACAGGCGCAATCCTAGATGTGAATGGAGCATCCTATTTGAGAAGCTGATTGACAGAAAACTACTTCAACACGTTCACATGTCCCGTATGCGTATGATTCTTATCAGACATAGTTTCCTTAAATACTATTTTCCAAACGTAAGTACCATCCTTAACAATGCGATCACTATCTGCACCATATGTTCCATCCCAACCTACACTAGCATCATTGGATTCAAACACAACTTCACCCCATCTATTAAAAATCAATAAATTAAAATCGAATGGATCGTAACCCGCAGTGAATATAGGTTTAAAGACCTCGTTATAATCATCTTTATCAGGTGTAAATGTGTTAGGAACATAAAAGATAATACGGTCAAGGATTTCTAATGCAACACGAGCAGTATCTGTACATCCCTCATCCGTTGATGCTATCATCTGGATCTGATATGTACCTGGTTCTAGAGGAAAGTCAATTGATGGATTTACAGCAGTCGAAGTACCTACTCCATAGAATGTCCAATCGTAGTTGTCAGCATAGTAAGATGTATTTGTAAAATCTACTTCTGGATCGATGATGTCCGGATTATCTGGTGAGTAATAAAAGCTCGCAATGGGATTATGATAGACTTCAATATAATTTGCCTCAGTGTGCACATCCTTACAGCCCATATCTGTCGTGACCTCTAATTCCAGTCCGTAAAATATGGAATTACCTGTTTCATTTTCAAAACACTCTGAATATGAACTATTCGGACCTTGCACAACTGTTCCGTCACTAAGCCTCCATTCGTAGTCCACTATTGTTGAAGGTTGATTTACGACAGAAGTAGAGGTAACATCAGGACAAATTGGGGCACAACCAGATAAATTAACACCCGAAAAACTCGCTTCAGGTTTCGGATGAACTGTCACAATTAAAGTAACGTCATTTACACATCCATTATTGGAAGTAACTTCCAAGTTAGTATTATAAGTTCCGTCATTAAGGTAGGTATGTATCGGATTTTGCTGAGTGGAAGTTGATCCGTCTCCAAAGTCCCATTGCCAATCCACTAAACTATTGTTCGTATGCGCATTCGAAATTGTCGATTCATCTATAAACTCGGTATCAAATTCTAAACATACATCGGTTGGTGAAAAATCAACAGAAGGCAAAGGCCAAACTGTTGCAGTCTGTTCAAGCGTATCCTTACAACCGTTATTTGTTGTGACGATTAATTCAGTGGAGTAAACATTTTCGTTTCCATACGTGATCACTGGATTCTGATTTGTGGAAGTTGTTCCATCTCCAAAAGTCCATTCATAAGTATCTATCACATTTCCATCTATATTATCAACGCTTGAATTATTTAGAAATTCAGATTGCTCATTTAGACAAACTGAAGCAACTGAATAGTCTGCTACAGGAATTGGTGAGACAACAACTGTCTTTGTAATTGTATCGGTGCATTCTCCACTTGTATACACACCGTACGTAACATCGTATGTTCCTGGGCTCGAATAACTATATGTAGGATCATTGGTATTCAAAATTGTTCCATCATCAAAAGACCAATAGTAGTCTGTAATACTTCCTGCATTAGGTGTTAGAACAGATTGATCCTGAAAATCAATTGATTCACCAAGGCAAACTTGATCGGGAACAGCTAAAAAATCTGCAGTGACATCCCCTATTTCATCAATCACTTCTGTTTCCACCGTGTAAGAGCATTGTGGACCCTGAACAGGAATTACTTCTACTTCATATAAACCTCCTTGGTTGACAATAATACTCTGGGTGTTATTTGGACCAACAATACCAGGTCCTGTCCAGATATATTCTGCGGCACCGGGCGGACCTTGTAAGGTTACTTCTGTTTGCTGACATGTTAAGGTGTCATTACTCAAAGTAGGCATTGGAAGACATTCAGCATCAATGTATGCATACCCATAATGACCCGACTGAGAGCAGTCCGAAGTCGTGAATTCTATAGTTGCATTTTGACCGATATAATTTGTAAGCGCAATACTCACTGTTTCCCATGGCTTATACTTAACACTTCCTGATCCATCCAAATAACCGGGAGCACTGCCTGAAGCGGCCTGAAAATATTCTCCACAGGGAATGTTCACTCCATCAATGATCAAATTGATTCTAAGAAAAGGCTGCTCACTTAAGGAATGACCAGGATCTTGCATCACAGCAGCAAAATGATATAAAAAGATTTCAGTGTTAGCCGTTACTGTAAACGAGTATGAAATTCGAGCAGCCTGATAACCTGTTTGCTGATTTCCCAATCGAAGCGAATAATCACCGCCACCAGGAAATACTCTTGGTAAATTATTGTTACTTGGGCCGTCCATTCCTGCACCGGGACCCATAATTGTATGATTCCCCGTATTGCTATTCATTGCATCACTATCAAAGCCAGGATTAATATTCCCTTCTCCCCCACTTGTAGCGAAGCCTCCTGACCAACCATTAAGATTATTACTCTCAAAATCAGCATTTACACATGTATTCGATTTAACCTGATATCCAGAAGTATCTCTAAATAGCTTTCTAGGAATTCGTTTAGGAATATACTTGATGGAATCTAAAAAAGAATAGTCGTGCTCATGCACCTCTCCTGATAATCGTGCTTCAATTACATGTGTTATTTCATCCTCTACAGCTGATACATCTTGTTTTGAAAAAATGGGTTTCTTACCATCATTATATCGCAGAAAGGCTGCATTAAGAACTAATAAGTCGATTTCGCACTTAACCGCTGAGAACGCTTCTTTGGTCAGGTTATTCTGAATTCTAATCTCCTCTAAATTAATTTGATTCATTATTGCTGACTCATAAGGAATTAAGTCCTCATACTGAACTTCTTGTGCGAAAGTGAAGAATGAACTCAAACCAAAGAAGAAAAAATAAGCAATCTTTTGGCAGAGCTTACGCAAATGTAACTCAATCATGTTAGTAGTAATAAGTATGTAACTGACAATGATATAACTTATAGTGTGAAATACAATGCGCTGTGATACATCTAACACATTGATACATAATTGTCTCAAATTTGACAATTACTTTGATTTTGGAATCGCCAAAATTGATCAATCTAATCAACCTGAAAATACGCTATCTGACATGATATTGCTTATAAACAGCTTATGGATGAGAGTAATCTGAACTTTATTAAGTATCAAAAATTAACATTACCTCTACTGTTTTGTATTACAAATAACACCTTCTGATAGTAGCACTATCAATACAACATAAATACAGTTGTATCTTTGTGCTATAAACTAAAGAAGTTATGAAAAAAGTAAGTTACCTAGTTGCTGTTGCATTAACATCAACTGTTTTATTTAGCTGCGAAGAGGCTGAAAAAGAAGTAGAAGAAAAAATCGAAAAGGAGGTGATCATTGAGAAAGAAATGGATGAAGAAGATCTCGTTGAAGAGATCAACGCTGACTCAATTGCAATGAGTATTGATGATTATAGAGTAAATATAGAGGAGAATATCGGAGAGGGTTTAGAAATTTCTTCTGAAGCAATGCGACCAAAAGTAAAACAGAAGTGGAACAAAATCCACTTTTATACAATGGATGGCATTGTAGTTCGTATCAAAACCTATCCATATGCTGAAGTATCAAAAAGAACTGAGGAATTCTATTTAAAAGATGGAAATCTTGTACTTGCGGTGATCGAAGATAACGGAGAAGGAACGCGTGGTAAAGACAACGAATCAATCGATAAAATGTATTATTTCCAAAATGGTGAAATGATCAAAGAAGTAAATGGAGAAGAAAAAGAAGAATATGCGATTAAGCAAAGTGATGCTGAAGAGCTATTGTCAGAAGTAAAAGAATATATGGAGGCTTACAGTTCTAAAGGAGAAATGTAAAATTCAAAACATCACAAAATTAAAAACCCCTTGCACGAACAGTGTAAGGGGTTTTTGCTTAAAACTCAGATTAAAAATAAAATCAAAAAATAGAGGCCATCCGTGTGAAGATGACCTCTTGCTGGTTTATGAAAAACTATTAACGAACAACCAACTTCTTAAATTGAGAAGTGCTTCCGGATACAAATCGAAGTGTATACACTCCTCTTGCTAATCCATCAACGTTCAGTGTTGTTTTTCCTTTTTCAACAGTAGTAGTATTTACTGTTTTTCCATTAAGACTTAGAATATCAACTGTACCATTTGATTCAGAATCGATATATAAAATACCATTCGTAGGATTAGGGTAAACATTAAAGTTCATCGACTCAATGTCCTCAAGACCTACAAAAGAATCCACAGTCACCTGAGTAACATAAGTACATCCGTTGTCATCAGTAATCGTTAATTCATAGGAACCTCCTTCTAATCCTGTTGGATTTTGGTCAGTTGAAGTAAATCCGTTTGGACCAGTCCATGCATACGAGTAAGGTGAAGTTCCTCCAGCTGGAGTTAAATCAATAGACCCGTCGTTTCCATTTGTTTCTGCAGTTGAAGTAGCTGAACCAGAAAGTGCAGTTGGCTCTGCAACTGTCGCTGAAGCTGTCGCTGTACATCCGTTAGCATCAGTAATAT
>CBFHJL010000052.1:0-21112 GCA_965656195.1 Brumimicrobium sp. | reverse complement strand
GTGATAACCTTAGAGGGAAATCTGTTATTATTTCAGGTTCAGGTAACGTTTCTCAATATGCGATTGAAAAAGTGCTTCAATTAGGAGGCAAGGTATTATCAGTTTCAGATTCATCTGGATATGTATTTGCTCCTGAAGGAATTCATTCAGAGCACCTTGATTACATTAAGGAATTGAAAAATGTTAAAAGAGGAAGAATATCTGAATTAGCTGATGCATATCCAGATATGCAGTTCTTTGAAGGTGAACGTTCTTGGAATGTACCTACGAGTGCAGATATCGCAGTTCCTTGTGCAACTCAGAATGAGTTGAATGGAGAGGATGCAAAAAAATTAGTTGAAAAAGGTGTTAAGATTGTTGGAGAAGGGGCAAATATGCCAAGCACTCCAGAAGCAATAGAAGTATTTGAAGAACATAAAGTTTTGTTTGCACCTGGTAAGGCTGCTAACGCTGGAGGTGTTGCAACTTCCGGACTTGAAATGTCCCAGAACTCATTACGCCTTAGTTGGTCAAGAGAAGAAGTTGATGAGCGTCTTAAAACGATCATGGCTGACATTCACCAGCAATGTGTGAAATTCGGTAGAGATGAGCATGGTCATGTTGACTATGTAAAAGGAGCAAACCTTGCAGGATTTGTTAAGGTTGCTGACTCAATGATTGATCAAGGAGTAGTTTAATATACTCTTTTCGAGATAATAGAAAAAGGCGTCCTTACAGGGCGCCTTTTTTATTTCCAATGATATTCTATTGTAGCACTAAATAGCGTGCGAAGGAATAATCTTATTGCAGCTTGCTCATCCATGTCTAGAATCATAAATTCGGGAGAGAGAGGTCTGCGTTCAGGTGACCAATGAAAATGCTCAGTACGTTCTTCACTCTTCTTAATTTGATTCATTGGATACAGCACACCATCAGGTTCGCTTCTATACGTGGCTCCTGATAAATCACCTTTTTCAAAGTACAAGCTTATATCAGATGAGTAGAGTCTGTTCATGCCTTTTCTTTCAACAATTATTGCCGTATCAGATTCAGACTCATCTTCAAGGAAATAGAGTGTTTTTGCATTTTTCTCTATATCCACTCGTTTAATATTTGTGCTGTCAAAATTAACAGTCATAGATGTTCCTGAAACTTGGTTGTAGTAGTCTGTTTCAACTACTCGTGTAACGACTATACTTCTTTTTCGAAGAAATGCCTTGTCGATTTGACCATCTAATTCATATACACTAATCGTGTCACCAGAAAGTTGGGCTTGTTTTGCCCACAGTATAGGTTCTGAAAACATGTTTATGATTCCTTCTTTTTTCTGGTATGTTAAAGAATCACAGATTCCTTGCATCTCTCCGCGAAAAATAGAGACCTCATTATAGGCTTTAATCAGCTTGGCTTCATTGAGAGAATCTAGAACATTGTATAATGTGTCAGCGTGTATGTATAAAGTATCTTCTTCACTGTATTTTTCAGCCATTGCATGACCTGTGATAAAAGCAAAATGTTTCTTCTGGTCACTCTTAGCAAAATCACCCATAAAAGTTAGCTTGTTGAGTGTATCCTTAATGCTAATGTTTCGCTCTGCTATATAGATGCTGTCTTGAGATGAGTAAAACAAACTATCCGCTGAAATATAAATATCTTTTCGATCGATATATGCGTTTTGAGATAGAACGCCCTCATCTTTGTTGAGATTATACCAACCTTTTTCACTGTACATTTTACCTCCATCTCCTTCGATATTAGTAGGCCCAAAGAAGTAGGCTTTTTTACTCAAACCATTGAATTGGAGCGTATCTGTAGTAATTTTGTATAAATCACTGCTGTACACAACATTTTCTCGAAAATTGAACTGCTCTTTTCTAGGATAGAAGTAGCCTACTTTGCTCGTTAGTTTATCTTGAGATGTAATGCTTGTAATAATTCCACCATTTCGATAAACCCCCATATCTTTGTCAATATTATAATCCAGAGAGTCTGTAGTGAGTTTATATTCATTATCTCTAACTCTCACATTGCCCCAAAGTTTGGCATAGCTTTCTGAAAAATCAAAGAACAGTGAATCACAAAACATATTCAAGGTGTCTCTCTTATTCAGATGAACATGGCTATAAGCTCGAACCTGATCCCTAACTATGTTGTAATATGCTGAATCACAATATAGTTTAGCTCCATCTTTCTCAAAGATTACATTTCCAGTGATCACATAATTTCCCGACTTACCGTCTAAACGAATATTATCTGACCCTTCTAAAAGCTCAATAACTTCTTCCTGAGCTACAGAAAAATTCGGTAACAAAAAAAATGCGCTTCCTGTCAAAAGCGCAATAAGAACTATATGTGGTAATACTTTCAATTACTTTTTATTGTTCAACGTTTGCGTTCGGTCAGGACCGACAGAAACAGTGGTGATTGGAACTTCAAGATGTTTTTCCAAATAGGCCACATAATCAATCAACTCCTGAGGTGCATCATTCATTGACGTTAAGCCAGTAATGTCTGTATTCCATCCTTTAATTGATTCGAGAACAGGCTCAATGTCAGCATCTGTGATATCAAACGGTAAATAATCAACTTTCTTGCCATTGATGATATAATGTGTACAAACTTTTATCGTTTCGAACGCGTCAAGCACATCAGACTTCATCATTGATAGCTCAGAAGCACCGTTGATCATGATTGCATATTTGAGGGCAGGAAGATCTATCCATCCGCATCTTCGTGGTCGTCCAGTTGTAGCTCCAAACTCTGCTCCAGCCTTTCTTATCGCTTCACCTTCTTCATTTTCCAATTCAGTAGGGAAGGGTCCAGATCCAACTCTGGTACAATAAGCTTTAAAGATTCCAATAACATCGCCAATCCTTGTTGGAGCAACTCCAAGTCCTGTGCATGTCCCGGCAGTCACTGTATTCGATGAAGTAACAAATGGATAACTACCAAAATCAATATCTAACAACGTACCTTGAGCACCTTCTGCAAGAACAGTCTTACCTTCTTTGAGTGCATTATTGATGTATTGTTCGCTATCGATTGTGGTTAAAGATTTCAACAATTCGATTCCTTCAAAGAAAGCCGCTTCCAAAGATTTAAGGTCGTATTCAAATCCATCGTGGTGATCTAGAATCCCAACGTGTTTCGCAACAAGGTTTTCGTACTTTTCTTGAAACTTAGGTGAGAAAATATCTCCAACACGAAGACCATTTCTTCCTGTTTTATCCATATAGGTTGGACCGATGCCTTTAAGCGTCGAACCAATTTTCTCTTTTCCTTTGGCTTTTTCTGACGCCGCATCTAGTAAACGATGCGTAGGAAGAATTAGGTGAGCTTTCTTGGATATCAAAAGAATATCTTTGATTGCAAGGTTGAATTTATCCAGGTTGTCAATCTCTTGTTTGAAAATCACTGGGTCAATAACAACTCCGTTTCCGATCACATTCATCGTTCCTTCACGGAAAATACCAGATGGAATCGTATGCAAAACATGTTTAATACCATCAAATTCTAATGTGTGTCCTGCATTTGGACCACCTTGGAATCGTGCGATTATATCATATTTTGGGGTAAGAACATCAACGATCTTTCCTTTTCCTTCATCTCCCCATTGTAACCCTAATAGTACGTCTACTTTATTCATGCTTTGTTCGCAGTTAAATGTTGTATAGCTTGTTCTTCGCTTGTTTCTATGCGGAAAACAGTATTTAATTTAGATACTTCTAATAGCTTATTTACCGAATTGGAGGGGTTTAATATCACCGACTCTCCTCCTTTATTTCTGATTTTTGTGAATGACCTTAACATGCTGTTCAATCCACTACTATTCATGTGTTCTACCCCTGTAATGTCTAAAATGAACATGCGTTGACCTATTTCTAGGTCTTCTTCCACTTTTTTTACCAAATGGTTTGCTGTTTCACTCGTCATAAGTTGTTCGCTCAACGAATAGATTTGAACACCTGAAGGGTGCTTTTTCGTATTAAATGTATTACTCACGATTTTTTATCTTCAGGTTTTTCAGACTTATCATTTCGAACACCATAAAAATAAAGAGAGTGGTGGTGGATCTTTACTCCAAAAACTTCTTCAATAGTACTTTTTATGTTCTGTATTCGTGGATCGCAAAATTCAATCAGCTCTCCAGTATCGGTGCAGATCATATGATCATGTTGCTTAAAGCCATGAGACTTTTCAAATTGAGCAATGTTCTTTCCGAATTGGTGTTTTCTAACTAGGTTACAGGCAAGCAATAAGTCTATTGTATTGTACAACGTAGCTCTTGAAACACGATAGTTCTTATTTTTCATTTTGATGTACAACGACTCAATGTCAAAATGACCTTCGTAGTTATAGATCTCCTCTAGAATGGCGAAACGCTCTGGCGTCTTTCTGTGACCATTTTTTTCGAGGTAGGCTGAAAAAATGTCTTTTACTGTTTCTTGTACGTTTTCCATGCACCTTAGTTAAAAGACAAAAATAATGAATTTGTACTATTGGTTAGGTTTATATTAAGTTTTTGTAGAGAAGTTATACACAACAATAGTGAATAATCAACCACCGAGAGTAGCTGCCTATTTCTACTTATTTAAATAAATATGCAAACTATGACTATACCGAGCTTAACGTAAATTCAATAACTTCAGGAGACATTCCAACACGGCCAGGGAATCCTAGGAATCCGAACCCTTTACTAACAAAAAGGTATTGATCTTTTTCCTTATACAATCCCATCCATCGTTTATATCTGTATTGAACAGGACTCCATTCCCACCCTGGAATTTCAACTCCAAACTGTGCACCATGGGTGTGTCCACTTACGGTTAAAGCAAAAGGATGATCGTAGTCTCTAGCTACATACTCCCAGTGATCTGGATCGTGTGAAAGCAAAATTGAGAATCGGTCTTTAGGTAGGCCTTCTGTGGCTTTATCTAAGTCGCCGTATTGAGGAAATGGGTCTTGCCCCCAATTTTCAACTCCTATAATATCAATGATTTCCCCATTTTTTTCGATTTGTCTATTCTCATTGTTGAGAAGATCAAAGCCAGTATACTCAAATACATCAAAAAGCGACTTCATGTTTTCAACCCTCTCTTGGTCTGAATTGTATGGCACGTAATCGCCGTAATCATGATTACCTAAAATGGCAAACTTCCCAAGAGGAGCATCAAGTTTACGCAACATCTCCATGAAAGGTTCACTCTCTCCAGCTCTATTGTTTACTAAATCGCCTGTAAATAGAATTAAGTCAGGTTTTCTTTCATTGATGTAAGCTAACCCTTTTCTAACGGCTTCATAATCATCAAAACTTCCTGAGTGAAAATCCGAGAACTGAATAACCTTCAATCCTTCAAATGATTTTGGTAGGTTGGAGAATGTAAGCGGTACTCTTTTCAATTGATAATTATACTTACCTGCAGTAATACCATAAATAGTACCCAAGAAAGGCACTGAAGCCACTCCTAAAGAAATGTTTCTTACGAATTTTCTTCTTTCAGGCATTGATTCTTTTCGTGGTTGTTTACGAACTATCCATCGGAACATAAAAGTTGGATACCTTTTAATGTCTTCAAGTAAGAAAGGGATTGCCATTAATAGTTTGGCGATAAATACTCCAAATGAAAATCCAACCATCAGATTTAGCGTATAATTGGCATTCATTATTCCGTTTGCAGATCTAATTAGATTCAGCATGAACCCTGCAAAAAAGAGTGCCGTTGTAATCGGAATGAACCATTTGACGTATTTAAATACTTTTGGATTAATGGTTCTCTTAAGACTTCTCCAAATATAGATGTCCAAGACCGAAAATACGGCTAGCATAAAAGAAAAGAGAAGGATGTAACGATAGCTCATTGATTCTTGAAAATGTTCGGAAAAGTAACATTTAACTCTAAGTTAATGTTCAATTTTAGCCTTATTTAACTTAACGTTTCTTCATCGTATTCGTCACCAGACTCTTGTTCGTGCTCATCCCAGCGCTCGACACGCTTTACTCCTTCAAGTATTTCAAACTTATCAATTAGTTCTTCTAAATGATGTCTATCAAAAACGTATACCTGAATTTTTCCTTCGAACATTCCGTCTTTAGACTCAAAGCTTATTGATCGCATATTGACATTATGCTGAAAGGAAACGATTTCTGTTATCTTATTTACGATACCTATATCGTCGATTCCGATAATTCGTAGTTTGGCGATATGTTCTTTGACTTCTTTGGCTTTCCATCTTGCAGAAATGCAGCGATAAGCCATTTTTGACATTAAGTTCTCGGCATTAGGACAATCGGTTCGATGTATTCGAATACCATCACTTATAGTTATGAATCCAAATACAGAGTCACCAGGTAAAGGATTGCAGCATTTCCCAAATGTGTAGTCAATGTTGTTGAAATCTTCTCCTATAATAAGTGTATCCTTCTTTTTATCGATACGCTTATTGATATCAGTAGCCTTTCTTATTTTATTGGGCTTAGATTCTTTTTCAACTTTAAGAACTCCTCCTATATTTTTTATTTGACGGAGTTTTGCAAGATCAACTTTGCCTTTGGCAATACGAATGTATAAATCTGTCGCGGTAGCAACGTTATAATAATCTTCAAGAAGAGATATATTCTCTGATATAAACCTAATGTTGTGTTGCTTGAATTTGCGATCTAATATTTCACGACCATCTTCAGCGATCTTATTGCGCTCTTCGTTGAGTGCTCCTTTGATTTTTTGTTTAGCTCTTGCAGTAATTGCGAACTTCAACCATTCTTCGTTCGGTTTTTGCTTACTCGAAGTAATGATCTCTACCTGATGTCCACTTTTCAATTGATGACTTAATGGAACCAACTTGTTGTTCACTTTTGCACCTATGCACTGCAAACCAATATCCGTATGAATATCAAATGCAAAATCTAATGTAGTGGCACCTGTGGGAAGTACACGCAATTCACCTTGAGGTGTGAAAACATAGATTTCATCGTTAAACAAATTTAACTTAAATTCATCCACAAAATCCATTGCATCTTGTGAGTGATTATCTATTAAGTCTCTTATTTCACCAATCCATCTGTCAAATTTGTTCTCTCCAGATTTTGATTCCTTATAATTGTAATGCGCGGCGAGTCCTTTTTCTGCAATTTGATCCATTCTTTTGGATCTGATCTGTACTTCTACCCATTTTCCTTGTGGACTCATAACAGTTGTATGGAGAGACTCATACCCATTTGCACGAGGCGTTGAGATCCAGTCTCTCAATCTGTCTGGATTTGGTTGGTAAAAGTCAGTTACAATGCTATAAACTCTCCAGCAGTCTGGTTTTTCCAATTCTTCAGGAGTATCCAAAATAATACGAATTGCAAACAGGTCAAAGACTTCCTCGAAAGGAACTTCTTTGTTTTTCATTTTTCTCCATATAGATGCAACAGACTTTGTTCTTGCTTTTATATCAAAAACATATCCCTCATCCTGTAAAGCTTCTTTTATCGGATTCATAAAACGACGTATAAAACGCTGTCTTACTGCTTTTGTAGATTTTAACTTATTCTGAATCTCATCATATGCTGCAGGATTCATGTACATAAGACATAAATCTTCGAATTCGCTTTTAAGCGAATAGAGGCCTAGACGATGTGCTAATGGAGCGTATAAGAAATTCGTTTCTGATGCAATTTTTAATTGTTTATCAGAGCGCATACTGTCTAAAGTCCGCATGTTATGCATACGGTCAGCAAGCTTAATTAAAACTACTCTGAGGTCATCAGAGATTGTTAAAATCATTTTACGAAAGTTCTCAGCCTGAATCGAAACATTTTCATCGAATACTTCTGGAATTTTCGTGAGCCCATCAATTACTTTTCTTGCAGTTCCACCAAAAAGGTCTTCTATATCGTCAAGTGTGATATACGTATCTTCAACGGTATCATGTAATAATGCACAAATAACAGCAGTTGGGCCGAGTCCCATTTCCTCGGCACAAATTTTTGCAACTGCAATCGGGTGATAAATATAAGGTTCACCCGATTTACGTCGCATATCCTTATGCGCCTCAACAGCAACATCAAATGCTTTTCGGATAAGTCTCGTTTCTTCCTTGTTACGATTGTCTTTTGTAACGCGCAATAACCCCTTGAAAGCATTTAAGATCTCTTTTCTTTCTTGCTCAAGGTCTATGTTTTGATGCTGCTGTTCTGCCACTAAAATCAGTATTAATCTGCCGGTAATATTTTCGTTGACACCTCGCCGAACCCAATACGAACTCCATCTTTCTCACAATGACCTCGCATTACAACGGTATCTTTATCTTGTAGGAATTTACGCTCAGAGCCATCTTTCATTTTGAAAGGTTTCGTTCCTTTCCATGAGATTTCTAACATTGATCCAAATGATCCTCTATCCGGACCAGAGATTGTTCCAGAAGCCATCATGTCACCACAACGTACGTTGCAACCATTAACTGTATGGTGAGCCAATTGCTGAGCCATATTCCAATACATGTATTTATAATTAGAATTACACACAGTAGTTTCTTCACCTTTTTCTGGAATTATACCTACTTCTAAATCTATATCATAGTGATGGTTACCTTCGTATTTTAAGTATGGTAAAACTTCTGGATCTTGTTTTGGGCCAGGAATGCTAAAAGGTTCGAGAGCATCCATTGTAACAATCCAAGGAGAAACCGAAGATGCAAAACTTTTGGCAAGGAATGGTCCCAGTGGAACATATTCCCACTTTTGAATATCTCTTGCAGACCAATCATTCATAATACACATACCGAAAATATGATCTTTTGCATCTTTTGTAGATATCGAATCACCTAGTTTATTGCCTTCGAACGTCACAAAAGCCATCTCTAACTCAAAATCTAATAATTTACAAGGTCCGAAAACTGGTCCTTCATCTTCATTTGGTTTTTGTTGGCCTTTTGGTCTTTTAATACTTTGTCCTGAAGGAATAATAGAACTTGCTCTTCCGTGGTATCCTACAGGTATATGCAACCAGTTTGGAAGTAAAGCGTTGTCTGGATCACGAAACATTGTACCTACGTTTGTTGCATGATCACGACTTGAATAAAAATCTGTATAGTCTCCAATTTCAACTGGTAGACACATTTCAACTTTGTCTATATCGAAAATAACTTGATCGACGTGATGTGCATTTCCAGATAGATCCGTGTTCTCTGAGTTGAACAACTTTGATATTCGATTTCTAAGATCACTTGTTGCACTTTTGCCATGTTTCATGATCTTATTCAAAGCGTTTGTATCAAAATCTTCTCTAGTGAAAGGAAGATTGTCCATGTATCCTAGCACAAAGAGTGCATTTATATCTATTACTTTATCTCCTATTCGTGTTCCAACACGTTCTGAAACATTATCACTTTTAAAAACTCCAAATGGAATATTCTGAATTGGAAAATCTGAGTCTTTATCGACTTCTATCCATGATTTCAATGTTGGGTCGTTTGCTTTTATCATTGTAATATTTGTTTGAATTTATTGCATAACAAAAGTAACAAAGTCTTTGCATTTATTCAAGAGTAGTGAAAAGGAATAAAAACAAAAAAAGCACTCTTTTTGGGAGTGCTTTTTTTGTTCTCATATTAATATTAATATTTGAAAAGTGGCTTTGGGCTCATCAAAGACTGAACTTCAGAACGTACACCTGAAATTAGCTTTTCATCATTGATATTTGTCATTACCTTATCCATTAATTCAACGATGCGAGGAATTTCATCTTCCTTTATTCCTCTTGTTGTAATTGCCGGAGTTCCAACGCGTATTCCTGATGTGACAAATGGTGATTCAGTATCGAAAGGAACCATGTTTTTATTTACCGTAATATGCGCTTCATTCAACGCATTCTCAGCATCTTTACCTGTGATGTTTTTAGACCTTAGATCTATCAACATGCTGTGGTTTTCTGTTCCTCCAGAAATAATTTTATATCCTTTTTCTACAAACGCATCAGCCATAACTTTCGCATTCTTGATTACTTGTTTTTGGTAATCAACGAACTTTGGATCTAACGCTTCACCAAAAGCTACAGCTTTAGCCGCAATCACATGTTCTAGTGGTCCACCTTGAGTTCCTGGGAAAACAGCAGCATCTAATAAAGATGCCATGCTTCTTGGGTTTCCATTTTTCCACTTGATACCAAATGGATTATCAAAATTCTTTCGCATCATAATTATTCCTCCTCTAGGACCTCTGAGTGTCTTGTGTGTTGTAGAGGTAACAATATGGCAATGTTCCAATGGATCGTCTAATAAATTCGTAGCGATCAAACCAGAAGGGTGCGAGATATCTGCTAAAACTAAAGCCCCAACTTCGTCAGCAACCTTCCGTATTCTTGCGTAGTCCCAGTCACGACTATAAGCCGATGCGCCACAAATTATCATTTTTGGTTTGATACTTTTTGCCTTACTCTCTAAATCCTCATAGTCTACCGTACCTGTCTCTTTGCTTACACCATAGAAATTTGGGCTGTATAATTTACCAGAATAATTCACAGGTGATCCATGCGTTAAGTGGCCTCCGTGAGAAAGGTCAAAGCCCAAAATTTCATCTCCTGGGTTAAGACATGCAAGCATTACCGCTGCATTAGCTTGAGCACCTGAATGAGGCTGTACATTGGCCCATCCTGCATTGAATAGCTTACATAGTCTATCAATAGCTAGTTGTTCTACTTTATCTACAATTTCGCAACCTCCGTAATATCGTTTATCAGGAAGTCCTTCAGCATACTTATTGGTTAACACTGAACCCATAGCATTCATTACGTCTTCACTCACGAAGTTCTCTGATGCAATCAATTCAATTCCATTTAGCTGACGTTCTCGCTCGCGATTGATAAGGTCAAAAATCTCTTTATCTCTATTCATGACTTAAATTTAGTGTTGTATATTTTCTTTAATCCTTCTTCTAATTGTGTGTCGGGCTTCATTCCAACTAATTGTTCTAGTTTTTCTGAACTTCCAACTCGTCTTTCAACTTCATAATCATATCTCTTTTTAGGAGCATCAATATATTTGATTTCAGATGTTGAATTTGTAATCTTTTTAATTCGATCCGCAAGGTCTTTAATGTTCCACTCTTCTTCGTTGGCTATATTAACAATGTGATAACCATCAATCTCCATTAGCTTAACACATGCATCGATTGTATCATCTATGTAAGTGAAGTCTCTTGTTTGATTTCCAGAGCCAAAAACTGTAATAGGTTTGCCTGCAATTGCTTGCTCGAAAAAACGAGGAACCACCATTCTGTTGTCTTGGTTCTCTCCGTATACGTTGAAAAATCTTAAAGAGATAGCATTTAAACCTTTCTCTTCATGATGTGAAGCAAGATAGATTTCATTGTACCTTTTTGCCATGGCATAAGAGGTTCTCGGATCAACCAATACTTCTTCTTTAAGTGCGCTCTCAATAGCAGAATGGCCATAGATTCCAGATGTTGAAGCATACAAAATCTTAGCAATGTTATTTTGCTCTGCTGCATTCACAACATTTCTTGTGCCAATAACTTCTACATCCATTGTTTCTACTGGGGCATCAGCAACTACGTCAACTCCGAGTACAGCAGCGAAATGATAAATTACATCACAACCTTTAGAAAGATTGAAGACAAGTTCAGCATCCCTTACGTCGCCATTAACAAAAGTAATTTTACTAAATACCTCTCTATCAATTTTATTACCACGTAATAGATTGTCGAGAACTACAATTTCGTGTCCATCGTTTACAAGCCTTTTGGTAAGGTTGCTTCCTATAAATCCAGCTCCACCAGTTATTAATATTTTCATTTTAGCTTTTGTTTCTTAAATATATCTGCGCGCAGCAAAGTAGTGATGAGAATAGTATTTTTCATCTAGGTTATAAATTCCGCTTGGACGAAGTTCATCAACTCTTACTCGTCCATGCGCATGAATAATACTATGTTCCCCAAAGTAAATACCAACATGGGTTACGTTTCCTGTTTTTTCACTTGCAAAAAAGACGACATCTCCTTTTCTAAGATCATCGAATTCAACTTTCTCTCCTTGCTTAACCTGTTGAGAGGCATCACGCATTAATTCAACTTCTTTTTGATGAAAAACAGTTTGCGTAAATCCAGAGCAATCAATCCCGTATCTAGTTCTTCCTCCCCAAAGATATGGCGAGTTGAAATAGGAAAGAGCTATTTCTGCAATGGAGTGGCTACTGACAACGGGCTTCTGATCAAACCAACTAAACTCCATATCGTCAATATTAAAACTTGAGTCAGAAGATAGTATTGGTGAACCTTGAAAAACTACACTCTTTCCCCAAGGTGTGTTCAATTGAAGTACGATTTGCGCTTGTCTTTCTTTAATTTGAGAGAGTTCGTCAAATGTTGATTCTTCTATTTCTATAACTTGCTTGATATCAATCCAGCCTTCGTAACTATCATGATGCAAAGATATTTTGATCCATTGGTCATCTTTCTCTATGATTGTTGCAACTTCCCCAAATAAAAGTTGTGAAACGATTTCTGCTTGATCTTTCTTGTCTGCACGAAGCGGAATTACCGAAAGAATACACATGACTTTAATTCCTATGATCATTTCTTTTTTGGGAAATTAGGGTGAGCTAATATATTTTTAATTTGTTGAACGTGTCGTTCATTATGGTAAATCACAAACATAAGTGCATCACCCAGTCTTAAGCGAACGATCTTACTAATAGAAATCTTAATTTTCACCTTCTTCAGATTAACAGATTTCGCCGACTCTAAAATCGTGAGTAAATCTTTTTGTTCATTAATAAAAAGATGAACTGGATCGTCTCCTATCAACTCAGTATTTAGCGAAGGGTTATAGTTTTTTGGAGCTTTGAATTTTCTTTTGATATTATTCGCTCTACCTAATCGCATCGATTTCCAAGCACTTTTGCCTAAAGGTGAAGGGATAAAGTTTTCTTTGACATTTTTAAATTTTGTTTTAGAAATACGTTCTTGAAAACTCTTGTGGTAATATGCGGAATAAGAATTCAAGTGGGATAATACCTCTGAAATACTCCAGTTGTCAGACTTCATTTTCCACTGTAATTGATTCTCACCAAGGTGAACACACTTCTTTTGCACAAGATCAATGTTGTTCTGCGTAATTTGAGATAAGTTCTCTAAAAGTTCCTCGGTATTAAATCCCTTCATATTGTAGTTTACTTCAAAGATTCAAAAATAATATCTTCTACCAACGTACCCAACATTTAATGCTACATTTTCAATGAATTATTGATTTCTAGACTTGGTTTAACTTTTATTGGTATTAATAGGCTAGTGAAGGAATAAAAGATATGCTTATTTTCGCAATCAGAGAACTTAAGAGTATGGCAAAAGAAAGACCGCTTATTTTGGTTACAAATGACGATGGAATTCAAGCAAAAGGAATACATAGTCTTGTAAATGCAGTTGCTGAATTTGGAGACGTTGTAATTGTTGCTCCAGACAAACCTCAATCAGGGATGGGGCATGCAATTACAGTTAATGATGTGTTGAGACTTAATAAAACACGTCTTTTTGAAGAGTATGAGGCGTATACGTGCACAGGAACACCTGTAGACTGTGTTAAGCTTGCTATATCTGAAGTGCTGCACCGAAAGCCTGATATTTTAGTTTCGGGTATAAATCACGGAGAAAATAGTGCTTCAAACGTCTTGTATTCGGGAACAATGTCTGCTGCCGTTGAAGGTGCAATGGAGAACATACCCTCAATAGGTTTCTCATTACTCGATTTTGATGCCGATGCTGATTTTTCAAGTTCGAAATGGGCTGTGAAAGAGGTTGTTTCAAGAGTACTAAAGAATGAATTCCCTAAGAATAATTGTTTGAATGTTAATATTCCTCAGCGTACAGTTGAAGAAATTAAAGGGATAAAAGTATGTCGTCAAGCCAAAGCATATTGGAAGGATAGCTTTGATAAGCGACACGATCAATTCGGGAAGCCTTATTACTGGTTGAAGGGAGAGTTTTATCGAGAGGATAGAAGTGATGATACAGATATTTGGGCGCTTGATCATGGTTATGTTAGTATCGTTCCTACTCAATTTGATATGACTGCGTATCATTCTATAAGTGAGGTCAATAAATGGGGTTTTTAAATTAATTAAACTATGTCTTTACTCAATCGATTAGAAAAGAAGTTAGACCATACCTGGGTTGGAGTTACGTTTGCTATCGTATTTCCTATTATAGCTTTCTTACTTTTTTGGCAAATAAAATACGGCGAAAAGGATGTTGAACAGCTGTACTATTATATGACGTTGAATTCAACAAATAGAAATGATCTTATGATCTTTCCTTTACTACCGAATATGGTTTTGTTTTACCTGACAAATTTTCAATGGAGATGGGATAGGTTTACCGTTGGCCTAGTAGCAACTACCATCATTTTAGCAATCCCTACAGTAATCGCTCTATTGTAATGAAAAAAGTATATGTCATAGCAGGAGAGGCTTCAGGGGATCTGCATGCATCAAACCTCATGAAGTCGATGAAACAGACCTCAGAAGTTGATTTCCGTTTTTGGGGAGGGGATTACATGGCTGATGTTGCTGGACAACCTGTAAAACATATTTCAGAATTGGCTTTCATGGGATTTGCTGAAGTTGTAGCTAATCTAAGTACAATTTTAGGTAATATTAAGTTTTGCAAACAAGACATAGCTAAGTTCCAACCTGATGTATTGATTCTGGTAGATTACCCTGGATTTAACTTGCGTATTGCTAAATGGGCTAAGGAAAATAAGATTCCTGTGATTTATTATATATCCCCCCAAGTATGGGCTTGGAAACAGAAGCGTGTACATACAATTAAGAAGGTCGTAGACAAAATGCTAGTTATCCTTCCTTTTGAAAAATCATTTTATGAGAAATTTGGAATGGAAGTAACGTTTGTTGGCCACCCACTTCTCGATGCAATTGATCAATTCAAATCTCAAGCAAATAAAATCGATTTACATGAGAAGCATGGACTTGATAAACGACCTGTTATAGCATTACTTCCTGGTAGTCGAAAACAAGAGATCAAGACCAAGCTTCCGATTATGCTAGAGAGCCTCAAAGGACTAGAAGAGTATCAATTTGTTGTTGCAGGAGCGCCAGCAATGGATAGGTCATTCTATGACGAATTTATGGCGAGAAATAAGAATGTAAGAATCATACACGGAGAGACTTACGACCTTTTATCTATAGCAACTGCAGCATTAGTAACATCAGGAACTGCTACTTTGGAAACAGCGCTATTTAAAGTTCCAGAGGTTGTTTGTTACAGAGGTTCTACAATATCTTACATGATTGCTAAACGACTTGTTAAGATCGATTATATCAGCCTGGTAAATCTGATTCTTAATAAAGAAGCAGTCAAAGAATTGATTCAGCATGAATGTAATGCAAGGAATATTGCTGTAGAGCTCAGAAAAGTACTCCCAGAGGGTGAAAAGCATGAAAAGTTATTATCCGACTATGATCAGTTAATAGCTAAACTTGGAAAAGGAGGTGCAAGTAAAAAAGCAGCTGAAGAGGTCTCCACTTTTCTTAAGGTTCATGATCGTTCATAGGTTAGTGTTGATAAAATCATTTTTTGGCTTGAACATTGGAGCTATTCTAGCGTAATTTTGTAAAAGGTGCGCATCTTATTATTTACATATTGCTTTTTCCTTTCTTTCAACTTGTTCTGTCAAGATTTGAATATTGGTGTTTTGCGTCATAAAAAAGTAGAGCAGATTGATTTTGCTTATTTTGAAGGGACATATACGATTGAGGCAGATACTTCAAATTTTGGTGTAATTCAGCCCAATGAGTTTGTATCTATGCGTATTGGTAAAGATAGTTCAGTTGTCTTAAAAAAAGGGGTGCGACTTCTGGGTACTTTTGATGAGGTGCGCCTAGTTCCTACCGGAAAGAATCATGCAATTCGTTTAAGACCAAGACAGCCCATTTTGAAAGAACGAAAATATCGTGATGGGTTTACTGTATTTTCTGGTTCTAATGGACTTTCGATAGTGAATAATGTTAGCTATCAAAACTATTTAGAAGGTGTTATTGAGTCTGAAGGAGGAGGAGGTAAGCATTTGGAGTATTATAAAGCGCAAGCTGTTATTTCAAGAACCTATGCATTGAAACACATTGATCGTCATAAACATGAAGGCTTTGAATTATGTGATCAAGTCCACTGCCAGGCATACAAAAGTATGTTGCGATTTACGGATAATATTAAAGTTGCAGTTGGCGAAACCAAAGGAATTTATATGGTAGACACTGTTACGAATGAACTGGTTGATGGGTATTTCCATGCGAATTGCGGAGGACAAACAAGTCAGTCTGATTATGTTTGGCGGGAGAATATACCTTACCTTGCTTCTTTCAAAGACACGTTTTGTATCCACACCAGACAAGCTAAATGGACCAAGTAAGTCTCTAAATCTGAATGGAGGAATTTTATCGTGAAGAATTACTTTTATCCAATACAGGATTCTGCTTATGCTGATAAAATTTACTTCTTCAAGCAAAACGATAGAAAAGCATTTTTTATAAGTCCACACCTTGGTATTCCACTAAGAGACATTCGTTATCATTTTAAATTGAAATCTACGTATTTCTCAGTCCATCCTGAAGGGGACTTTGTATTAATTGAAGGACGAGGGTTTGGTCATGGAGTTGGACTCTGTCAAGAGGGTGCAATGAATATGGCTAAATACAATTTTGATTATCAACAGATTTTAAAGTTTTACTACGAAGGTGTGGTCTTTGAGCATTTGTTTGAGCGCATGTATTTTAGTCAAAAGAATCCTGTATTCTTTGATTTTTAGCTTTTTTTATGCGCCTAACTCAATCTGAGAATATCCTCATTTTCTAGCGTTATTATGTTCTCGTCCAACATCCAACTTATGATTTTGTTGAATTGATCTTTATCCTTCACTTTCAATTCTATAAAGATATCATTGGCAGAGATAGTGTCTTTTTCTTTGATTTCTGTTGTGATAGCTGCAACTAATTCATCAGTTGAATAATTTGAGTTTTTCTCTGCTTTACATACATCACAGATGCCGCACGGCTCACCTTGCTGACCAAAATATTCTAAAAGTAGAATAGATCTACATGCAGGTGAGGATACAAATTTCTTTAATCCTTTAAATTTTTCTTCAGCTACTGTTTTTCGAGTTGCATAGACTTCATTATTAATTCGCATGTAATCATCAGGAAGCCTTTCATGAAGCAGAATAACTTGAGGAAGTTCACTTTGCCATGAGATATCAACTACACCATGTTCTTCAAGGTACTTTAATTGTTCTTTCAACTTTGCCACTGAAAGGTTCAGTCGTTTTGCGATTTTATTTTCGTCTATGGCATAGTAATATGAAAATATTCCAGGATAACTTCTGGATAGAATTGATATTAATGGATCGTACTTTTCATTTTTTAATTGAAAACTATAGAGTGTTTTATTTTCAACTAAAAATTTGACTTTTGTAGGATGAAACACTGCCTCATTCAAAACGAGTGTTCCGTTGAGTTCCAATATTTTTAAAGCATTATATGTCCGAATGGGATCAAAATTGTATTTAGCAACAAAAATCTTGATGTCTAGGCCATAACTCTCGTTTTCTCCAGATCCAATAGCAATACTGAAATGATTGCACATTGCGCGGTATACCGTTTTGATAAAGTCAATAGGAGGGAACTGGCCATCCAACTGTACCTTCATCTTATTTAGATCAGAATTGGTGTAGAAAGCCATTGTTCGAGCTGCTTTTCCATCCCGCCCGGCTCTTCCAGCTTCCTGGAAATATGCTTCAAGATTATTGGGGATTTCATAATGCAAGACAAACCTTACATTGGGTTTGTCTATCCCCATTCCAAAAGCGTTTGTTGCAACGATCACTTTGATCCGATCATCTAACCATAATTGCATTTTTTCTGTACGCTCCTTCCCGGTTAAACCTCCATGATAAACACCCGCCGAGATTTTATTCGCGATTAGTAGTTTCGCTACTTCCTTGGTTGATCTCCTTGTTTGACAGTAGATAATCCCTGTGCTACCAGAGAATAACTTACAAGCCTTAAGAATAGCCCCGAGCTTATTTTCAACGTTATATACTTCGTAAGCAATATTCTCTCGAGTAAAGTCTCCTTCAAAATAGTTAGGATCTTTTAGGTGAAGGTGTTCCTGAATGTCTTCTCTTACTTTTTCTGTTGCAGTGGCAGTAACAGCAATTATTGGAACTTTCTGATGTATTTCTCTGAGCTCATGAATGTCTAGATACGGCGGTCGAAAGTCATGACCCCATTGAGAAATACAATGTGCTTCATCAATCGCTATTAGTCCAACTTTCATTTGTTTAAATCGAGCGATGAAAAGGTCTGTCTTGAGTCGTTCGGGAGAGACATAAAGAAAATCGACTTCACCGAATTTGGCATTATCTAGAATGATGTCGATTTCACGCCTTGACATTCCTGAGTTAATTGCATGGGCTTTAATACCTTTTTTTTGGAGTGATTTGACTTGATCCTCCATTAAAGCAATTAAAGGGGATACAACAAGACAAATCCCGTCCCTTGCAATTCCAGGTACTTGAAAACAAATCGATTTACCACCTCCTGTTGGCAAAAGAGCTAACGTGTCATGTCCGTTAATGACACTATTGACTATATCTCCTTGCTCTTTTCGAAAAGAATCAAACCCCCAATATTTTTTAAGAACATCCTCAGCTTTCAACCCTAATTGTATTTTATGCAAATGTAACCAATATTGAAGGATAGTATTTTTCAAATCAAATCAAAAATGATACGATCTATTTAAGGGCGCGGATATACCAACAAATCTAATTCCTGATTGTTATATTTAAAGTAGCGAAAGAATGCTGTAGTAAAGAGGATTTTTTGATGAACGGGAGATTGGGCTCTTGAAAATTCAGTATATTTGCATCGAATTTAAGATTATGGAACATTCAACATATACAATCAAAAAAACACGAACTGAGAACTCTGAAATTGAAAGAGTAGACTGGGATAATTTGCCATTTGGCAAAGTATTTTCAGATCATATGTTGGTGCTAGATTATAAGAATGGAGAGTGGGGAACGCCTGAGATTTTGCCTTTTCAAGATCTCAAATTGCACCCAGCTACTTCAGCGATTCATTATGGTCAATCTATTTTTGAAGGTCTAAAAGCATATAGAACGGTATCAGATGATGTCGCTATTTTTCGTCCAGATATGAATGCTAGGCGTTTTGCTGAGTCTTGTAAGAGAATGTGTATGCCTGAGTTTCCAGTTGATCTTTTTGAACAATGTGTAAAAGAGATTGTAGATTTTGACAGAGCCTGGATTCCAAAAAAGGAGGGTTTTTCATTATACATTCGTCCGTTTATGTTTGCAACGGATGATTATATTGGTATTAAGCCATCGGATCAATATAAATTCATGATTTTCACATGTCCTGTAGGAGCTTATTACGCAGAGCCATTAAACGTGAAAATAGAAGAGCATTATACTCGAGCTGCTGCTGGCGGTGTTGGTAGAGCAAAAACTGCAGGTAATTATGCAGCTTCACTTTATCCTGCAAAATTAGGTAAGGATGAAGGATTTCATCAGCTCGTTTGGACAGATGCTAAAACACACGAGTACATAGAAGAATCGGGAACCATGAACATTATGTTTGTGATTGATGGTAAATTGGTTACTCCTTCAGAAGATACAGATACAATTCTACCTGGAATTACTAAGCGAAGTGTTATTGCGCTTGCAAAAGACTGGGGGATGGAAGTGGAAGAACGTCCGGTAAAAGTGGCTGAAATAATTCAAGCTATTGAAAATGGAAGTCTTACAGAGGTGTTCGGAGCGGGTACAGCTGCAACTATTGCACAAATACAAATGATCGGGTACCGTGGAAAAGAATACCAATTACCTTCTATTCCAGAAAGAGAATTCTCAAATAAGGTGTATCACTATTTAGATGCGATCAAAGAAGGTAAAGAAGAAGATAAATTTGACTGGGTAGTGAAGATTTAATATCATGTATAAAAATTGAAAGAAGTCGCCTCGAAACAGGCGGCTTTTTTTTAGTTTATTAATTTATACACAAAACGATGATTAGCACTTACCAAGGTTAATTTTGTTTGATCTTTAGAGACAGTAAATGCATAATATTGACCATCCATAGCGCAGATATACATTTCTCCTTGCTGAGTCTCTTCATTTTTTTCAATGATACTTAACTCTTTGTCATTTTCATCGTTTGAACAATCTATAACTACAGCCTTTCTGTCAAAGTGAATTTGTATTTCTCCTGCAGAATCATAACTACCAGAATCTTGAAATGATTCAATACTATAGTCATAAACAGCCGTTTGTACATTGTTAAAACGAAACGTAACTTTCCCTTGAGCAATAGATTTACCTGAATAAATTAATAAAAATACTACGAAAAGACGTGTGATCATTATTTAATAATAAGTATAGTTTAGCATTAACAAATGTAAAATAACGTTTGAACTTTTTGAAATCCAAAGCATTGAATCTTGTTTGTTAAGCTATGTTTTATAGATGATAAGTTGTGTTTAGGTGTTGATTTAACTGGGATTTAACTAATAAATAAAACTTATTAACATTTAAATACAACGCTGAAAAAAGTTAATTTTATGGAAAATGAAATTTAGTGCATCCCTATTGTAACTATGACAAAACTATTAATCTTATTATTTACTTTTATTAGTGTTCTGAGTGGCTTAGCACAAGACGATGTGTTTCAATTGCAAATTAACTTGATTGATGCTCAGGCAGGTAGTCAATTAGAAGATGCTAAGTTGAGGATAACCGATGTGCAAGACGGATCCATCTTCCGAAAAGAAATAACCTCAGGAGATACACTTATCCTGCCTTACGATGAAGAAAAAAAATGGCGATTTTCAGCTACAGCATCTGGGTTTGATAGAGTAGATACCTTAATTATATTGTCATCTTTTAAAAAGGAAGTAAAGAGACATAAATTAGTGGAAGTCGATCTATTGTTTCAGTTTGATGGGCAATCAACAGGAACAGTTGATATTAATGCAACTTACAAGCCTGTAATTAAGTTCAGCTCAGATACACTAAGTGTAAGTGACTATGTTTTGATTGATGAGAAG
>CBFHJL010000051.1:0-21654 GCA_965656195.1 Brumimicrobium sp. | reverse complement strand
ATGTTAAGGGAATGAACGATGCTAGCTTTAGAGTTGTTTATGATAATGCATTAGGGAAATACAATAATAAAGAAGGTCTTATCGTCGATACTAGATTTAATGGTGGAGGATGGCTGCATGATGACCTTGCAACATTTTTAAATGGAGAAAAATACTTTGAACTTTCCCCAAGAGGTCAAAGTCTCGGAGTTGAGCCCATGTTTAAATGGTACAAACCCTCTATTGTTCTCATGGGAGAGGGGAATTACTCAGACGCACATATGTTTCCAGAAACTTATAAGGCGTTGGGTATAGGCAAGTTGGTAGGGATGCCAGTACCCGGGACAGCCACTGCTGTGTGGTGGGAAACACAGATTGATCGAACTTTGGTATTTGGGATTCCTCAAGTTGGAGTTAAGATTAATGATGGAAGATACCTTGAGAACAAGCAGTTAGAGCCAGATGTTAAAATTGCTAATCGTCCAAGGGACTCTGTTAACGGAAAAGATGAACAAATTGAGAAGGCCGTGAAAGAACTTTTACAAGAATAATCATGAGTTTTGTTAATTTAGAGTAAGTTTCCAACCTTTTTGTTAAGATCATCGTTCTAATAGGTATTACAAGGTGTTTGTTAACATTTTGTTACTAAACTTTTTTATATATTTGATAAAAATTAAAGAATTATGAAGAAAATTTACTTTTTAGCAGCTGCTTTAGGGTTTGCATCAATAGGTACGGCTCAAAGCCTTATGCCTATGACTAAGCATTCTATTTCAACAGCGAAACCACTACATTCAACTACAGCTCCAATATACAAGGCTTTAGGTGATACTATTTGGGAAGACAACTTCGAGACTCCGGGAGACTGGGTAATCGATAATGATGGAATTACTGACCCAAATATTGGATGGAGTATTGATCCAACACATGATGGATGGACTAATTTTGGTGCTCCTGTTAATGTTCCAACACCGGGTAATGGTAATTTTGCTGAACTTATTAACTGTGAAGTTGTGGGTGGAAGTGTTGTTCCAGTTGGAACTCAGGTTGAGTATACTATGACAACTGCTAACCCTATCGATGTAGTAGCTTTAGGGGGGTCTCAATTCGTAAACCTTGAGTTTTTGCAGTTTGGAGCTTTATTTAATGATGATCAAAGAGTTCAAATTAGTGAAGACGGAACAACTTGGACAACTGTAGGTGACAATTCGGATAAAGAGGCTCTAACAGCCGATGGTGGATCTGAATATGATAATCCAGATCTAGTTCGAATCAATTTAGGTTCTTTCCTTTCAGCGAACCCAACTTCAGTTTGGATTCGTTTTTCTTGGACTTCGGTAGATCCTCAAAGTGCAAGTGATAATTTATGGATTACATATGGTTGGATGATTGACGATGTAAAAATCACAACTTTAGCTGATAATGATATAAGAACAAGTGACCTTTATTTTGGATCAGTTGGTTTGGCTTACTATCAAATTCCAGAATCTCAAATAGCACCGATTGATTTTACAGTTAATGCTTTTAACAATGGTTTAAACCCACAAACAGGTGTGGCATTTGAAGCAACTGAGACTTCAGGTTCAAGTTTTGTTGGTACTTCTCCTGCTGTTTCAATTCCTGTTCAAGGTTCTGACTCTTTAGTAGCAGCAACTCAATTTACGCCTGCTGGTCAAGGTAACTATAATGTTGATTTCGCTATCTTGAATGATGACACTGATGATGATCCACAGAATAACTCAATGGATAGCTATTCATTTGAAGTAGGTCAGAACATTTATGCTAGAGATGAGGGAACAGCTGATGGAGGTCTTTCAGGTGCTGGACTTACACCTCCAGTAACTGTAGAAATGGGGCCATTATTTGATATCTTCACTGCAGACGATCTTTACGCAATTGATGTAACGCTAGGAGGTACAGTTGATTCAGGAATTGAAATCTATGGTACACTTTACGAGATTGATCCAAACGAAGCTGACCCAGTATTCATAGGTGAGACAGATTATTACACTTCTCAAGCAGGTGATGCAAATTCTGAGATAACACTTGCTTTCCCAGCGGTTCAACCACTAGATGCGGGTAAAACTTATATGGTTACTGTAGCATCTTTCGCTACAGGTTTCTCTGTTGCAACTTCAGGTTTCTCACCAGATGGAACCTCATTGATATATGGTGACTTAGGAACTGCTGGAGTAGCTTGGTACTTTACAAACTCTACTCCAATGGTAAGAATGAACTTTGATGAAACGCTTCCTTTAAGTGTTGAAAATGAAGATTTATCTTCATTAGAGGTATCTCAGTTCCCTAACCCATTTGCTAATGAGACTACAGTTAACTACAGTCTTCAAGAAGCATCAGCTGTTGAATACTCAGTAGTTGATATGGCAGGAAACGTTATTAAAACTGGTAATGAAGGAAATCAAACTGCTGGAGAGCATTCATTCACTATAGATGGAGCTTCTTTCTCAAATGGAATTTACTTCCTTGAGTTAACTGCAGGAAACAATAAAGTTACTCGTCGTTTGGTTGTAAGTAAGTAATACAACAATACGATAAGAAATTAAGAAGGGAAGTCGAAAGACTTCCCTTTTTTATTAACATTTATTTTGAAAATCAATACAACATTCCTTATAAAGTGTTGTTATATCATTGTTAGGTTTCATAAGTAGTAGTGTTAGTAAAGTGGAGAGGACGCCCGTTCTCTCCACTTTTTGTTTGAGGTTGTTTTATCTCAATCCTTTAACATATTTTCTAATTTCATCTGTAACAAATCCTCAAATTAGGAGTTTATATAATAAGTAGTAGTTAGGTTTCATAAGTAGTAGTGTGAAAAAAGAGGGGGCGCCAGCCTCCTCTTTTGGTTTAGTATTATTTTTCGGTTTGAACAATCAGATACGTTGACTGATTTAAACTGTGATTTTAAGTGTAACGATTTATTTCTTATATGAACAGAGCAAAATATGTGCTCTGTTTTTTTTGGCATAAACTTTGAGATATTACGTAATGTTAGGTTTCATAAGTAGTAGTGTTTAAGAGAGGAGTTGACATTTGTTAGCTCCTTTCTTCGTTTCAAGAATACATTACTGTTGATACTTCTTAATCTCATAGACTAATCGATGGAAAAGTGACTAATTTCTCTTAAATTCGCAGAGATTCTCGCGCCTACATTTTAGGTAGCACAAACAAATTATACTTGATGAAGAATATTCGAAACTTTTGCATTATTGCGCATATAGATCATGGGAAAAGTACATTGGCCGATCGACTTTTACAGACAACAGGTACTATTTCCGACCGCGATATGCAAGAGCAGGCACTAGATGATATGGACCTAGAGCGCGAGCGGGGTATAACTATTAAGAGTCATGCTATACAGATGAATTATACGCATGAAGGAGAGGACTATATTTTAAACCTAATCGACACACCAGGTCACGTTGATTTTTCATACGAGGTTTCCAGATCTATTGCTGCATGTGAAGGGGCTTTGCTCATCGTGGATGCATCACAAGGTATAGAGGCACAAACCATCTCTAACCTTTATTTGGCATTAGAGCACGACCTAGAGATTATTCCTATTCTAAATAAAATGGATTTACCTGGTGCCGAGCCAGAGGAGGTAACTGATCAAATTGTTGATCTTATTGGCTGTGATCCAGGAGATGTTATTCCTGCTTCCGGTAAGACGGGTTTAGGGGTAGATAAAATATTAGATGCAGTTATTAATCGAGTCCCTGCTCCAAAAGGTGAAGAGAATGCACCGCTTCAAGCGATGATATTTGACTCAGTGTTCAACCCGTTTCGTGGTATTATAGCATACTATCGTGTATTAAATGGCACAATACGCAAAGGAGATAAGATACAGTATGTAAATACTGGTAAAACATATGATGCTGACGAAGTCGGGATTTTGAAGATGCAGCCCGTTCCAAAAAACAAGGTATCTACAGGAGATGTTGGCTACATAATTTCTGGAATTAAGCAAGCAAAAGAAGTAAAAGTAGGTGAAACGATAACCACTTTGGAAAACCCTTGTGAAGAGGCTGTAAAAGGTTTTGAGGATGTTAAACCAATGGTATTCGCTGGTATTTATCCTGTTGATACAGATGACTTTGAAGAGTTGAGGTATTCAATGGAAAAACTTCAATTGAATGATTCATCACTTGTGTTTGAGCCAGAGTCTTCTGCAGCACTTGGGTTCGGCTTTAGATGTGGATTCTTAGGAATGCTACACATGGAAATAATTCAGGAGAGATTGGAAAGGGAGTTTAATATGACTGTAATTACGACCGTTCCTAACGTTTCTTATTTCTGTTATATGAGGAAAAATCCGGAGGAGAAGATTATCGTTAACAATCCATCTGAACTTCCAGACCCTGCTGGTGTTGAGTACATTGAAGAGCCTTATATTAAGGCGCAAGTTATTACGAAGTCTGATTTTATAGGGCAGGTGATGAATTTATGTATAGAGAAAAGAGGAGAATTACAAAATCAGATTTATTTAACTCAAGACAGAGTTGAGATTACGTTTCATATGCCAATGGCAGAAATAGTTTTTGATTTTTATGATCGACTGAAATCTGTTTCTCGTGGTTATGCTTCTTTTGATTATCACCCAATAGGATATCAACAATCTGATTTGGTGAAAATGGATGTTCTTTTGAATCACGAGCAAGTAGATGCGCTTTCTGCATTGGTTCACCGCTCAAATTCATTTGACTTGGGTAAAAAGATTTGTAACAAATTGAAAGAATTGATTCCACGTCAACAGTTTGAAATTCCTATACAGGCAGCTATCGGAGCGAAAATAATCGCGAGAGAAACGATTAAGGCTCTTCGTAAGGATGTGACTGCGAAATGTTATGGAGGAGATATTTCTCGAAAAAGAAAGCTTCTTGAAAAGCAAAAGCAAGGTAAAAAGAGAATGCGTCAAGTGGGACGAGTAGAGGTTCCTCAGGAAGCTTTTCTTGCTGTTTTGAAGTTGAACGATTAGGGTTTTCGTACGAAAACATAATTACTGACAAAGTTCACATTTGAATGTACCCATCAATTTAGTACAAATGTTAAATTTGTATAGAGAGATAAACAATTGTGTTTGAATTAATAGTTAAAGGTGTAGTTACTGGGCTTGTATTGAGCGTTATGCTTGGGCCGGCATTCTTCTTGTTACTCGAAACGAGTATTCGAAAAGGGATAAGGTCTGCGCTGGCTTTTGATGCTGGAGTGTTATTTAGTGACATCATATACATAATTGTGGCATATGTCTTTTTTCAGCAAGTAGAAGACCTTTCTGAAGGAGCCGATAATGCATTAATTCGATTAATCGGTGGAGGATTATTTATTGCATACGGTTTATTAACTTTCTTCAAAAAAGTCAAGTCTATTCAAATGGGTGTTAGTCCAACAACAAGGCTCAATGCGGGACATTACTGGGTACTATTTGTAAAAGGCCTACTTCTAAATTTAGCAAATCCGTTAGTCGTTTTTTATTGGTTTTCAGTAATGGCACTAGGTAAGTCAGGTTCAGAAACGGTTTTTACGGGATGGGACATGTTTTTTTTTATAGCGGTAATATTGATCACTTTTTTCTCAATAGATTTTTTGAAGATAATAGGAGCAAAAAAATTGAGACCATACATAACCTCAAAACTTCTCCGATCTTTGAACCATATTACAGGCTCAATATTGATGATTTTCGGTATCATCCTCGTTATTAATAGTATTGTTATATGGATCCGTTAGGTCACGTAACTATTGTCTCAAGATTTCGTTATTACTTCATACAAAGCAATTTTCAAATGAATAAGTTCATCCTTTTTCTAGTCATTTTGATGGGTTCAGTTTTTACTTTCGGTCAAAAAGTAAAAAGAGAGAATCTTTCGAAACGTCAATATTTTTATTACGATCCAGTTAATAAAACCAAAGTTGAAAGCGAAGGATATTATTATGTTGATGATCTTGGAGAAACAACTCTGCGTCATGGCAAATGGAAGTTTTATGATCAGGAAGAAACGCTTGTTGAAGAGCACAATTACTTTAAAAACGATCTACATGGTGAAGTGAAAAGATACTTTACCAATGGGCAAGTCATGGATGTTGGATATTTCGAACTAGGGGTTCAGGATTCAGTATTTCATAAGTTCTATGTTACGGGTGACACGAGCGAAACAGGTTATTACCATATGGGAACACCTACTGAAAACTGGCGCTACTTTTATAGAGATGGTTCACTGAAAATGGTCGAGGAGATTGTGGACTCTGTTTCCTATGTTTGGCAATATTATGCTGCTGATTCATTGCATACGCAAACAGTAATTGACGGGAATGGTGAAATGGCAGATTACTATAACAATGGTGAATTAAAATCATGGTATAATTATAAGGATGGTCTAAAGCATGGTGAGTTTGAGGAAGCTTCCATTTATGGGTATTATCTGTTGAAAGGCAAGTTTGAAGAGAATAAACCTCAGGGGGAATGGACTTATTATTATTACACCGGTGACTTAGAAAAAACGGTCAATTATCAGGACGGAAAATTACATGGAGCATATAAGTTATACTACGATAATGGTCAGCTCAAAGTAGAGGGCGAATTTTCTGTTGGAATGAAAGTCGGTGAATGGATTTGGTATACCAATTCTGGTAAACTTGATATGGAAGGTAGGTTTAAGAAAGGTAAGCAGCACGGTAAATGGATATATTATTATCCGAGTGGAAATGTTTCATATAAGGCGAAATTTAAGGAGGGTGTAAAGGACGGAGTCTGGAAATATTTCTATGAGGACGGTTCAGATTTTAAAATAGGAACCTTTGAAAAAGATAAGAAAAACGGAGAGTGGAAGACCTGGTATGAGAATGGAGAACTGCTAATGGAAGGCAGCTATAAAGATGATAAAGAAGAAGGTGAGTGGAGAAACTACTGGGAAAGCGGAAAGCTCAAAAACAAGGCTAATTTCTCTAATGGACAATTAAATGGGACTTGGGAATCTTATTACTCATCAGGGGTAAAGCTAAATGAGGGCAATTATGAAATGGGTCTCAAGACAGGCGAGTGGAACTCTTACTTCAGTAATGGTATGTTAAAAGATGTTGAAAATTATAGAATCGTTAATCAGAAATCTAAACGGAAGTACGGCCCTCAAAAAGATCGAGAGCAAAGAGTTTCTGTTAAGCACGGAGCATATATTTCCTTTTCTGATAGAGATTATAAGAAAACACTAGCCGGAAAATATAAGAATGATGAGAAGCACGGGGAGTGGATTGCCTACCATCCAGGAGGAGAACTGCCAGCCGTAATTTCCAATTATAAATCGGGTAGGCTACATGGGAAAATGGAAATGTACGCTTACCGAGGAAATAAACTTATTTCTGTCGTAAACTACAAGGACGGAAAACAACATGGCAAGGTACAAGTCTATAATGAAAAAGGTGAGTTGATTAAAGAAGAAGAATATGAAAATGGAATTCGTGTAATTGAAGGAACGAAATCAGGAACTCATTTCTCCCCTGGTGGTCGTTAAGATGTTTTGACTGGATTCAACATCTGAACTGATCTCCATCTTTATCCTTTAAGGTTGTTATTCTAGCCCGAATATCGCCATCCCCACCATAAAGTAGATAAACAGTCCAACCACATCATTTAGCGTCGTTATAAATGGACCTGTAGCTACAGCAGGGTCAATCTTGTATTTATGAAGAACCAAAGGGATAAGCGTTCCAAATATTGCGGCAAATACGATTACAATAAACAATGCGATACTAACTGAAATACCAAGGGTCATTGTTTCAAGAAGCCATGTAACAATGAATATCACGGAACCACAAATGATTCCATTTAGCAATCCTAATCCAGCTTCACGTTTAACTTTGGACCAGATACTACTGAACTGATTTGAACCATTCGCAATGGACTGGACCACAATTGCACTTGATTGTACACCCACATTTCCTCCCATTGCTGCAACAAGTGGAATAAAAAACGCCAGTGCAGGTATTTTTCCAATCTGACCTTCGAAATTACCTATCACTTGAGCCCCTAAAATTCCACCTAACATACCAATCATCAACCAGGGCAGGCGAGAACGAGACATTTTCCAAATGCTTGCTGATGCTTCAACATTTTCTGAAATACCAGAAGCCATTTGAAAATCTTTATCCGCTTCTTCACGAATTACATCTACGATATCATCAATAGTAATTCGCCCTACAAGCTTCTTTTGAAGGTTTAAAACAGGAATGGAGACAAGATCATACTTCTCCATGATACGACCGACTTCTTCAGCCTCTACATTCGTGGTCACGTAAACCATGTTCTTATCCTGAAAAATATCGCGAATGTATGTCTTAGGTCCAGCAAATAAAAGTGATTTTAGCGAGAGAAAACCGACTAGTTGATCGTATTCATCTACAACGTATATAGTATAGACCTTTTCAACTTCTTCTGCTTGCCGACGCAACTCTATTACACACCTGTTAACTGGCCAATCCAATTTAGCTCGGATAAACTCTGTTTGCATCAATCCACCCGCTGTGTCTTCATCGTAGTTCAGAAGCTTGACAAGCTGTTCAGCATTATCGCTCTCCATTTCAGAGATTACTTCTAGCTGTCTATCAACTTCAAGTTCTCCAAGAATATCTACTGCATCATCAGAATCTAGATTTTCTAGTTGCTTGGCAAGTTGTTCTGTCGCGAAAGACTCTACGAATTGATAACGAACATCGTCCTCTAATTCCATTAAGACATCTCCCTGAAGATCATTGTCTAAATGTGCAAAGATATATTTGGCTTCTTTGTTGTCTAGCTCATCAACAATTTCAGCAATATCTGCAGGGTGCAGATGAATTATTTTTTGGTCAACAAAAGCACTATTGTTTTGAGCGATCATATCGCGTACTTCGTCCAAAAACTCTTTTGTTAACTCAAACCTCATGCTGGAAAAGTTTGGCCAAATTTACGAAAGAAAAACACAAAAGCAGACACTGACAGTTTTTATTGCTTTTCAAGCGCAAACTGTACCATAGCGGTTAGTTCAATGAAGTTTTCAATACTGAGTCTTTCAGGCCGACTTTTAAGTAATTCATGTTCCGGTAATTGACTGACATCAACTATAGTTTTCAGACCATTTCGTATTGTTTTTCTTCGCTGATTAAATACCGATTTTATGACTCTTTCATATAGCTTTTCATCAACTTGAAGATGAGTCTTTTCATTTCTAGTGCAACGAATCACAGCAGATTTAACCTTTGGCGGAGGGTTGAAGACATTTTCACTAACTGTAAAACAGTATTCGACATTGTAATAAGTTTGTAAAAGTACACTCAGCACCCCATACTGCTTAGAACCGGGCTCCTCAATTACACGTTGTACCAATTCTTTTTGGAACATTCCGGAGATCTCAGGTATATAGCTTCTGTTCTCAATGCACTTGAAAAGAATCTGAGATGAAATATTGTATGGAAAGTTACCGACTACCGCAAATTGCTCGTTTTCAAAAAGTGTTGAGAAATCCATTTTGAGAAAGTCAGCTTCGTGTATTTTACCTTTAAGCTGAGGAAAGTGCTCTTTAAGATAGGCAATGGATTCTGAATCAAGATCTATAACATGTAGATCAATTTCTTTTTTTTGCAGAAAAAGCGCTGTCATAGCACCAGTTCCCGGCCCAACTTCAAGCGTGTTTTTTACTCCTCTATACTGGATAAATTCATCCGCAATCTTTTTGCAAACATTTTGATCAATCAGGAAGTGCTGACCAAGATGCTTCTTCGGCTGGATACTCATTCGTTGTTGAATTCATCAATAACGGAAAGTAATGTTCTGAATGCAGCAAATTTACCTCCGAACTTGGCATTATGCTCTGCCTGCAGTCGCGGAGAATGTTTTTCTTGATAAGTGTTTAAATCTTCTTCAGAGAAAGAAAGGTATGTGATTGCATAGGTTACTCCGCCTTCCTCTTCTCCATGCACTCTGCATAATCGACTTTCTTTGAAGTGACCTGTGTTCATTACATCTGGGATATGAGTTTCTCGCATCCATTGTAGCCAATCTTTTGCTACTTTTTCGTCTATACTAACTGTAACATTGTAAATAACCATAAGACAAAGTTACAAAAGAAAGCACAAAAAAAGCACGCAGTTTAGAGTGCGTGCTTCGGGGTTCAATATTTCATAAAACCATTCATTAGTTTTTTGCCAGATTTCCAACTAAACCGTTCCATTCAACAAGGTGCATTTTGACTGTCCCAACGGGTATTTTAGCAGTAACTAACACAGGAATGCGATTAGCATCATTAGTCACCCAAAATTCTACATCGTCATCATCTTCAAAGTATCTTCCTTCTTGAACCACGGGTTGAAATTTTAGGCATTCAAACTTACCTTTTCGGATTTTGATTTCTTCAGTTCCTACGTACTTCACTTTTAAAGGCCATACTTCACCATCCATAAAACACTTAAAAGTTGTTACATCACCCGGTTTCATATTTTTAAAATCAAGCGTTCTCGCGTAATAAAAAGATGAAATCATATCCTGAATGCCCATAGGAACTTTATACTCTTTTCCTTTGTCATCGATGACTTTTTGTTTGTCTTGCTTGAATTTATATTCTTGATTGATTTCGTATCCTCCTTCATTTACATCTCTAACAAAGCGCCAAGGAAAGATACCAGATTTATCGATGTAGGATTCATATACATCTTCCACATTGTAGAACAGGCTAAATGCACCGAGTGTTTTTCCTTCACCTTTTACATGATATAAAGGACGACCGTGTGCTCCTTTTTCTGAAGTCTCATTAACTGTAAGTACAGCTTCACCAGCGTCCATAATACCATACGTGATACGATAGCGAAGCTTCTCACCACTTTTAAAACTCTTTGATTTTACGGTAGGGTAATAGATTTTTGTGGAACTCGTCATTCCAACAATCAAACCTACTACGGTAAGTATTGAGATTAATTTTTTCATGGCGTTAATTTTAATATTCTTGATAGAAGTTACAAAAAATCTGCCAAACTTGAAAAATAGGGGTGAAATCACAAAAAGTAGAGGGCTCAAGCTTAATTATAGCAACCATTAAGTTTCATACTCTTGAATATACTGCAATTCATAGTAGGTTTTTTTAATTGTAGGTTGAAAAGATATATTTATTCAAAAAATGACCTTCAATTCAGCGTATTAAAATTTATGAGGCTATTTTATATCCCTCGAGAATAGGACTTAAAACATCATAATACATAAATTTTAATACGCTGAAATTTTTTGCTTCTAGTTCTTTTCTAGAATAATCATGTTTAGAATACTTGATGATTTCATTGATCATCTCATTTTTCACCATCTTTTCTTTAATCTCAATATTATCCATAGCTTTTTTTTGTAAATCTACTTATATGATGATGTCAATAAAGCGTTTTTTGATGGTGATACTACAACATGTATGAAATACCAGAAGTTGCGCTATGTAAAATATACGGAGCTGTAAGTAAATATACTTATTATACACTCCTTTTGAAGGACGGGTTTTTAACTACTTACTATACCAAGAACTCCGTTTCTCCAAACCGCTCTTGCACTTCATCTAACGTATCAAAAATCTGGTTTAGGTCGAAAGTAGTAACCAGTTTAGTACGGTAAGGTTTGAAATGTGGAATACCTTTAAAGTAATTTGTGTAGTGGCGTTTCATTTCAACGATAGCCAGCTTTTCACCTTTCCACTTTATACTCATTTCAAGGTGGCGTTTCGTCACATCTATTCTTTGCTTTAATGTAGGTTTGTCCAGATGCTTACCTGTTTTTTGAAAATGTTTGATTTCATTGAAAATCCAAGGATATCCAATACTGGCGCGGCCTATCATTAACCCATCAACTCCATATTTTTCTTTGTATTCCACGGCTTTTTCGGGAGAATCAATATCTCCATTTCCAAATACTGGAATTTTCATTCGAGGATTATTCTTGACATCTGCAATTAACCTCCAGTCTGCTTCACCTTTATACATTTGCTTTCGGGTTCTACCATGTATGGAGATCCCTTCAATTCCTACATCTTGGAGTCGTTCGGCTACTTCAACAATATACTTCGTGTTTTCATCCCAACCCAATCGTGTTTTCACAGTGACAGGTAAGTGCGTACTCTTTACGATCTCCTTGGTCATTTCTACCATTTTCGGAATATCCTGAAGAATCCCAGCACCAGCACCTTTACAGGCTACTTTTTTTACGGGACAGCCGTAGTTGATATCAATTACATCTGGATTAGTTTTTTCAGTGATTTCCGTAGCTCTTTTCATACTCTCGATGTCATAACCGAAAATCTGAATACCTACAGGGCGCTCATATTCGAAAATATCCAGCTTTTGAACACTTTTTACCGCATCACGGATTAACCCTTCAGAGGAAATAAACTCTGTATACATCAAATCAGCTCCATTTTCCTTGCACAGAGCTCGGAAGGGAGGATCACTTACGTCCTCCATGGGAGCAAGTAACAGTGGGAAGTCTCCCAATTCTATATCGCGGATTTTTGCCATGTTCACTTTAATCGTGACTACAAAAGTACTGCTAAGGATAAAAAGAACAAAATAGATAGACACAACATAATTAGATTGAACATAAAACAATGTAAAGTCAATGCATATAGGTTCAGCGAATTCTTTCTATTTTTGCCTTCAAATACGAAGTGCTATGTACAGATCACACACCTGTGGAGAATTAAGAATTGAGAATGTAGGAACGAACGTGAAGTTGGCCGGATGGGTGCAACGAACGAGAGAAATGGGAGGAATGACCTTCGTTGATCTTCGCGACCGATATGGAATAACACAGTTAGCATTCAGCACAGATGACAATGAAGAGTTAAATCAAGGTGCTAGAAAACTTGGACGTGAATTCGTTGTTCAGATAGAAGGTGAAGTGATTGAACGTTCAAGCAAGAACAAAAATATCCCAACAGGTGAAGTAGAGATCAAAGTAACAGCACTTAAGATTTTAAATTCAGCGAATACTCCTCCTTTCACAATTGAAGAAGATACGGATGGTGGGGATGAATTAAGAATGAAGTATCGTTATCTTGATATTCGTCGAACGGTGATTCAGGAAAAGCTGCGATTGAGAAATAAAGTTGCGCTGGAAACGCGTAAGTATTTGGACGGCGAAGAATTCATGGATGTAGAAACGCCATATCTAATTAAATCGACACCTGAGGGAGCACGTGACTTTGTGGTCCCAAGTCGAATGAATGAAGGTGAGTTTTATGCATTGCCACAATCACCACAAACATTCAAGCAATTATTGATGGTTTCAGGAATTGATCGTTACTATCAAATTGTGAAATGTTTTCGTGATGAAGATTTAAGAGCAGACCGTCAACCAGAGTTTACTCAGATTGATTGCGAAATGTCTTTCGTGGAGCAAGAAGATGTTCTGAATACATTTGAAGGTTTAGTGAAGCACTTATTTAAAGCTTGTAGAGGCGTAGAATTTGAAGGCGACTTTCCACGTATGACCTTTGCTGAAGCAATGGAATCCTACGGTTCTGACAAACCTGATATCCGTTTTGGAATGAAGTTCAACAACTTGAATGAAGTAGCCAAAAACAAAGGATTCAAAATATTTGATGAGGCGGAGCTAGTTGTTGGGATTGTTGCTGAGGATTGCGCAATCTATTCAAGAAAACAACTGGATAAGTTAACTAAATGGGTTCAACGACCACAAGTCGGAGCAAAAGGACTTGTTTACGTTAAATATAACGAGGACGGAACATTTAAAAGTTCTGTAGATAAATTTTACAGTCAGGAAGCCTTAAAAGGCTGGGCGGATCAAATGGGAGCAAAACCAGGCGATTTACTGCTTGTTCTTAGTGGAGAAGCAGAGAAAACACGCAAGCAGATGAATGAATTGCGCTTGCACATGGGAGATGAATTAGGCCTGAGAAACCCTAATGTATTTAAACCATTATGGGTTGTTGACTTTCCTCTTCTAGAATGGGATGAAGATACCGCACGATATCATGCGATGCACCACCCATTTACTTCGCCAAAGCAAGAAGATATTGATCTTTTGGATACAGATCCAGGAAAGGTAAGAGCGAATGCTTACGACCTTGCAATGAATGGTGTAGAGCTCGGAGGTGGTTCGATCAGAATTCACGACAAAGACCTTCAGGCTTTGATGTTCAAGCACCTGGGCTTCTCAGATGAAGAAGCACAGAAGCAATTTGGATTTTTGATGAATGCATTTGAGTTTGGAGCGCCGCCACATGGAGGAATTGCATTTGGCTTAGATCGACTCGTAGCAACTATGGGAGGTTCAGATTCTATTCGTGATTATATTGCTTTCCCAAAAAACAATGCAGGTAGAGACATCATGATTGATGCTCCAGCAACGATTGACCAGGAACAATTGAAGGAGTTGGCGCTGAAGCTCGACCCTCAGGATAAATCGTAGCTAATTAAATAGAATGCCGACATACATTGATTTTATAGGCTATGCAGCCTCATTATTTGTACTTCTTTCTTTTGTGATGAAGAAAATTGGAACACTCCGAACTGTTAACATTATAGGCTGTTCTTTTTTCATAGTATACGGAATACTTATTGATTCATTACCAATAATAATTACAAACGTTGCTATTGTTTTTGTGAATGGATTCTATTTGATTAAATATTTACGATCAGAGAAAGTCTCTAGTTAAGTATAAGTCTAGTTCTTGAAGACAACAAGAGTGAAAAGGCATTGAACTAAAAAAGCGAACATCAACGGCTCGCTATTTTCTATTTATAAACGCTTTTCTATTCATCGAAGAATGTTACTTTTCCAGATTCGATATCGTACATTCCTCCAATAATTTTGATTTCACCCTTCTTCTCCATTTCAGTTAAAATTTCACTTTTCGAGCGGATTTCAGAAATGGCGTGCTTTACATTTTCATCTGCCACCATTTGAATGGATTCGGGAGCCGTAATGTCAACAACTTTAGGCATAATGACGTCAATAGCAGGCTTGATTTTTTTTAGCAGTGTAGTAATATTACCTAATTCAACATGTTCACAAGCAGATGTTACTGCTCCACATTTTGAATGACCTAATACAACCACCAATCGAGAACCTGCAACTTTACAGGAGTATTCCATAGAGCCTAAAACATCTTCATTGATTACATTTCCTGCAACTCTTGCATTAAAGATATCACCAATCCCTTGATCAAAAATCAGTTCTGATGAGGTGCGGGAATCAATGCAGCTAAGAATTACAGAGTGTGGGAACTGACCGTCAGTTGTAGCCTTCATTTGCTCTAACAAAGCACGTTCAGTCATTTCGTCGTCCATAAAGCGCTGGTTACCATCAACAAGCATTTCTTTAGCCATTGCAGGCGTAATTTGCTTTTGGGTTTCCTTGGTCTGTGTATTCATCAATTCAGCTATTTCATTTGCAAAGTTATTGAGTTTTTCTGATCGTATTGTATCAAAACCTACAAATTGAACCTTCATATCTCTAGTTTTTGCACCTTCTGCAAAATCTGAAAAAAGGTCGAATACGTCATAATCCATATGCTTATTAATTCTACCATCAATCACTACATTTGCACCTTCTGGAACTTCACTAAGTTTTTTGTGCAGATGGCCTTTGTTGAAAAAGGATACAATTTCACCTAATTTAATAACGGTTGTGTTTCTAAGCCCTTCTTCTTTAAGAATGAATTTTGAGTATAACGCATTTTTATAGCTTTGATTTAAAATGAAGAAGATTGAAATCGTTAATCCAGCGATTATGCCCCATAGTAGATTAGCAAAAACAATCACTAAGATCGTCACTATAAACGGAATGAACTGGCTCCAGCCATTCAGGTACATTTTCTTGAATAGTCCGACATTGGCAAGCTTGTACCCCACAATTAATAAGATAGCAGCTAAACAAGACAGTGGAATCATGTTTAGGAGCCAGGGCAAGAGTAAAACGAATATTACCAAGAAGAATCCATGTGCAATCGCAGATGCTTTCGTTTTTCCTCCGGCATCTATATTTGCCGAGCTCCTCACAATAACTTGAGTTATCGGTAGCCCTCCGATAAGTGAAGAAATTACATTTCCAGTTCCTTGTGCAAATAATTCACGATTGGTAGGTGTGATTCTTTTGCTTGGATCGAGTTTATCGGTAGCCTCAACACAGAGTAAAGTTTCTAAACTTGCAACGATCGCCATCGTAAAACCAATGATATATATACTAGGATTTTTAAGTACACTCCAGTCAGGGAAAGTCAATAGACCAAAATAAGCTTTATCATTGTCCGCAGCTTTGATATTCACCATATGGTTGTTCTGGAAAACTTCACCATTGATGATTTCTTGCTCGTTGGCTAGGGCAAACTCTGGGAAGTAATTTTTCAAAACTTCATTGATCACAATACCAGAAACAACTGCTACTAAAGGACCAGGGACAAGGCTCAAAAACTTATTCTTTTTCATGAAAGATTGCTGAAATAAAATAAGTATGGCCAATGCGATTAATGTGATGATGACTGCTCCCATTGTAAAATTCTCAAATGCATATCCAATTTCAGAAAAAGAATTGTGTCCATCCGTTTGAAAGAATTCCCATTCGCCTTCAGGGTTTTTATCCCAACCAAGTGCATGAGGAATTTGCTTTAAAATCAATGTTATTCCTATACCAGCTAACATTCCTTGAATAACTGCTGTTGGGAAATAATATCCAATGATTCCTGCACGAACTGCACCAAGAATAATCTGAATGATTCCAGCAATGACACCGGCAACCAAGAATGCTTGAAAACCAGCCATCATATCGAATTCTCCAGCAGCATTTGTGCCTAGCTCTCGAATACTGTCTGCTACAATTACCGCTAGCCCTGCTGCAGGCCCTGATACTCCGAGTGGAGACCCACTGATGGCACCAACAAAAATCCCACCAATTATTCCAGCGATTACTCCGGCAAACATAGGTGCGCCTGAAGCTAAAGCTATACCTAAACAAAGGGGTAATGCCACTAAAAAAACGACAAGTCCTGCAGGTATATCGTACTTTAAATTCTTAAAAAAAGAGTTGTTATTCATTTCTGTATTATGCTGTTTCAGGCACTTATTATGCCCAGGGTAAAATCAATCGGTTATAATCTAAACTTATGAAACAGCGAACTTCGGTGGTTCTTTTGGAACAATAGGGCTATAATTGTTCCATATGAACGCTCTATAATGAAATGTGAAAGGGTCTTCGTTTTTAGCGAAATGTGTTTTGAACGAAATGCGAGCAGGCTCTTCCTCTTCTTCCTCTGATGTGTTGTTTTCCTCTGTTTCGTTTTCACTCTCAGACTCATTTTCAGCCAAGTCGTTTCGATCGATTGTTTGCTCAGTCATTGAGTTGACAATTAAGTCTCCCAAAACAACAAGTGAGTTACTGAATATCAATAAAATACTGAATAAGCATAAAGAACAATATATACGGCATCTCGTCATTGCGTCAAATGTAGGATTTTATCTAATGAATAAAAAATAATAATGATTCACATTAATTAAATATATGAATTGATAATGGCACAACTATTGAAAGATAGGTTATGATTTAATTGTTTAATTTTGTAGAAAATGACTCTTATGCGTAAGTTAATCTTTCTGTTTTCCATAATGATAACGTTCTCAAGTTTTGGACAGACCGGTCAGTGGTGGAAAGGAGGGAATGATCAAGATGAGAAACAAGCGGATACTTCGGCTGCTGTAAAGGTTGAACATGACTCAATTGTATATGAGAAAGGAAAAGTAACTGTATCTAAAGATCCAAGAATTGAAAAGCTTATCGAGTTCAAAGGAGCTAAGATTCCTCCAGCAACAGGACCAAAGAAAGACGGTTTTCGTGTACAATTATTTTTTGATCAAGATAGAAAGCAAGTGGACGAAGCCCGATCGAAAATGCTCCAATTAGATAGAAGTGCGGATACTTATATTGAATACAAGGCCCCGAATTATAATTTACTTCTAGGTAACTTTCGTTCAAGACTTGACGCAGAAAAAGCGCGCTCCAAATTGCTTCAAGAGTTTCCCGAGGCGATTATTGTTAAGGATCGTATTTATTTTCCAGAAATAGAGGAGTAGTAAGTATGTCATATAAAGTCAAATCCTGAAATATATGCGGGTTCTTTTAACGCTATATTTTCGTTGCTTCTAACAACTAAGTTAGCTTCATGGACTCCATTTATTTTGTGAAGCACTCCCCAGTTTACTCTTTTCTTTAGATAGTTCCAGATTGGTTCTTTCTGATCTACCCACCAGTGCAATACTTTGTGATTTTCATGTGCAAGAATACCTTCTGCTAAAGTTTGAAAATAATTAACACTATGGTCTTTCACCCAAACTGAGTCAATTACAGAAAATTGATGAGAATCTGGACGTATGATTTTATTAATGACAGGGATGTAGGGTAGCAACTTGGTGATCACCCGTCCTCCTTTTCCTGGAAGCCTTTCAATTTTCCATTCTGCTTGATACGAATTTGCAAACGCTACGATCTCTTCATTTTCTTCTAAGACGTAGAATGATTTCCCCTTGAATGTCTGTTCAGGATGGTAAAATGGTCGACCACTAAACGCTTGGTTCACCAAGTTTTTTATTTGCTTTACATCTGAAAGCTTTCGAACAGATCCTTGTTTAGGGTTTAATCTACTGAACGTCTGAGTTGCAACTTTTGCTTTCTTTTCAAATCCGAAAGCTTCACTCATCCAGAGCGACCTTTCATTTTTAGGGTCTATATAGGCATAAAAACAACCTGGCCCTTTTTTGTCTTCAAGAGCGTTTTCAAAAAATTCACGGAGATGAGCATTTAGTTTGCTCTTTCCTTTAGACCTCTTGTTTTTGGAACTAGTAGTTTGAAAAACCTGGTCAAAAGCAAAATAGCGAACATACCAATCCTTATCCCTTCTGCAAAAAGTGACATTGGCAGTTAACTTGTTGCGAATAGTCAAATTTAAAAAAAGAGGTTTGTACAGGTCTTTAATCCTATTTTCTATACCACAATGTTTGTATTTAGCTCCATTTGAACCTAGTGTTACTGAATTCAATAATTCCAGTGTCTCTTGAGTGTAAGAGTCATCAGTTGAAAAAGGAGGTTGTATTCCAAACATGGATTAGATACTCATTTCAACAATCTTTTTGGCTTCTGCTGGAGTAAGGTCACCTCTTTCACCTATTGCATCCCACCCTCTTTCTTCAAAACGCTCTTTAATAATATCAGCAGTTTTATCTGTATCTTTTGTGTAATCGGAAATAGATGTATCAATTCCTAAAGACTCGAAGAATGTTTTTGTACGATGAATAGCTTCTTCTCCGCATGAACCGTCAAGACCAAAGACACGCTGTCCGTATTGGATTAATTTATCCTTTTTATTTTCAAATTTAACCGTGAATAGATTTGGTGCTACAATAGCCAATGTTCTTGCATGATCAATTCCATGTAGCGCAGTTAATTCATGACCGATCATATGGGTAGCCCAATCATAGCTTACTCCAGCTCGAAGTGTTCCATTTAATGCCATGGTTGCACACCACATTAGATTACTTGCAGCTTTGTAGTTTGAAGGATCCTCCAATACATCAGGAGCAATTTCAATCAAGGTAGAAAGTATTCCTTCGGCTATGCGCTCTTGTAAAAGATTATCCGAGGGGTAGGTAAGATATTGTTCAAGTGTATGCATGAACGCATCTGTTATACCGTTTGCGATCTGGCGCTTAGGAAGTGTTGAGACTACCGTTGGGTCAAGAAATGAAAACTTTGGAAACCCTTGTGGACCTCCCATAGTTCTTTTTTCTTTGAACTCGCTTCTCGAGATTACAGCGCCTGAGTTCATTTCTGAGCCAGTTGCTGGAAGCGTTAGCACAGTACCAAAAGGCACGGCATCAGTAAAAGAAGCTCCCTTTTTCTGAGTTAAAACATCCCATGGGTCTCCTTCATATTTAGCTGCACTTACAATGAATTTAGATCCGTCTATCACTGAACCACCTCCAACAGCAAGTACGAAGTCAATATCGTTACTCTTTATCAGCTCAACCGCTTTCATTAAAGTGGTGAACTCTGGGTTTGGTTCAATACCTCCGAATTCAGTTATATCAAAACCGTCAAGTGATGCGATAACCTTGTCATAGACACCATTTTTTTTAATACTTCCTCCACCGTAGGTAAGAAGTACTTTTTTAGAACTGGTATGCCCCTTAATTTCTTCGGGAATGCGGTTATAGGTTTCTTTTCCAAAGATGACTTTGGTAGGATTATAGTAATCAAAATTATTCATAATGTTATTTTTTATCTTTTTTCAATGAGTGATGTTAATGGCCTTCTTACTTTTTTAACACTGCCATATTTATCTTGTTCAGATCTGTATCCAATCGGACACATTACCACCGCGTTCAGTCCATCTTCAGCTAAATTTAAATAGTCATCTAATTTTTTACGGTCGAAACCTTCCATTGGACAAGTATCTACATTTTCAGCAGCGCATAGCGTTAATAGATTACCTAGTGCGATATAAACTTGATTTTCCATCCATGCTTTTTGTTGAGCCTCTGGAAGGTTTAGACTGCCAGAAAGCATTTTTTCAAAGTTCATCATGGTCTCACTCTTCACATCGATGTCTCTCGTCTTCGCCGTTTGATTCACAAAGCTATCGATATCCTCTCGAGAAACTCCCTCCTTTCTGCACATTACTACAAGATGAGAGCAATCTTTGACTTGACTTTGGTTAAACGCGATTGGAGTAATTTCTTCTTTGATTTTTTCATCAGTAATAACGATAAAACGCATCAATTGCAAACCCATTGACGTCGGTGTCAACTGTAAGCCTTTCAAGATTCTATCCATCTGTTCATCAGAAACTTTTTTTGAAGGGTCGAACTTTTTCACTGCATATCTCCACTCAAGCGCATCTATTATATCCATCATTTTGTTCATCAAATATTGGTGTAAAAATACTTTATTCGTAAATCATAAAACGTATTGACTAGAAACGAAATTCAATTATATTTGTTCATTATCAATTACAACAACTACAAACGATAAAGAAGATGGCAAAAGAAAAGACTAGATACGGTGACAAAGAGCTTGAGGAATTCAAAGAGATTATTAATCACAAATTGAAGGAAGCTCATGAAGATCTTGATTTGTTGAAGAATTCATTATCTCACAAAGACGATCATGGTACTGATGATACTGGACGAACATTTAACATGATGGAGGATGGTTCAGAAACATTGTCTAGAGAGGAGATGGCTCAACTTGCTGCAAGACAGGAGAAGTTCATTCAGAACCTTAACAATGCTCTAGTGCGAATCGAGAATAAAACATATGGTATTTGCAGAGTCACTGGCAAATTGATTAAAAAAGAGCGATTGAAGCTTGTTCCTCATGCAACATTGAGTATTGAGGCTAAAAATCAACAAAGCTCATAATTTAAAAGTCTTTTGAAAAAACGCTATCTCATCACCTTTGGTGTTGTATTGCTGGTGCTCGTTCTGGACCAAGCAGTTAAGATTTGGATTAAAACAAGTTTTGACTATAGCGATCCAAGTGTTCCCCTTATCGGAGACTGGTTTAAACTTAACTTTGTTGAGAATCAGGGGATGGCTTTTGGAGCTACCCTAGGAGGAGGAATGTGGGGTAATCTTCTGCTTTCTATATTCCGAATC
>CBFHJL010000050.1:0-21993 GCA_965656195.1 Brumimicrobium sp. | reverse complement strand
AAATTCGCGTTGTTTATGATGTTACTTCTGTTTTGAACGAACTGATAATCTAAAGGATCAAAACGAAGACCAGATGTTGGACGTTTCGTCAAGATATCATAATTCGCAAAGAAACTTGCCTCATCTGAAATCGGGAATGAGAAAGCAATACGTGGCATTACGTTAATAGCAACATCATAATCCTTGAATGCGTCAGCTGAAGGGGTTTCTTGTCCAGGGTTCAATAACCATGGAGCGATACCCGCGCTACCTGTTAATGTAGATGGGTCTTGAGTTTCAATACCCTGAGCATCAAACCAAGTTTCATCATTTCTAAATCCATTAATCTCGGTAGGATTATTAATATCGTTTACATAAACTACGTAATCGTCACCAATATTCTCTGGGATATTCACCCAGTCATAAGTATTTGGATCATCAGCCTTCAAAGCTTGTGCTTCAGCAGCAGAACGTGCATTAAAGAATAAGTGCTCATCTTTAAGAACAGGCTGATTCGCATCAAATACATCAACACGAAGACCAACGTTAAAAATGATATCATCAAACGAGAACTTATCCATGATATAACCCGCTACATATGTAGGTTGGAAAGCACCAATAAAGCGCTGATAGTTTCCATTTTCGTCGAAATCATTGAAATATCCATTAATATCAGTATTACCAGACACTCTTTCACCAGTATGATCATATCCGTAATAACTAACGAAGTTTTGTCCTTGGTTAAATAACTCATCCGGTGAGAACATATCTAAAGAGAAGATATTTGGATCATATGAATCAATATCTACAAAATCATTACCTGCTGGATCAAGTCCAATCGCTTGTCTGAAGTTATAATCAAAGAACAACTGCTCGTCACCTTCTGCAGCACCTCCATATGTTCCATTACCTGCATTAGCAGCATAACCAGTATTTAACCTGTCATATGTTACTCGTGGGAAAGTACCAAAATAGTCAAACTCTACATCATTTACATCAAGCTCTGTTATGTGAGCATTCATATACTGACGAGCAACTTCCCAAATTCCAATTGGACCTAAGTTTCCAGACCCCCATCCTCTATCCCAACGTTGTTCGTATTCAACACCGAGAGATATATTGTGACCTCCAATTACGATAGAAGCAGACCCTGTTATACGTAATTGTTCAGCTTCAGATTTAAAGAATTGGTTGAAAGGAGTCCCTAAATTACCCCATATACTGTATACACTACTTGGAGCATCTCCATTTCTCAGAGCATTACCTTGAAGTATTTGCGTGAGGTTCTCATATCTTCCATCCGGATTACCTTCATTCAATCTGTAATATTGGCTAGTAATAGCAGCCAATGACGGGTTAATATTAGAAGGCGTGTAATCAACTACAACATCTCTAAAACCATCGTGAATTAAACTATCTCCTGCAGCACTAAAGCTATAAGTTGGACGACGTGTCGTTTCGTAATACCCTACGTGACCATAGTTAAAGATGTTAAATTCATGATCTTCATCAAATACTTCTCTCGTAGATCTCGAATAGTCTACCATTAAATTGTAATAAAAACTCTTAACATTTGAACTACTGCTTTCGTCAGTATTTCTGAATCTTTGAGTCAAACGACCATATACACGCCAGTCTAGTGCATTATTTGTTCCAAAGTTTTCAAAGTTCAATAACGAATTCCCATAACTATAAGCCTTACCAAAATTATAGTTCATAGACCCCCCAAAAGTCAAGTTGACAGATGGTCCCGTATTAACATCTAATTTACCGGCTGCGGTTACAGAAGTTCTTCTTGCGTTCATTCTCCATGGTGTTTGTTCAAAATCATCCATAGTTAAAAAACTTGCATTATTAAAGTTACCTTCCCCTCCTGCTGAAGGTCTTAATGGGTTTTCCAATAAATCAGCACGAACATCTTTTTTAACTCTCCATGCACCTCCAGCAAAAGGACGTGGATCAAGTCTATCAGTGATAGTACCTGAAATCAAAAAACCTAAGATTGGCTCCGTTTTGTTACCTGCAGAATCCTTGCGCATCAATAATGGACCTGAAAGCATACCCTCAAAAAGATTGTAACCGTAGTTATCTAAACCATAAACTTGACCATCGTACCCTAAGGAATCTTCACCTTTAATATAGAAACCAGAAGTAACTACCTCAGCACTACCAAAGTATTTAGCAGAAGGGCCTCTAGTTGTTACAGAAATAATTCCACCTGTAGCATCACCGTAGTTAGCAGGAACTCCACCTGTAATAACCTGAACCTCTTCAAGTGCTGATTTCGGAAGGTTAGAAGAACCTCTTACCTTGATCCCATCAATAAAGTAATAAGATGCTCCCTCACGAGAACCTCTTACGCTGATACCACCTGAACCTTCTGATTGATTTACACCTCCAACCGTTGAAGCAACTCCAGATGCACTTCGAACAGGAAGCTTAGATATATCTTCTCTTGTAATAGTTTGCCCTTGAGCACCACCATCTTTATTTATTAAAGGAACTTTATAAGCTACGATCTCTACCTCTTCCATCTCCTGGACATCTTCAGGTTTAGAAAGCTCTACTTTATCTAGGAATGTAATCTTCTCTGCAGATACTGCAACATTTTCCATTCTCTTAGGCTTATATTCTTGAGATCTAAACTCAACATCATACTGACCTGAAGTTATAGATGGGAATTGAAATTTTCCATCAAAATCTGATTCAGTACCACCTTTTATGATACCACCCTGATAAAGCACAACTTTAACAAAGGGAATAGGTTCACCCGATCCTGCATCTAAAACCGAACCTTTAATCGATCCGTTACCTGCCTGACCATAGGAATAACCAACGGCTAGAAGCAGGCTAAATAAAACAAAGTAGAGTTTTCGTAACATAAGATTTTATTAATTAATTCTTACAAATAATTCGAAGACCGTAAATATAGAAAATATCTTTTAGAAATTTTAACAACTCTTAAAATTGTATTCATATTGACCAAATCCTTCTCAACAAATATAATTGTTATCCTAATGTTTAATTTTTGTTAAAGAATTAGATTTCACATAAACTTTACACGTCTACTTATTTTCGAACCAACTAGAGTACATTTTATAGCTGCTCGCTATTCGCTCTATACTATCTTTAAACACCTCTGGACTAAGCGATTTGACTTTTTTAGCAGGAACACCTGCATAAATTGAATTAGAGTCAAGTACTGAGTTTTCTAGAACAACTGCTCCTGCGGCGATAATAACATTTTCAGGAATTTGAGCGTTGTCCATGACAATTGAACCCATGCCTATTAGAACATTTGATGAAACTTTACACCCATGAACAATGGCGTTATGTCCTATGGAAACGTTATCCCCTATGATAGTATTAAACCTCTCGTATGTACAATGCAAAACAGCACCATCTTGAACATTAACATTCTTACCCAAAGCAATCTTATTAACATCTCCGCGCACTACTGCTGAAAACCAAACAGAACATCCTTCTCCCATTGTGACATCTCCAATCACTGTTGCATTCTCAGCCAACCAAACTGATTCGTGTAAATTAGGTGATTTACCATTCACTCCTCTCAATAATGCCATAATCCTAAATTTTTATCTGTTTAGCCGATAATTGTATTCCAAGAATACTAGCCACACTATCCTCAAAAACCTGACTCTCTTCTGTGGTCAAATACTTTACGCTTCCACCTGTGCTTAAGCGCTTAACCAACCAGGAATGCCGTGAAAGGTATTTCCTTAAAGATTTTGCAACAATAGGCCCTTGACTTACTAATAGCAAATCATCATTCGTATACTCTTTAATACTCTTATAAAGAATGGGGTAATGGGTACACCCTAAAAGGTATACATCAGCATTTGGGTATTTGTTCTTTACATCGATCAAATCTCGCTTTATAATAGACTGCCCCTCTTTAGTGTTAAACTCTCCACTTTCAACCAAAGGCACCCACATTGGGCAAGCATATTGATGAATTAAAGTGGAAGAGCTAAACTTTTTGAATTCGAGCGCATATGAGTTTGACTGAACAGTTCCTTGCGTAGCCAATACTACTATCTCATTTGATTTACTTAGCTCTCCAACTGTTTCTGCACTGGGTCGTATAACTCCCAACACGCGTCTTCCAGGATATTCTAACAATTCTTTCTGCTGAATACTTCGCAGTGCTTTTGCCGAAGCAGTATTACAGGCAACGATTACCAACTCACAACCTTCATCAAACAGCCTTTTTACACATTGCCAAGTATAGTCATAGACAACTTCAAAAGATCTAGTGCCGTATGGGGCCCTAGCATTATCACCAAGATAAAGATAATCGTAATCAGGTAAGACAGTCCGAACTTCATTCAGCACGGTTAATCCTCCATAACCCGAATCAAAAAATCCTATCGGTCCCTTCTTTGGCATAAACTCAAAATTAACAAAAAAAGTCGCTATGCGAATGCACAACGACTTTTCAAAGAATTTACTACTTGAGATTTACTGACCACCTTCGGACATTGTCCCGTCTGATTTTACAGAAGCGTTCTCCATTCGAAGAACCTCCTTGATTACCAAGTCTGTAATATCTGTTCCGTTGCTATACAAAAGTGAAGACTGATCTATAACGTAGTCTATCTTTTGTTTTTCACAAACAACTTTAACTGCCTTTTGAACTGTTTCAAGAATGGGAGCATTCAGGTCCTGATTAAGAATTTGAATTTGTTGATCCAATTCTTGCTGACGCGTTTGGAATTCTTGAGCTTTTTTATTTAATCGATCTTCTTCAAACTTTCTTACCGTGGGACTCATCGTTTTGTCCTGTTGCAAAGTTGCGAATTCTTGTTGCAATTTCTGCTGAGTTTCTTGAAGTTCTTTTACTGCTCTTTGCTCAAAATTCTGTAATTCCTTTTCAGCAGCCTTTCTCGAAGGCATAGTATCTAATACTTTCTGCGAATTAACATGTGCGACTGTTGTCTGACTGTAAGAAACTAATGTTGTTACAATCATTACTAATAATAAAACTCCTTTTTTCATATTCTGTTTTCTATTTTTCAAATTAATCATTTTGGCGTAATACCTAATTCACGAAGAACCATCTTGCTGATATCAAACTTCGAATCGGCAAATATAAGATTTGATTGGTTTGCTTTATCAAAAACAAACGCGAAATTCCTATTACTCGCCACTTTCTTTAATGCTTCAAAGACTTTGTCCTGAATAGGTTCAATCAACTCTTTTCGCTTTGCGAATAAATCCCCACTCACTCCAAAGCGCAATTGCTGCATTTCTAGAGCCTCTGACTCCATTTTTTCAATTTCTTCTTTTCGTTTTTCTCTTTCCTCGTCTGGAAGGATTGCCTCTACGCGCAAAAACTCTTCTTTTCGTTTTTTTATTTGCTTATACCTATCCTCGATATCTTTTTGCCATCTTTCAGCAAACTTATCCAATTCTGCCTTTGCTTCATTATACTCTGGCATACTTTCAAGGATATAATCAGAATCGATATAAGCATACTTCTGACCTATCGAAGCAAAGGTCGTACCAAAGATGACAGCAAGTATTAAAAAGAGTTTATTCATAACGCGTGGTTTTATAATTAATCTATTCAAATTCAAGGATATTAACTCAAATCAAACATAAATATTATAGATCTCCAAGATTTGCTCCGATTATGAATTGAAAGGCTCCTACTGGAGAACCTCCTACACGTGAAGCATCATTACCTGACCCGAAGCCTTGACTATGCGGATCTAAAGGATCGAATCCCCAACCATAATCAAACCCTAAGAGTCCAAACATCGGTAGAAATACGCGTATTCCTCCTCCCAGACTTCTTTTAACATTGAAAGGATTAAATGTGTCAAACCCTGTATATGTATTACCTGCTTCTGCAAACAAAAGAGCAAAGAAGGTTGCTGAAGGATTCAGTGAAATTGGATAACGCAACTCTAAGCTATATCTCGAAATGATAGGATCGCCTAAACTTGAAGAAACTTCTTGCTCTTCATACCCTCTCAAAGAAATTAACTCTCGTCCATCTAGCTGTGCAACCCCTGTCAAGGCATTACCGCCTAAGTAAAAACGTTCGAAAGGTGAGAGACCTTTATCACTTGAATAAGCCCCCATAAATCCAAACCCTACCTTAGGCATCAAGATTAACTTTTTATCCGGTGTTAATGGCAAGTACCATTCCCCTGTAAACTTGATCTTATAATATTCAGCATATTTATTTCGAGCTTGCTCGTCCAGCGCGGAATAGTCACTTATTCCATCGAATGAAGAATATGGGAGTGTTGCTTTAGTTGTAAGTGATATTTTCGAACCACTTTTAGGATAAATTGGAGCATCAATTGAATTCCTTGATAAGACATATTTGAAAGCAATATTGTTCGAGAAACCATTGTCAAAATCGAATACTGCACCATAATCTATAACATCATAGTAGTTATATGATGCCTCATAATATGCACTGAAAAAATCATCTGGAATCTTTTTACGTCTTTGTAGACCTACACCGAGACCGGTAATCGATACTCCAGAGTATTCTGGGTCAGTTCTGCTAAAATTGTTTCCAAACTGAGAATGATTCATCCAAACTGAAAAAGCATTTGGTTTTTTACCACCCAACCACGGCTCCGTAAAAGAGAAGTTATAAGATTGAAAGAATCTTCCATTCGTTTGGGCTCTTAAGGACAAAGTCTGTCCGTCCCCAGCAGGAAGAGGCTGCCAGGCAGACTTGTTAAACATATTCTGAATTGAGAAATTATTAAATGTCAACCCTAAAGTACCTATCAACCTTCCTGCACCATATCCTCCCGAAAGTTCAATTTGATCCGAAGACTTTTCTTGAACAATATATTCAATATCTACCGTACCTTCTGCTGGGTTTGGAATGGGGTTTATTTGGAATGATTGCTCATCAAAATACCCTAACTGTGCAAGTTCTCGCTGTGTACGAATAATATCATTTCTATTGAACAAATCACCTGGTTTAGTTCTAATCTCACGGCGGATAACATGATCATTTGTCTTATAGTTCCCCTTAATAATGATATCTTTTATTCGAGCCTCTTTACCCTCAATGATTCTCATTTCATAGTCAATATGATGATCTTCTACGTTCACTTCAACCGGAGTAATCTGGAAAAATAAATGACCTCTATCCATGTATAGAGATGTAATATCTCTTCCATCCATACTCTGGAACAACCTAGTTTCAAGTAAAGCTTGATTATACGTTTCTCCATATTTAATCCCAAGAACGGTATCTAAGTATCCCGAACGATATTTTGAATTTCCAACCCAAGTAATATTACCAAAGTAATACGTATCTCCCTCATCAATTTCAATATCGATTTGCAAATGCTTTTCATCAATGAGATATACTGAATCTCTAACGATCTCTGCATCTCTTAATCCTATTTTATAGAATTCTTGCATCATTGCATCTTTATCTCTCTCATATGCAGAAATTGAAAACTTAGAACGCTTAAAGAATCGCCAAAATGCTTTCTCTTTAGTATCCTTCATTTTTCTACGAAGCTTACCTTCCTTCACCGATTCAACACCAATAAAATTAATTTCGTTAATCTTTACTCTTTCACCCTTATCAATATTAATGATGAAAATTTCCGAATTATTCATTAAGGAGTCATTGACACGATTGATATTAACCTCCGCATTATAGTAACCCTTCTCCCGATAGAATCCCTTTACTTTTGATCGTGTTTGAAAAATTAAATTCTCTGTAATATTCTTACCGGAAAACAAACCGATAGTTTCCCTAATTTTATCCGCATCTTTTTTTGTAGCACCTCGAAAAGTAAATCTAGATAACTTAGGTCTGGGGCTAAGATTTATAGAAAGATAAGCTATATTACCTACAACTTTATCAAGTTTTATCTGCACATCTGAAAACAGTCCTTCCTCCCAAAGGTTCCTGATTGCTTTTGTAATATCCTCCCCGGGAATTGTAATATCATCACCTTGTCTGAGGCCAGCGATTAACTTAATTGCTTGCGCATCAAAATTATCTACTCCATTCACGCGAATCGGACCAATCTCATAGGTTTTAGGCTGCTCATAATTTATTTCTTGAGCAATCCCAAAAGAGATTGAAAGCAATAATGAAAGAAGTAAGAATATATATTTCATATTAATTAATCAGTTGTTCAGAAACTTTTCCGAATCTTCGTTCTCTATTTTGATAATCAATTATCGCCTTGTAAAAATCTTCTTTATTGAAATCAGGCCATAATTTATCTGTAAAATACAATTCAGCGTATGCAATTTGCCAAAGCAAAAAATTGCTCAATCTATACTCACCAGATGTTCTTATAAGTAATTCCGGATCAGGAGTTCCACTCAAACTTAACTCATTCTCAAAAAAGTCATCATCTACATCGCTTGCCTTCACATCTCCATTTTCAACTTTACAGGCAATGTTCTTTACAGCATTCATGATTTCCCATCGAGCGCTATAATTAAGAGCTAGTATAAGGTCTACCTGGCTATTATTCGAGGTAGCTTGCTTTGCTTTTGACAGTTCATTGCGACATGCTTCAGGAAGCTTCGATTCATCTCCGATACTTCTAAGCCTTACGTTACTTGAATTAAGCTCATCCACCTCATTAGCTATTGTTTCGACCATCAAATTCATTAAGCCGTCCACTTCCTCTTTAGGTCTATTCCAATTTTCTGTTGAAAAAGCATATAACGTCAAGTATCGTACACCAAGATCAACACAACCTTTCAGCACCTCTCTTACTGCCTCTACACCACTAGAGTGCCCAAACAACCGAACCTCTCCCTGTTTTTTAGCCCAACGACCATTACCGTCCATTATGACAGCAACATGGCTTGGAGTTTTTTTAAGATCTATTTTTGACAGTATATCCATTTCTACAGATCGACGAATTTACAATATCTAACGCACATAAGCCTAAAAAATTGGCACAACCTTAACGTAGTTTAACAAAAAGAGGGAATTGCATTAAGCAACTCCCTCCAGTATCAACAAAACTTTTCGGTCTAATCCGCCAGAACCACGATCTTATCATTTCTCATTTCCATCACCCCTCCTTTAATAGAAAGACGGATAACTCTTGAGTTGGACGCGTCTGATTCAAAGGAACCAGAAAATTCGTCAAAATCTTTATCGTCATTTGCAAGATCTACTTTTATTTTACCTTCTTTGAGAGAAGAGATAATCGGCGCGTGACCTTTCAAAACCTGAAATGCACCATCAATACCAGGGAAGCGAACTGCTTCAGCTTCTCCTTCAAACATCTTCTTCTCAGGTGTAATAACCTCTAGTTTCATGCTCTATAATTTTTAAGCTTCGGCAAGCATTTTCTCACCTGCTTCTTTTACTTCGTTGATATCACCTTTCAGGTTGAATGCTGCTTCAGGGTATTTATCTAATTCACCATCAAGAATCATATTGAACCCTTTGATTGTTTCCTGAATATCAACAAGCACTCCTTTTAACCCTGTAAATTGCTCTGCCACGTGGAATGGTTGAGAAAGGAAACGTTGAACTCGACGTGCACGGTGCACAACTAGTTTATCTTCCTCTGACAATTCATCCATACCTAGGATAGCAATAATATCTTGAAGCTCTTTGTATCTCTGTAATGTTGATTGAACTCTACGAGCACAATCATAATGCTCTTGACCCACGATGTCTGGAGTAAGAATACGAGAAGTAGAATCCAAAGGATCTACCGCTGGATAGATACCTAACTCGGCAATCTTTCTCGACAATACCGTTGTTGCATCAAGGTGAGCAAATGTGTTAGCCGGGGCAGGATCAGTTAAATCATCCGCAGGAACGTAAACCGCCTGAACAGATGTAATAGATCCATTTTTCGTAGATGTAATACGCTCTTGCATTGCTCCCATTTCAGTAGCAAGTGTTGGCTGATAACCTACCGCAGAAGGCATACGTCCTAACAAGGCAGAAACCTCAGAACCCGCCTGAGTAAAACGGAAGATGTTATCTACGAAGAAAAGAATATCTTTCCCTGTTCCTTCGCCATCACCATCACGGAAATACTCAGCCAATGTAAGTCCCGACAATGCCACACGTGCACGTGCTCCAGGAGGCTCATTCATCTGACCAAATACAAAGGCAGCTTTAGAATCTTTCATTTGACTTTTGTCAACCTTAGAAAGGTCCCATCCACCTTCTTCCATTGAATGCATGAAGTCATCACCATATTTTATAATACCAGACTCAAGCATCTCACGAAGAAGGTCATTACCTTCACGTGTACGCTCTCCTACTCCAGCAAATACAGACAAACCTTCGTATGCTTTCGCAATATTATTAATCAACTCCTGAATCAATACTGTTTTACCAACACCAGCACCTCCGAAAAGACCAATCTTACCACCTTTTGCATAAGGCTCGATAAGGTCAATAACTTTAATACCAGTAAACAATACTTCAGTCGCTGTAGACAAATCCTCAAATTTCGGAGCATCTCTGTGGATTGAAGCACCTTGCTCACGTCCTAAATCACCCAAACCATCAATCGAGTCACCAACTACGTTAAACAATCTACCTTTAACCTGATCTCCTGTTGGCATTTGAATAGACTTACCTGTTGAAACAGCAGCCATTCCTCTTGTAAAACCATCCGTAGAATCCATTGAGATTGTACGCACAGCATTCTCACCAACGTGTGACTGTACTTCCAATACCACAATCGCACCGTCCTCTTTAGTTACCTCGAGTGCATCATAAATATTTGGAAGCTCTACTCCTTTCTCGAAGTTCACATCAACTACAGGCCCAATAACCTGTGATATTTTTCCTTTGATTTCCGACATTATCCTGCCTTTTTAAGTTCAATTTGGGCGCAAAGATAAATGAATTATTCCTTATCATTCATATATAAACGAATATTTTTCCACAAAAACATGCGTTATGTTAGTAAGGTCAAAAAATCCATCCAAATCGCCCTCAATAAATCACTCGTGCCCTCCTGGTTGACAGCATTTTGGCAACTCTGATTGAGCAGTTGTATTCGCCATCACATCATCAGCATTATATCCAATTTCAGAAATACGCTTTCTAATCTCTTGAGGACTGGTTCTTTTACTGTTGTATTTAACGTTGACTTTTTTAGTTTCGAGATCTAGCTCTGCATAAACAATTCCCGTCATAAAATTCAACTCCTTTTCTATCCTCCCTTTACAATCACCACATTGAGCACTGGTTTGAATAGTCACCATTTGTTTAACAGGCTCACCGTCCTTCATTGTTCCACAACTCGCAAGAAGTGACACTAAACTTATTACTAAAAATACATTTTTCATTTTTTCTCTTTTTTATGATTAATATTTATTCTTTCTCCTTTTTATTGATTGATAGTCTTATTCCTGCATAAATATTCACTCCGAAAATAGGAGCATAAACTCTTGTAGCGTCAAATGTTCGATCAAAAGGATTTTCAACATTGATTATTGGATTTTTCAAACGATAATCCAATAAGTTTTCTCCACCTACATAGAGTTCAAATTTCCTGAACCTTCTTGTAATCTGACCAGACAACATTGGAACAACATCTGCAACATTATCACTAGACAAAGCCCCACTAGGCAGTTCCACAAGCGCTAATCTTCTCATTCCAAAAACAGACAATGTTGCATCATATTCCCATCGCGTGTTTCTTGTTTCATAAGATAAATTGATAAACCCTCTGTGTTTCGGAACCATTAATTGCTCTTCGAGCCTGCCTCCCATTGTAGCGCGTACATCTAAAAATTTATATGCAGTTTTAACTTCAAATCGGGGAAGAGGTTCGAACTTCAAATCTGTCTGAAAAGCATTTGAAAAAGATTGACCCTCAAGATTCCGAATTACAATATACTCAGTGCTTTCATCTCTATCGGCAATCAATTGATTTTCAAAAAATGTATGATAAAAGTCTGCTGTCCAAGTCGCCTTTCGATCAAAAATCTCAAACTCCAAGAAATAACTTACACCAAAATTCCAAGACACCTCAGGATTTATTTCTTCATCAAGTCTCCACGGAGTATTTGTAGCCATAAGGGAAAGATTGTCTACGGCATAATTCGAAACTCTAAACCCTCTACCCCCTGTCAGCCTGAAATCCATATCTTCAGTAATTGAGTATTTAAAATTTGCTCTGGGAGAATGCTGTAAACCATATAAATTGTGATAATCAGATCGCCAACCTAAAACTAAAGTAGACAAGACACCCTGGTAAGTATATTCAGCAAAAGCACCTGGAACCAACTCTGTTCGATTTAATATCCTGATACTCGTGTCGGTAGGCAAGACATCAGACATTGTTTGACGAAGATCATCATAAACAAAGCTAGCACCAGCTTTCAATTTATGATTCGTATTCCCAAGAATCGTTTCATACATCAAGTTTACATAACCTCTGCGTTCTTCGGCTTCTAATGTCCGGTTACCAAACATTGTATTCGTAGTGCTATACTTGGTATAATAAACAACTCCAATCGAGCTAAATTCATCCTCTTTGAAAAGGAAACCTGTTTTGCCAAAAGCTTCAGCTCCTAAATTTCGAATAGTAACCCCATACAGCCCTTGATCAGGAGTATATCTATTATATCCGATTTGCCCCCCCATTTTGTCAGAGTAATGTGCTTTCACACCAAATTGAGCTCTAAATAAAGGCGCTTTATACTTCCATCGATTCATCGCTACAAAATGATTTCCGATTGGTATATCCCTAAATCCGTCTTCATTTCTGTCGTTTTCTGCCAGCTGACTATCCCAGTGCAAGAACCATGCTGAACTCCATTTTTCATTCAGCTCTTTTCCTCCATGCAAATTCACATCTGCTTTGCCCTGAATATTCCCGTAAACATTCACATATAATCGTTCAATATTATCCGGTTTCAAGTACTCCAAATTAATAAGGCCTACCATAGATTCATAACCATTCGTAACAGTCCCTGTACCTTTGGTAATTTGTATACTTTGAATCCATGTTCCAGGAACACCTCCAAGCCCAAAGGCCTGATCAACATTGTGCATAAATGGAATATTCTCAAACTGCAGTTGTGTATACCTCCCATTGAGCCCCATCATTTGAATTCTTTTGGATCCTGAAACTCCATCTGAGAGACTTACATCGACAGTGGCATTAGTTTCAAATGACTCAGACAGATTGCAGCAAGCTGCTTTTCGAAGCTCACCTTCATTCAAAGACTCGACATTTCTAGGGGATAATTTTAAAATATTAGAATCATCTCTTTTAGCCCGAATGACAACTTCTTCAGTTACGAATTCAGGGAATAAGATAATCTCAAATCGCTTACCCATGTCTTGAACATCAATAAAGACAGTGTCCGAGTAATGACCAGAAGCTCTAAAGATCAAGGTGTCAGGCAAACTAATACTTCCAACTATACTGAAATTACCTTTTTCATCGGTTACATCACCGACATTAGAATTAGATAGGTAAACATCAACCCCAAAAAGTGGCTCAGCATTATTCTTATCTAAATATGTTTTAACTTTTCCTTTTAAGGATTGCTGTGAAAAACTAGCCGAAAAGCAAAAAAGCACAACAATTAATACTACATTCTTCATTCTTGAAATATTTAATAGATTTAACAATCAACAACAATGTTGACCATCTATTTTAAATCAAGTAGACCTGAATATTTGCTCTTTTTTTCTTTCGCGTTAGATATAGATCGGGCGGACCTCTGCTGATCTTAACCTCTCTAACTTTTAGGTGACTTAAGTCATTACTCTTATTGTAGACTGAAAAAAATTGATCATCAAAATCAAATGCTGAGAAACTAAGCGAATAATCGGCGTCAATCTGTATTAAAGATACATCCGTTGTACAGCACTCAGAACTAACATTTGGCACATCTTCATTTAATTGTGGCTTGCAACAATGTGAATCAACTTCTTTTTTTCGGCCGCATGACTGAACTGTTTCCTCACCACAATCGTGATCAACATCTGTATAAAACCCAATAAAATCTCCTGATTTAGCACAATGATGCTCAAAAATAACTACTCCCGTTGAACTTATAAAGAAGATCAACAGTGAAAAGATTGCTATTATCGATTTCAGTTGCACATTTCAAAATTAAGGTAATATATTGCATTCAACAAAACATTAAAGATAATACTCTTGTTATCCTAAAAAATTCCTATTAGAAATCTAAATAGGATTTGTAAATTTGTAAAACAAAACAACAAGAGATGTCTAAAATTCCAGTTACCATATACGCAGAAATGACGCCGAATCCTTCAACAATGAAGTTTGTCGCAAACAATTATTTGATCGATCCTTCCGCATCTGCCGAGTTCACAAGTCAGTCAGAAACAAAAGGATATTCTCCACTAGCGGATGAATTATTCAATTTTCCTTTCGTAAAAGGAGTATTTATTGCGGGGAATTTTGTTTCGATCACAAAGAATGATGCATTATCATGGGATTTCATCACAAATGAATTGAGAGATTTCGTGAGAAATTACATTGCGGATGGTAAAGAAATTCTTACTCGTCTTCCTGATATGAAGCCGAAAGAGGAGAAAAATAGTACTATAGACACATCGAATTATGGACCTTCTGAATTTGATGATGCAATTCGAGGATTGTTAGATGAATATGTTAGACCTGCTGTTGAAGGTGACGGTGGTGCTATTGAGTTTAGAAATTTTGACAATGGAAAAGTCACAGTAATCCTCAGAGGTGCTTGTTCAGGCTGTCCATCTTCTACACAAACATTAAAAGGAGGAATAGAGCAGTTACTCACGCAACATATCCCAGAAGTTAAAGAAGTTGTAGCTGAGGAAGCGTAAGTATTACTTAGGAGCGATTCGGTATAGGAATAATCCCAGGATAGCAAAAATAATGTTGGGTATCCAAACTGCTATATAACTAGGAAATCCAACATTTTCAGCTGCCACAGAAGTTACTTTCATTGCGAATATATAGATGAAAGCCAATAAGAGTCCAACAGCGATATTCATACCAATTCCCCCACGTGATTTTCTAGATGCCACAACCATACCGATTAGGGTGAGAACGTAAGTAGCAAAAGGAAATGATGTTCGTTGATAGAACTCAATCTCATATATGGCTATATCAGGAGAACCTTTTTCTTTCTCACGTTTAATAAAATCTTGGATCTCAAAAAAGTTCATTGTTTTAACCACAGTTTCTCTCTGAGCCATTTCAGACAAGGTAAATGGGAAGATCGTATCCAATGTATGCCCACTTGAAGGTGGTATAGACAAACTATCATGAGTATCGCCAACATACCTGATATAATAATCCGTTAATTCCCACTGATTAGTTGAGTCGAGGTTTTTTGCCTGCCGTGCTTTTAAAATGGATTCCAGCTCATTATTTTTACCTCTATTCTCCATTACAAAACCTAAAGCCTGGCTTCTATCCGCTCTATATGAATCAAAATAAACAAAAGTATTGCCCGGATATTCAGCATAATAATCGGAAACCACTCTTGTGTTCCGATAGTAATTCTCTTCAAATCTCAGACGAGACTTATTCGCTTCAGGTAAAACTATATGATTAAGCACTAGTGATATCAGCATCAGTATCGTTGCCCCAATCATATAAGGTCGTAGTATTCTTCGAAATGGCCTACCACTATTAATCATCGGAATGATCTCGGTGTTTTGAGCCATTTTCGCTGTAAACCATATTACCGACACAAAAACAATTAATGGCGAAAATAGATTCCCAAAATGGATTATGAAATTGAAATAATAATCAAAAATGATTGCCTTTAAAGGAGCTTCTTTCTCGATAAAATCACCTAATCGTTCCGCTAAATCAAAAACAACAGCAAGTATCATTATAACCCCCAACATAAAGAAGAAGGTCACCATGAATTTCTTAATAATATATCTATCGAGAATCTTTAGCATCTCCTTAATGATGATAATTTATAGTCGCTGCCCCATCTTTTTAACAGCACTTTCCTTCCAAGTTTTGAAGGTGCCATCGATAATGCGCGTTCGAGCCTCCTTCATTAACGAAAGATAAAAGGCTAAATTATGTATTGTTGCAATTTGAATGGCTAGATTCTCTTTTGTTCTCACCAAATGACGCAAATATGCCTTAGAATAATAATGATCTACGGAAGAAGTTCCATTTGGATCTAGCGGTGTAAAATCCTTCTCCCATTTTTTATTCTTGATATTAATTATTCCTTCACTTGTAAAGATCATTCCATGACGGGCATTCCTGGAAGGCATTACACAATCAAACATATCAACACCTAAAGCAATACATTCCAATAGATTAATTGGAGTGCCCACACCCATTAAATATCTAGGTTTTTCCTTTGGTAATTCCTCACAAACCACACCAGTCATATCATATAGTTCAGGGGCTGGCTCACCGACAGATAGTCCACCAATTGCATTACCTACTGCATCAGTATCGGCTATGAATTTGGCTGACTCCTTCCTTAAATCTTTGTAAACACTACCTTGAACTATTGGAAACAGAGCTTGCTCATATCCATATTTAGGCTCTGTAGACTCCATTTGTTGCTGACACCTTTTCAACCATCGATGCGTCATGTGCATTGACCTTTTCGCATATTGATAATCACAAGGATAAGGAGTACATTCGTCAAAAGCCATAATAATATCCGCACCAATAGAGCGTTGAATATCTATCGCTCTCTCCGGTGAAAAGAAGTGATACGAACCATCTACATGTGACTGAAACCTTACTCCTTCCTCCGTTATCTTGCGACTATTAGCAAGTGAATAAACTTGATACCCTCCACTATCTGTTAAAATAGGACGCTTATAATTAATGAATTTATGAAGTCCTCCTGCACCTTCTAACACCTCAAGACCTGGGCGTAAAAAGAGATGATATGTATTTCCTAGAATGATTTGAGCGTTGATTTCATTCTCAATTTCCATTTGATGAACACCTTTAACAGAACCCACTGTTCCGACAGGCATGAAAATCGGAGTTTCTATTTCTCCATGATCTGTAAATAGTTTTCCAGCTCGCGCCATCGAGTCAGAATCTTGATGTAAAAGTTCAAAGTGCATAAATATGTTGAAAAATAAAGTATACAAAGATAATTGTATTTGAAGAAGAGTACCATATTTGTATAAAAGTTATACTTATGGAAGTATTACCTCAACTAGAGGATCCTTTCGAATATTACGCAACTCTAGCATTCTGGATACTAGGGTTCATTCAGTTTTTCTGGCTGATTATTTTCTATCTGCGATTAGCGTTTCATAAAGAAGTTGCCAAAGGTTACACTCCAAATGTTTCTGTAATCATAGCTGCTCGTAACGAAGAAGACAATTTATTTGAGTTACTTCCTTCTATTCTTACTCAAGATTACCCAGAATATGAAGTCATTGTAGTGAACCATCAATCGGTTGACGATTCTTCACACATTCTAAAAGCCCTACAAAGAGAACATAGTCACCTTAAAGTAATCGAACTCGAGCGCAACAAGCACTTAGCCCATGGCAAAAAACTCCCGCTTACTGTTGCAATCAAAGGAGCAAAGTATGAACACCTTCTTTTTACAGATGCAGACTGTAAACCAACTTCAAAAAACTGGATCAGAAGCATGGCAGGAAACTTTTCTCACAAGAAACAATTGATACTAGGTTTTGCACCTTACTTGAAAGAAAAAGGATTCACAAATTGGTTTATTCGATTGGACACGACAATCATTGGAATGAATTACTTGAGCTTTGCCAAAGCAGGCATACCTTATATGGGCGTTGGGAGAAACCTGGCCTATACAAAGTCACTTTTCGATTCCGTAAATGGTTTCAAGTCACATTATGCGCTTCAGTCTGGTGATGATGATTTGTTTGTTCAGGAAGCAGCCGGAAAGCGTAATTACCAAATATGCATTAGCCAAGAATCATTTTGTTACTCTGAACCCAAACAGACTTGGCAAGAATGGATTAAACAAAAATCTAGACACTATACTACAACAAGCCGTTACACACTTATCAAAAAACTATTGTTAGGAATCTATCCATTGTCCTTGATTTTACTATACGTTTCTTTTATTATTTTGTTATCGAACTTTAGTCTGAATTGGCTTTCGATTGGTATTATGAGCTCTATACTTATTTTGAAATGGATTACTTTCGGTGTAATATTTAAACGATTACATGAAAAGAAATTCATTTTAGGAATTCTTTTTTGGGAACTCCTTCACGCCATTGTAATTCCTATTCTGTACTATACAACTGAGAAGTCAATACAATCGAAATGGAAGTAGGAAAAAACCTTTCTGAAAAAGGAAAAAAGGATCTCGTTGTTGTAGAACGCGCAAAAAAAGGAGATGAGGCTGCATATGCACAACTCATGGATCAATACAGAGAACCTGTTTATTATATGCTACTTAAAATGGTTAAAAACACCGATGATGCCGAAGATTTAACTATCGAAGCATTCGGAAAAGCTTTTAACCGAATAAAACAATACTCTCCAAATTATGCCTTCAGCACGTGGCTCTTTAAGATAGCCTCGAACAATTGTATTGATTTTATTCGCAAAAAGCGTGTTCACTTAACATCCATGGATCATGCCTATTCAAATGCGGATGGTGAAAGTGTTAAAATAGATGTCGAATCGGGCACAATGGATCCTGAAGAAACATTTATCAAGGAGCAGAAGGTTAAAACAATGCGGAAAGTAGTTGAACAACTCAAGCCGCGATATCGGGATTTGATCAAGAAAAGGTACTTTGAAGAGCTTACCTATGAAGAAATTTCAGACGAAATGGATCTTCCATTAGGAACTGTTAAAGCTCAATTATTTAGAGCTCGAGAATTCTTAGCTAACATAATGAAAAACAAAAAGGATACTATTTAAGTCCTAGCCTTTTCACATTTCCTTGTTACTTTTGTACTATGGAGCAAATAAAAGAACACTTTCCTAACCTTACCGCACTGCAAATTGAACAGTTTGAGAAATTAAAAGAACTCTACGAGCACTGGAATGAACAGATCAACGTAATTAGTAGAAAGGACATGGAGAATTTCTACGAACACCATGTTTTACATTCTTTAGGTATTGCAAAAGTCATTAATTTCAAGCCAGGAACTGAGATTCTTGATGTTGGGACTGGAGGAGGGTTCCCCGGTATTCCTCTAGCCATATTGTTCCCAGAAGCAATATTCCACTTGATCGATGCTAGAAATAAAAAAATCAAGGTAGTAAATGATGTAATTGAGCAACTCGGTCTAAAAAATGTTTATGCAGAACATATCAGAGCTGAGGAATTAAAAAAGCAATATGACTTTATTGTCAGCAGAGCCGTAACGAGAATGGATCGCTTTTATGACTGGGTTCGCGGCAGAATCAAGAAAAAACAACAAAACGGCCTTCCAAATGGAATCTTATATTTAAAGGGTGGAGATCTTAAGGAAGAGATGAAACCAATCCAGACTTTTAATGATTCCTTTGATCTTACCGATTACTTTCGAACTCCATTCTTTGAGACAAAGAAAGTAGTTTACGTTCAGGTATATTAACAAAAAAGACGGCTCTCACCGTCTTCTATAGTCTCAAAGTTTATTCCTTTTTATAAATCGTCGGGAATAGAAACTCTTTTCAATTTCTTTTGCTTTGGCTTAAGTTTTTCAATAAATACAACCTTGAATCTTTCTCCCTCAGCATTCACGATCATTTCAGAAATACCGTTCTCAATGCGAGGTGGTTCATTCTTCGTATTCGTAAACTTTTTATCATACAATTCTGAAGTTCCATCTTCGTAATAATAAAATATTGAAGTAATGTATCCATCTTCAACACGAACTTTGGCTTGAATACAATACACTTCATCGCCTTCAAAGAAAGAAATGATAACATTTCTGTGAATGTTATCAGAAACTGTGTATGCTCCTCGTTTTTCAAATGCACTCTCTAACCTCTTGTAGCAATTATCACTATCTTGTGCAATTGTGTATGACCCTAAGACCATAAGGAAAGAAGTAGCGCTTAGTAATAGAAATTTTCTCATTTTTTCATGTGTTTGTAGAGCGAACTCTAATTTTCAAATATAGTAAACTTGTTCAAATTCGAGATTAATTCTCTTTTTTTATTTTTAAATTTGGGCAACAATTCAAACAGCATGAATCAAATAGCAGACCATTTTTCAGAAGCTCTATCAGTTTTACAAAAATTTAACACCCCGGAAAATCATCAAACAATAGAAGATGCCGGTAAAATAATGGTAGAGAGCCTTTCTAGTGAAGGAAAAATTCTAAGCTGCGGGAATGGAGGCTCACTATGTGACGCAATGCATTTTGCTGAAGAATTAACAGGGAGATTTCGTGATAACAGAAAGGCTATTGGCGCAATTGCGATCGCAGATTCTTCTCATTTATCTTGTGTAGCAAACGATTATGGTTATGACTATGTTTTCTCTAGATACATTGAAGGAGTGGGAAGAAATGGAGATGTTCTTTTAGCCATTTCTACAAGTGGTAATTCTAAAAATGTTATTAACGCAATAAAAGCGGCGAAAGAGAAAGGCATGAAAGTTATTGGCTTGACGGGTAAGACAGGAGGCGAAATGGCTAATCTTTGTGATATTGAAGTAAGAGCTCCCGAATCGAACTATGCAGATCGCGCTCAAGAGATTCATATAAAAGTAATCCATTCACTTATTGACTACATAGAGAGAAACGTCTAGTATCTTTGAAAGATATGAATCCCTAAAACTTGGAAAAGTATTTTTTATATTGTTTTATACGTGGCGCAAAAGCTAAGTATAGAAAAGGATAGACGAATAAATCGGCAATAACGAAACCTGTACTGAATTCCATATTATCTTCAATAATTGTTGCCCCCCCCTTTTCATGCATAATATGTTTATGTCTCCAACTTTTGAGTGGAAAAGGTAGTTTTACGCCTTCATCTACGAAATAAATGCGCTTGTCACTACTTCCATGGTCTGTGATCTTACTCTTCCAGGTTCCTGCTAAAGGTAGTTTTAGATGAACAATATCTCCTGTTTTCGAGCCGCCGTATTCAATGAGTTTCGATCCAGGCGGCAAAAGATACCTGAATAATTCCTCATTAAAATTTGCCTCAACTATATCAAAATGACAGTCAACCGATGATTTTAAAACAATACGCATAGATTTAAAACACTCGATTTATGAACTTGTTTCACAACGTATATGGAAAATCAAAAAAACTAATCTTTCTGTATTTCAATTCATATTTTTCACTAACTTATTATAGATAACCTAAAAACCTAAATCGATATGTTAGTAAAAACTAATGGCGCTGCCGTATTTGGCATTGACGCTACACCTATCACTATTGAAGTAAACATTGACAAGGGAGTTAATTTCATCTTAGTCGGATTACCTGATAGTGCTGTAAAAGAAAGTCAGCAAAGAATAAAAGCTGCATTAACAAACAATGGGTACAAATACCCCTTGAAAGAGATCACTATCAACATGGCTCCTGCCGATATTCGCAAAGAGGGGTCTACATTTGACCTGCCAATAGCGATCGGAATTATGGCTGCGAGCGAACAGATAAAAACTAGTCTTTTGGGAGATTATTTAATTCTCGGCGAGCTTTCTCTAGATGGCGGACTTAACCCATTAAAAGGAATATTACCCATTGCACTCAAAGCCAAAGAAGAAGGATACAAAGGAATCATTCTTCCTGAAGAAAATGCTAGAGAAGCAGCAATAGTTGAAGGAGTTGACATCCTTGGCGCGTCTTCGATTACACAAGTAGTAGATTTCCTCAATGGAAAATCAAAAATAGAACCTACAGTAATCGATATCAAAAAAGAGTTTTTCGGGAAACTCAATGATATTGGAATTGACTTCAAGGATGTTAAAGGACAAAAAAATATAAAACGAGCTTTTGAAATTGCGGCATCTGGTGGTCACAATGTAGTGTTGATTGGCCCACCTGGTGCAGGTAAATCAATGCTCGCAAAGCGTCTACCGACGATACTACCGCCTATGAGTATTAATGAATCACTTGAAACAACGAA
>CBFHJL010000049.1:0-22123 GCA_965656195.1 Brumimicrobium sp. | reverse complement strand
CTTCTTGCGAGCTATAGCCTCTCCTGACTCGTTGTAAAGTACAACAAAATGTATCCCTTCAAATCCGTCATGGCTTATTTTCGTCTCACCTTCATTCAACTCAGTCGAATTTACTTCCTGACCATTAAGATTAAAGATCTTAACTTTTCCTGCTTCTTTTGAACCAATAAGAAGTTGATCATTCTCTACTGAAATAGTAAAATCATTCAATTGATTTTGCGCTAAACTAGATGTTCCATCCAATGTTCCAGTAATTTTTAAATATGTGATTCCAACAGTAAGGTTAGCATTTGAAAAATCTATAGCATCCAAAACTATCGGCGAAGCATTGTTAAAGCTAACAATCGATACATTATCCCCCCCTGTATTATCTGAAATGTTTCCTAGCTCTGAATCAGCTTCGGAACCTCCTTCGAAGAGTCGAAGATCATAATTAATGGTATTAGGCTGAGAAAAATGCATCTCAACAACAATATTCGTGTATCCATCCGTATTGGTAATCGTTAAACCACCAGAGCCACCGCTTGTAATGTTAATTTGATCTGTATTAGGGAAACCTCCTCCTTGAACATTCCAATCGGCAGGTACAAATTCATTTTGACCACCGTCCTGCTCAAGAATTGTTGTTTGAGCTGAACTTAAACTTGTTATTCCAAAAAAGAGGGTTAACAAAAGACCCATAGATAGCGTAAAGTTTTTCATAGTGTTTATTTTAAGTAGGCTTAAAAATACAAATAATTGAACTTATCACTTACATGGTATGAAATTAGTTTGTTTTAAACTGTTATTGAATACTTTACATCAGCATTCAAATTCGATGTAACGAGTGATTTACTATTTTAGCTCAGTCGTAATGACCAATCTCAGTTCTTCTTTCGCTCCGCTGTACTTAATATAAACGGACTTGACCTCATGCCCTTTATACCCTTTCGTATCAAAGGCTACCTCTACTTGGCCACGCTCACCGGGTTTCAGCGTCTTGATATCTGTTTTGGCCGTAATGCAGTCACATGGAATTCTAAACGACTCAATCGAGATTGGTTTATCCCCGTTGTTTACAATGGTGAAGGTCTTTTCAATTTGAGTTCCTAAAGGCAATTCACCGGCATCGATAACTTGATCTACTGCATTCAAAACAGTTGTTACCGTATCTTCCTCTCTAATCACATCCACACTCTGAATCTCAATTTTACGCTCTATGGCTGCCGCTCTTGAATATACTGAGTTCTTTACATCATTCGGATTATCACTTGTGATCTGGTCGGCTTCATACTCTCCGAAAGGAACTTGAACGACTGACAATGCCCCACCATTTTCGGCTGTTCCATCAAAATACTCTACGAAAACGCCGTTATCGTATGCCTTCATGTAATTCACCATGGATGCAATTCTTCGCTTCGTCAGATTGACGTTATAATCCGTTTTAGCTAACGGGCTAGCAAATCCTTTCACTGTCATTTGAATCTTTCGTCCTCTTTTTAATTCTTCAAGCAATAGATCTCTGAATAATTCTAGGTCGGAAACACCTTGTTTAACATACTCCAAAAAGAAATCATCGATATCATCTTTTGCATCAGCAGCGTCATCTCCTTTGAGTCCATTAGAGTACTCATTTTTATACCTGTCAATCATAGCTATATAATCGTCGTAGCTATCCATGTAGTTCACATTCGAAGTTGTATCCCATGACCTTGGATTTGGGATATCATTGTGAAAGTAAAGCGTAACTGGCAATCGTTTATTCAAATCCTCAAGGCTTTCTTCAACTGTTGGAGGTTTAGGTGCTAATGGCTTTCGAAGCAAGAATATATCACTACAACAGGTAGGATTTTTACTGTAGTTTACGCCTAATCGGTTTGAACTGAAGAAGACTGTATCCTTCGTAGAGGTTTCGAAATAATAAAGGTCGTTTGCAGGAGAATTCACGGGTTCTCGCAAATTCTCTGGTGCTTGAAATGTTGTCGTATACTTGGATTGAAAGACATCATATCCTCCAAAGCCATCGTTCCATGAACTACTGAAATACAGCGTTGTATTCTCGCTATCCCAATAAGGTGAAAGTTCATTATCCATTGAGTTAATTCGCTTCACGTTGATTGGCCTCCTAAATTGATTTCCGTTTTTTATGAAACTATACCAAATATCCATTCCACCATCTCCGTCTTCTCTATCAGATGCATAAAAAAGGACTTCACTTCCCTCCCATTCACCAATAAACGGCATTGTTGTATTTGCTCCTGGCTCATTTATGATCGGGCCAAGCGTATCAATACCTGTAAATCCATCGTCTTCGATATAAGCAACCAGAATCTGACACCTATACCCTATGTTCTCATTCTCACAATAACTAAAATAGAATCGCTCACCATCCAGGCTGAACGTTCCATTCCCTGTATTGAACTTATTCCAAAAAAGGTCTTGTACTTTTTGTGGATCCTTGAAAGAACTGTCTTCAATACTAGAGGTATATAAATGTGTATGGTAACTAGTGTCATATACCACTTCTTCACTTGTTGAGTCAGCTTTTAAAGAAGAAAGGTATAGTTTACCATCATAAACACGATGACCAAACTCTGAATCAACCGAATTCACCGATTCGGGAAGATGCTCAAAAATTAATTTTGATGAATCCCCTACATTGGATCGGGCCCAAATACAGGATTGAATTTCATTTCGACTTTTCTTATATAGATAACCTCTTCGATCACTCCTATATTTCTTCTTTGCTAGTTTAAAAACATCAAGTGCCTCATCGTATCTGGCAGTCTGTTTAAGCATCAATCCATAATTCAATAAACTGTAAGGATAAATTTCTGCTGACTCCCGATCGTATACTTTTCCGTAATAATATGCCGCTTTTCTATAGTCTTTATATGCGCGAAGTGTTTCAGCATATTCCCATAGTGTATTAATTGAGTTTGAGTCTATCTTCATAGCCTTGTCATAATACTTTAACGAATAGACATAATCCCCTTCTCTAAATTTTTCTTGAGCAAACTCCAAATATTTCTTAAGCTCCTGCTGACCGAACAAAGAACCGCAGAAAACAAAAGACAAAATAATCAAATGTAGTCTGGACATACTCTATGTTTTATGTTACTTGGGTTAAACCTTTGCAGAATGTAGCGTACACTAATTTCAAGACCTCCTCTTGCTTTACTAGCCACGTAGAGTGAAGAAAAGTTGATATCATAAGAAAGACCGGCCCACCAGTTTTGGTATTCTCCTCCTACCATAATATAACCTGCATCACTACTTCTCAAAAATGCACCAGCCATTATCGCTTGATATTCACCTAGACGATCTTTTACGATATATCGTAATTGTGATCCAATGATGAACTCGCGATATGTTCCTTGCAAGTTGAGTTGAATACTAGGAAGTATATCCCAGTCAAAACCAATTTCATATTCTGCTCTAGCAAATAAGTTGAAACGCATGTCTCTCTGAATTTCTTCACCAAAGAACCCTTGATTTGGTCTATTGATGTTGAATAAACCTATACCTGCTCGCACTCTCTTTCGTTTGCCTTCTTGATACTCGTAACCAATTCCAGTTCCCCAGGTAAAATTAGATCTTCTTTGATTAGCAAAATTTTCATTGGTTGGAAGCGCATTGTCGAAAAAAGTGCCGTTCCATTGATTATCAAAGTTAAAAGCCCCTGCATTAAATGACCTGAAGTTAAGACCGAATTGTAAACCTCCTCTTAATAGATGCGTAGAATCACTGGTGAGCTTATGTACGTAAGATACACTTGGTTGAAGTTCTATTGTTCTAAACGTTCCATCCCCCGCCGCATCATTGAACATGAACAATCCAAAACTTAGATTATCCAACAACACTCCTTTGGCCTCAGCCGAAACTTGCACAGTTGTAAAAGGAACTGTAACACTTCTCCACTGATCCCTAAAGTTTCCATGAAAACGATAATCTCCATTAAACTGTCCTACATTGGAAGGATTTTGAAATACAGGGTTATGGTCGTACTGTGACCAGTGAATATCTTGAGCAGAAAGTGTTCCGCACGAAAAGACCATGAAAAGAACTATGTAGATCTTTCTTGTCATATTAGCGAATCAGTGTGATATTTCCTTGAATTAAAAATGATTGTCCATCAATACAAAAACCGTCAAGATAGTAGTCATAAACATCTGGATCTACCATTTTACCTCTGAAAGTTCCATCCCATCCTTGATTTATATCGGTAGTTTCAAAAACCAATTCTCCCCATCTGTTATACACTCTAAACACCAATTCCTCAACAATTGTACTTCTTACAAAAAGAACATCATTTTCATTGTCTCCATTGGGCGTAAACGCATTCGGCACAAATACAAAAGGTTCCTCACATACGAATTCAAATACCTTCACTAAAACAGATGCCTCCTTTGTACAAATTCCATCGGATACTTGAACAGTGAATGTTGTATTTTCCTCCACATATGCATCGGTAGTTTGACCGTTTGGATTAGTCAGATTTTCATCAGGAGTCCACGTGTAAGAATATCCACCCGAAGGCGAGGCAGTTAGTGTGACCGTAGACCCAACAGGCACTTCATCATCAGAAACTGAAGCGTTTACTGTGCTTGTGTTAATATTACTTACAGCAATAAATATCGAATCTGTTATCACGCATCCATTACTAGCTGTAGCAGTTAAGTAAAGGTATTGAGAACTTGTTGGATCAACAACGACTTGGTTAGTTCCTTCACCATTGACTAAAATTGAATCAGCTGACCAGTCGAAATTGCTAAACGTAAGCCCTGAAATTGCACTTGAGGCAATAACCAAGCCCTGATCTCCAACACAGAGCGCTGTGTCACCTAATAATTCCAAGGCGGCACTTGTAAAACTTACTTCAACACTATCCAGAACGGAACAACCTGAATTAGAAGCTTGCACATAATAATAACCATCGGTGGGAGCAAAAACAGTAGCCGTAGAATCAGAAAGGTTTGTATTCAGCGTATCGGAAAGATCACTGGTTGAAGACCATACAAACTGAGTTGCCGTTCCATTCGCATCGACCTCAAGATTTATTGTTTCTGGCGAGCATAATGAAATCGGTGCCATATTCTCAAGTACTAATTCTGGAGTTACTGTTATCGTAATAAAAGCAGTGTCAGTTATTAAACAAATAGAATCTGTTACGTAAAGTTCAACATCATATGTTCCAGGACTAGTGTAAGTAATCGTCGGTTCAAAAGTTGTAGAATCTAGGTTTCCATCTCCGAAATTCCACATATAGCTATCGGATTCAGATGAAAAATTATCGAAAGTAACTTCAAATGGGGCACATCCCAATGAGTTGTCGACCGTAAATTCAGCATTAGGAATTAGATTAAAGTCAAACTTAAATACTAACGCATTACAATTACTGGCCAAGTTCTGATCAGACCATGCTCCTGGTGTGGTTGGAAAGTCACTGTTTCCTCCACAACCTCCACATACACCTTGATAAACGACCCCGTTCTTATCAAAGCGTGATGTTCCACCATCAACATGTTCATTTGACGTAGTACCTCCCATATAGGTTCCATACAGCAAACTATTGAACTCTCTTTCAATCACAATCAAGTAAAAATCAAAACCGTTGGGACTGTTTTGTTGAAATGCATCAGGCGTGACGGGCATTCCTGACATTGGATTTGGCTGAAGAATATTTGCACCCCAACCCGAAACATACATATTCCCACATATATCAACAAGGAAAGCACTGGGTGAAATATCAAATGTCCCACTTCCACTTCCAAAAACAGTAGACCCCATCAGTACATCAAGCGTTGGTTCAAACTTAGCAATGAATTGGCCGCTATTTGCATTAGAATAGTTGGCATTAATTACAGGGAAACTTCCTCCATTACTTTGACCAACAACAAAAATATTGTCAAGTCTGTCTATTTCTACAAAAAAGATTTGATCATAATCTGGCACTCCTAAATAAGTCGATTGTTGCAATGTCTGACCATCTGGAGTTAACTTACCGATGAATCCATCCGTAATACCTCCGCCATAGGCTGGCTGATAACCACCTGCAGTTCCAATCAAGTCATTTGAACTTGTTCCTCCTGCAAAAACAACATTTGCGCTTGAATCCACTTTAATAGAATAAACAGCATCGTTATTCGAACCGCCATAAAAACTGGACCACTGAAGTGAAGCAAAATCATTATTCAACTTAAAAACAACCCCATCTTGTTGACCATTTAAAGCAGGCTGAAAAGCATTCTGAAGTGGAAAATCTAAAGATCTTGTACAAGATCCAACCAGAATATTATTAATTGAATCCAGCATAATCTCTCCTCTAAATTGATCACCATAGTTCGTTGTCAAACTATCGTAAGCAGCGGGACTGCCATAATTCCCCGAAGTAATAAGATAGTTTACACCGTCATTCTCGGAGCCACCTACATATGTTGATCCCATCAAGTTATTTCCATTCGCTGAAAATTTCGCAACAAAAATATCTGTACCCACAGTTCCAAAATTTGTCCCGTTTGAATTGATCGAAAGCGTAGTTCCTCCTGCGTGATTCGGTTGAAACCCATTAACAATTGGAAAGTCAAGAGATGAAGTTACACCGTACACATATATATTATTGTCTGTATCACATATCAAAGAATGTGGAACTTCAGTACCCTGTGTGTTATCTCCTCCCCCGAAAAAAGTTGACCAAATCATAGTGGTCCCATCTGGAGAATATTTAGATATAAATGCATCGGTGGTGGCAATATTCACATCTGGGATTGTCATGTTAGAATTCACATCATATGCATTCGGATCAGGAGTAGGATAATCGTTCCCATATACCATTCCCGCATTATATGCCGTACCGTCATAACCATAGGTTGCTGACATCCCAAAGTTATCAGAGATCGCCCCACAATACGTTGCAAAAACCAATGTCGGATCTATAATCAGCTGCACTCTCTTATTATATTCACCCAATTTGAAAGACAACTCGTCTTCGTCAACAATAAATTCACATGCTACCTCAATGATTTTACCATTCACAATTTGATAAGCATATGGCTTTTCCTCGATTATCTTACCCAACTCCCCCTCAAGGATCAGCCTTCCCTTATCATCGACAGTTAAACTCTTCTGATTACCATATCTCAATCTGATTTTGTCAGTTTTGATGTTAGGATCTACAACGAATTCATACTTAATCTGCTCTTCCTGTTCAATAAAGCGGACATCGATCCCATCATACATATCATGAAGCGTAAAAGAGGCATAACCTCTAACTTCATGGGTCCAATTGGAAGGATCGTCTCCTATAAAATAGTTGTAGTATTGATTGGTTGGATTTGACCTAGAGACTTCAGTAACAGTATTTGCTCCTTCAAAATGCATATTTATTACCTCTTGACGGAAATACAAGGAGTCACTTGCATTTTTATCTAAATGCTGCTTTTGCACGGCATCGTAATCTTGAACATGAAATAATACCCTACCATTTTCTACCCACATATTACCGCTGCCAAAGCGATTCATAAAAAACACATGATCTGGCCATTGTCCTTTATTCTCAATGTATGCATGATAAACTGAATGCTCATGCGTCACTTCCTGCCCAATCGAATTAAAGACTGGTAAGAGCAAAATAGTTAGTAGCGATACAATTCTAATCATGATTATAAAGTTAATGATTTCAAGACAATAGCAGAAAAATAATCCAGATCTAATTAATGAATTCTCAGGAAATCCTGTCATAATGCGACATGTTGTCAGTGAAATATGATGAGGATCAAACGTAAATATGCCAAAATGAACGAAAAATGACTAAAAAAACTGGTGGCATAACTCTTGAGAAAAGCATTCTGAATTAGAATTATAAAAAGCATAATATAAATTGATATGGGAAAAATAATAGGAATTGATTTAGGTACTACTAATTCATGTGTTTCCGTGATGGAAGGAAATGAGCCAGTAGTAATAACAAATGCAGAAGGAAAAAGAACAACACCTTCAATTGTTGCATTTGTTGAGGGTGGAGAGCGTAAAGTTGGTGATCCAGCAAAACGTCAAGCAATTACAAATCCTCAAAAAACTGTTTCTTCGATTAAAAGATTTATGGGTTCATCATTTGATGATGTCGCCAAAGAAGTCAAAAGAATGTCGTATGAAGTAGTTAAAGGAGATAATAACACTCCTCGTGTTAAGATTGACGACAGAACGTACACTCCTCAAGAAATCTCAGCTATGGTTCTTCAGAAAATGAAGAAAACTGCTGAAGACTATTTAGGTCAAGAAGTAACTGAAGCTGTTGTAACTGTACCGGCATACTTTAACGATTCTCAAAGACAAGCAACTAAAGAAGCTGGTGAAATTGCAGGATTGACAATCAAGAGAATAATTAACGAACCAACTGCTGCAGCTTTAGCATACGGTCTAGATAAAAAAGATGTAGATCAAAAAGTTGCTGTATTTGATTTTGGTGGAGGTACACATGATGTCTCTGTTCTTGAGCTTGGAGATGGAGTATTTGAAGTTTTGGCAACAGATGGTGATACACATCTAGGTGGTGATGATGTTGATGAAGCAATCATTACTTGGTTAGCTGAAGAATTCAAAAATGATGAAGGAATTGATCTTCGTAAAGACCCAATGGCACTTCAGAGATTGAAAGAAGCTGCTGAGAAGGCAAAAATTGAATTATCATCAACGACTTCAACAGAAATAAACTTACCTTACATAATGCCTGTTGATGGAGTGCCTAAGCACTTGGTTAGAACTTTACAACGTTCTAAGTTTGAGCAATTGATCTCTGATATTGTCGAAAGAACAATCGAGCCTTGTCGTTCAGCACTTAAAAATGCAGGATTATCTACAAGTGATATTGACGAAGTAATTTTAGTTGGTGGTTCTACTCGTATTCCAGTGATTCAAGATGCAGTTAAAAATTTCTTTGGAAAAGACCCTTCGAAAGGAGTTAACCCTGATGAAGTTGTAGCAATTGGTGCCGCAATTCAAGGAGGTGTACTTACAGGTGAGGTTAAGGATGTTTTATTACTTGATGTAATCCCACTTTCACTTGGGATTGAAACCATGGGTGGTGTACTGACTAAGTTAATTGATGCGAATACTACAATTCCAACTAAGAAGTCAGAAACATTCTCGACAGCAGCTGACAACCAGCCTTCAGTAGATATTCATGTACTTCAGGGAGAACGTTCAATGGCAGCTGACAACAAAACATTAGGTCGCTTCCAATTGACAGATATTCCACCGGCACGAAGAGGTGAACCTCAAATTGAAGTAACATTCGATATAGATGCAAATGGTATAATGAACATCTCTGCAAAAGACAAAGGTACTGGAAAAGAGCAATCTATTAAGATTGAAGCTTCTTCAGGACTTAGCGATGAGGAAATCGAAAGAATGAAGGCTGAAGCAGAAGCAAATGCAGACTCTGATAAGCAGAAAAAAGAAGAGGTCGATACACTTAATAAATCTGATTCTTTGATCTTCCAAACTGAACGTCAACTTAAAGAATACGGAGATAAGATTCCAGAAGATAAGAAAAAGCCAATCGAAGATGCATTAGCAGAATTGAAAACGGCATTTGAAGCAAAAGAAATTGCAAAAATCAACGAAGCTTCTGAGAAATTAAATACAGTATTCCAAGCTGCATCTCAAGACATGTACAATGCTCAGGGTCAAGAAGGCCAGGAAGCAGGTGGTACGGAAAATGCAGAAGGAGATAACAATGCAGATGATGAAGTTACAGATGTAGACTTCGAAGAAGTTGAAGACGACAAAAAATAATCGTAAGATATACTTGAATATAAAGGGAGGCCGTTTGGTCTCCCTTTTTCATTTTTAAATTATTCAAAACTTTCCAGAAAGTTGATTCTAATGCGTTAGTAAAAATAAGAGAATTCATTTGGAAAAATAAAAAAATTCAAACATTCGCTATCGTGGTACGCATTTTGAGTAACTTGTGAATAACATAATAATTCTACGCTATGAAATATACTTACACTCTATTTATTAGTCTATTCTTCATCACTTCTATTGGAAGTGTGAATGCCCAAAATGTTTCCTTCAAGAAAAAGGATTCCGAGCATATCAAAAATATTTTTGAAGCCTGGAACGAAGAAGCAGGAAGCTTTATTTACGAAAGTATCGCCTCTATGGTTATGCAACAACCGCAACCCAATCGCCCAGAAGGATTTGACAAAACTACTTTTGAAGCATTACAGACGATGAACATCAAAAGAATTGACCGTCTAAAACGCGCAGCTAAAATAGAGTTAGAAAAAGAAAAAGAGTCATCTCGTGGAAAAAGAGACGCCTATTTTTGGCAGACCTGGTTAGATTATCTCGAAATAACTACTTGTAAAATGCAAAAAGGATCATCGACTGGAGAACCGCATATGCTGACTTTTGATGGTGAGCGATATGATTTTCAAAATGCCGGAGACTACTTATTATCGTCTTCTGAAGACGGTACTTTTACAATACAAACTCAATTGTTCCGCAGAAATGCAGAGAGTTCATGGTCTCTAAATGGAGGAGTTGCGCTAAATGTCAATGGAGATACTATAGAATTCAGAGGTACGGAAGAACCAATTGATGGAGAAGTTTATGTTAACAATGTACTCATCACAGAAAGAGATACGACAATTCTCCTTTCACAAGGTGGTACGCTAAGACTGAACAATCTTCCTGAAAACATTAAAAACCGACACATTCCCGGAGATCGATTCGTTGTAAAATGGCCAACTGGAGAACGTTTACGAGTGGCCGTTATTAGGAATTTTAGTTTTGGTTATAATGAAGATACGGCAGAAAAAAATGTTTTGTACCAGTTATATGTTGAAGTTCCAAAATGTAGGAATGACTATTTCGGTCTATTAGGCAATAACGATGGATTAAAAAATGACTTGATTGTCGATGATACTAGCACTATTTCTAACGATCGTGCTGCATATTCACATGAAGAACTTTTCGGAGATCTTAGGCGTTCTCCAAAAGTATTAAGCGAACAAGAAAAGTCTTGCCTGTATATCGCCTATACTTTCGGAAATACTTTCCAATTGAATGAAAAAAATTCTTTATTTCCCATTCAAATGACGGCCATTTCAGATTCAATTAGATATCCTAGCGGATGTATTTCTCTCGCAGATGCCTCTGATGAACAAATTGCTCAAGGACTTAGAAAATCAGAAGAAGCTGGTATACCGAGAGATGAAATGTACAGCACAGTATTCGACTATGTGTATGCGAACATTGAGCCGAGTCATCAAGTTGATACCTCGGGATCTTCACAACCAGAGCGATCAAGTAGTCGCGAGCCTGATTTGAACAAAAAGGTAGAAAAAGAAACGAATCCAATTTTAAATAAACTACCGCAGGTAATCAAAGAAACAGGTAAGAGAATCGAACAAGGAACGCCAAATAACCAAGAAAGACCCGAGAACGAAAGAAAACCAAACAATAATAAACCAGTTCGAAAACCTACTGGTGGCGGTTAGAAAAATTAAATATTCAATACTATGGTGTTGCGGTATTCGATTAAAGTACCCAACACCTTATTCTTCTTTTTTTCAGCTGAATCGTTTAAATAATTTAACACCTTTGAATCACCAATCTCACCTCCCAAAAAATCATTATCTTTGCCTTTTTTAGACCAAAGAAATTATGGCAGATAACCGATACAACCAGCGAGGCGTTTCAGCAGGTAAAGAAGACGTTCACAAAGCAATTGAAAATATTGATAAGGGTTTATTTCCTCAGGCATTTTGCAAGATTGTTCCAGATCTATTATCAGGAAGTGAAGATCACTGTGTAGTTATGCACGCTGATGGTGCTGGAACAAAGTCTTCTTTAGCATATATGTATTGGAAAGAAACGGGAGATTTATCGGTTTGGAAAGGAATCGCTCAGGATGCTTTAATTATGAATGTTGACGACTTACTTTGCGTAGGTGCTACAGACAATATACTACTATCCTCCACCATAGGAAGAAATAAGAATCTAGTTGACGGTGATGTAATTGCGGCTATTATCAACGGCACAGAGAAACTCTTGGAGGACCTTAGAGAGATGGGAATCGGAATATACTCAACTGGAGGAGAAACTGCAGATGTCGGAGATCTCGTTCGCACCATAATAGTTGATTCAACTGTGGTTTGCAGAATGAAAAAAGAGGATGTCATTACAAATAAGAATATTCAAGCAGGAGATGTGATTGTTGGATTATCTTCGTCTGGACAAGCAAGCTATGAAAGTGAATATAATGGTGGGATGGGATCAAATGGTTTAACATCTGCCCGTCACGATGTGTTTGAAAAATATTTGAAAGAAAAATATCCAGAAAGTTTTGACCCTTCTGTACCCGACGATTTGGTATACAGTGGTGGATATAAATTAACACAAGACGTAGATGACTGTCCAATCGATGCAGGTAAGTTAGTTCTCTCCCCTACTCGTACTTATGCTCCTATCATTAAGAAAATACTATCCGCACATAGAAAAGATATCCATGGTATGGTACATTGTAGTGGTGGAGCACAAACAAAAGTTCTTCATTTCATTGACAATCTTCACATCATAAAGGATAACATGTTCCCAGTACCACCTTTATTTAAGACCATTCATGAAGAGTCTGGTACTGACTGGGCTGAAATGTATAAGGTCTTTAATATGGGGCATAGAATGGAATTATATGTTCCTGAGCATCTTGCTACTGATATTATCAAAATATCAGAATCATTTAACGTAGATGCTCAAATCGTAGGAAGAGTAGAATCAAGTGATAAAAAGCACTTAACTATTTCTTCTGAATTTGGGACATTCGAATACTAGATAATTATGAAAGAAGTTAGTTTACTTAAAAAATTAGAAGCTATTCACTATCGCTTTAAAGAGGTAGGTCAGCTGATCGTCGACCCTGACATCATTTCTGACATGCCGCGTTACGTTAAGCTAAACAAAGAGTATAAGGAACTTGAGGACGTTGATAAAATGTATCATGAGTACAAAAACGTACTTGAAAACATCGAATCTTCGAAGGAAATGCTAGATGCTGAGAAAGATCCAGAAATGCGCGAAATGGCGAAAATGGAACTTGATGAGTTAGAGAACGCTCGTCCTGCTATGGAGGAAGAAATCAAAACGATGCTAATTCCTAAAGATCCAGAAGATGATAAAAATGTCATTATCGAATTAAGATCTGGAACAGGCGGTGATGAAGCGTGTATATTCGTTGAAGACATCTATAGAATGTATACAATGTACTTTAAAGAGCGTGGTTGGAAAGTTGAAATTGTAAACTCAAATGAAGGGGGTACAAAAGGATATAAGGAAGTATCTATGAACGTAGAAGGTGATGGAGTTTATGGTACAATGAAATTTGAATCTGGAGTACACCGTGTTCAACGAGTTCCTGAAACAGAGTCTCAGGGAAGAGTCCATACTTCTGCAATAACAGTTGCGGTACTCCCCGAGGCAGAAGAGGTAGATATCGATCTGAATATGGCTGACGTAAGAAGAGATACTTATCGTGCTTCTGGTGCAGGAGGTCAGCACGTAAACAAAACGGAATCTGCAATTCGTTTAACACACATCCCTACAAATATTGTTGTGGAATGTCAAGATGGTCGTTCGCAGCACAAGAATTACGATAAAGCATTAAAAGTACTTCGTTCTAGACTCTATCAAGCCGAGTTAGAGAAAAAGCAAGAGGAAAGAGCTGAAAAAAGAAAATCACTAGTTTCATCTGGAGACCGCTCTGCTAAAATCAGAACATACAATTATCCACAAGGAAGGATTACAGATCATCGTATTAATAAAACAATGTATAACCTCTCATCTTTCATGAATGGCGATATTCAGGAAATGATTGACGCGTTAAAAGTTGCGGAAAATGCAGAGAAGATGAAAGGTGAAGAAGGTTTGGTATAGCATAGTTTAACTACAAAGTATTAAAGAAGGACCAATAAGTATTAGTCCTTTTTTTTGTGCAAAGACTTACTAAAAAACACAAGAGGGAATGGACAGGCGTCCTTTCCCTCTTGTTAATCAACCTAACCTAACCACCTAAATCACTACGAATATAATTAATTTTTACGTATTGTACCTAATAATTATTGGTTGATCACTAAATTCAATTATACACATGTAACAAAAGTTACAATCGAGAATTAAAAGAACAAATAGATACATGGCCTAGCGAATGTAATGTTCTGAATGAAACCCTTATATTTGCCGCTTGCTTATCAATTTTTGTTGAAATGAAAAGAGAAGATTTAATCCGAAATATAAAACAACGTCGTTCATTTCTATGTGTAGGTTTGGACACAGATTTGGAGAGAATTCCAAAGCATCTATTGGAATACGAAGATCCTATTTTCGAATTTAATAAAGCAATCATTGATGCTACAAAAGATTTCTGTGTTGCCTATAAGCCTAACATAGCGTTTTACGAATGTCTCGGTCCCAAAGGTTGGGATACTTTAAAAAAGACTGTAGAATATATTCCGAAAGATAAATTCACAATTGCGGATGCTAAACGTGGTGATATAGGGAACACTTCTCGATATTATGCGAAAACGTTCTTTGAATATATGGACTTTGACGCTGTAACTATAGCTCCATATATGGGGGAAGACTCAATCACACCGTTTCTCGAGTATAAAGACAAATGGGTTATTATACTTGCTTTAACGTCAAATAAAGGAGCGTTAGACTTTCAATTCATGACTGATATGAATGGAGAGAAACTATATGAAAGAGTACTACGGACTACCGCTAAATGGGGAACTCCTAGCAATCTTATGTATGTAGTTGGTGCAACTCGTGCCGAAAGTATTGGTACGGTTCGAGAAAATGTCCCTGATCACTTCTTTCTAGTTCCAGGCATTGGAGCTCAAGGAGGAAGTCTCACAGATACCGCAAATTACGGCTGGAATGAAGACTGCGGATTATTGGTCAATTCTTCTCGAGGAATACTTTATGCTTCTGATGGAAAGGATTTTGCTGAAAAAGCTGGAGAGAAGGCTAAAGAGATACAAGTGGAGATGGCAGGGATTCTAAACTCAAAGAAAATGGTATAACAGTTAGAACTAGCTGACTATACATTACTCAAATTCCTGACTCTAGACTACTATCTAACCGTATAGTGAGGGAATTTTTAAAACGATATGAGCCTGCTATTCATTGAATAAATTTCCAAACTCAAAGAAGAATGAAAGATCTAGATATAAATTACTCTGTAAAAAATTTGTAGGGCCAGGCATTAGGCCAGCTTCTAGTCTCGTACCAATACTTCCTCCCCATCCTGCTTTCAATCCACTCAGCGCTTCAAATCCGACGAATAAACCAACAGGTAATAAATCAACTGTTTCATTAAGTGAGTATCGATAACCTATCTCCTCAACTGACTGACCGTTCTGTACTTCAATGATTTCTAAAACATCATCAAGACGTTGATTCATAGCAAATTGCAGCCCTCCATAAACCCTGGAAAAAACACTGCTCATCTTATGACCAAATTTATCAGTTAATATTTCAAATTCTTGAACTTTCAATCTTGAAAAAGATAATCGCAAGACTTGTTGTGTGAGATATGATGCTGTTACCTTATCAATAGACAACTCTTCCCCGTTATCTTGCAATACTCCTGTCAGTTTATCTGAAGATCCAAAATTGTAATAAGTAGACATAAATCGTACTCCTACTCCTCCTCCATACTGAGTAGCTTCAAGTGCTTCGACTTCCGCAACATAATCAACATTTCGTTTTTTATCTACCGTAATGAAGGACTCAACTTTCTGGATATCCTGTTTAAATAAGTAAGTCCCCCCAATAGTAATATCTCTGGATTTTTCAGTCTCATAAACTGATTCTAGTGCTGGTTGTCCTTTACTTGCGAAATCTGTAAGCCCCTCCCCTACATGAAATCTAGAACGAACCGTCGCTAAGATCTTTTTATCATAACTATAATATGTCCCTCCCAAACCAAAGGCAGCTAGTGTTAAATTATGATCATTCAATGATACATCAAAACTTGCACCTATTCCCGCATAAGAGAACGTAGGGTCATCGTAAACCATTTTATAGAATACGGTATCTGTATTTTCCTGTGCATGCGAAAAACTTAGACCAAAGTGCATTAATACAATTAGAACGAAAAAAGATTTGCTAGAGATACGTGTCATATTTAAAATGAATTATTTAGAGGGTAAAAGTTATATTGAACCATTGCTCTTGTGGAGGCTCATTGACAAAAAGAGATGAGAAGCTATAGTAACACGATTGTATATTCAGTTCACCATCTGAATTTCGGTTTACATATACATCTCCAAAACCTGTCAGGTCCGAATTTAAACCCGTGTCAACATACTCAGCAAAAACTTGATTATCATCATCCAAATCAAATTCATTTTTAACCCCGTCGTATACGGTAGTAACACTTACTACGTTAAACTTAATGTGTAGATAATTAAACGAGCTATTCTCAACATAACCATAGAAATCTATAGTTCCATCAGCCGCAGTATCTATACTATACCCTGTAAATTGCTTTGTTGAAAGAAATGACCCGTCATATACATAAATTGAATTTGAAGCTAATGTACAAGGGGCTTGATTTTGATCACATTCACTACAATCAGAACCACCACAATCCTCTCCCCATTCATCAGCATCAACGATACCATTCGAACAATGCAAAGCTCCAATAGAATCTAGACTTTGATATTCTCTTTCTTCCTTTTTTCTACAACTAATAATTAAGAGAATTGACACAACGATGGCTAAGAAATATTTCATAATTAAGTATTTTATGAATCACTAATATAAAAAAAATTTATGGATCATATCCTGAAAGCTTAAGAATTACTTAGGATTCTCAGCAACAAAATCTCATTTCTATCGTTCTAAAATTAAAAAGCTATGTCGTGGAAAGAAGAAAATAACGCGCTCCATCAAATCTTCAAATTTGATAATTTCAAAAGTGCTTTATCGTTTGTTAATCAAGTTGGAGAGATAGCAGAAAAATCTCAACATCATCCAGATATTTTTATTCATGATTACAACATTGTAGACATTACAATTACAACGCATGACGAAGGTACAATTACCGATAAGGACTATTCTTTAGCAGAAGCTATCGACAGTATCAAATAAGACAAACAAAAACTTCTTATCTTTACCTCAAAATAAAAACTATGGCAGAAGTAGGAATTATTATGGGAAGCACATCCGATTTACCTATAATGCAGGAGGCAGCGGATATTCTAGATCATCTTGGTGTAGCATATGAAATCGACATTGTTTCGGCACATAGAACACCTGAGAAAATGATCGATTATGCAAACAATGCCCACACGAGAGGTATTAAAGTGATCATTGCAGGAGCTGGTGGTGCTGCTCATTTACCAGGAATGACTGCTTCCATGACTCCACTTCCCGTTATTGGTGTTCCTGTTAAGTCTCGTAATTCAATTGACGGATGGGACTCAATACTTTCTATATTACAAATGCCAGGAGGTATTCCTGTAGCGACAGTAGCTTTAGATGGTGCCAAGAACGCTGGTATACTAGCAGCAAAGATAATAGGAGCCCAACAACCTGAATTGCTAAACAGACTTGTTAAATATATGGAAGAACTTAAAGAAAAGGTTCATAAAAGTGCACGAGATTTAGAAATCTAAAATCACACTATTTACACAAATAAAAAAAGCGTCCCACTACAGGACGCTTTTTTTATTTTTATCTATATTCTTTGGATTAACCACCGAAGTCATCAAATGATACATTTTCTGGTGGAACTCCCCAATCATCGCACATCTTAAGTACAGCTTGGTTCATTAAAGGAGGACCACAGAAGTAAAATTCTATTTCTTCAGGTTCATCATGTTTCTCTAAATATTGGTTAATCACCACTTGGTGAACAAAACCTAAGAAACCATCACCTTCCTCATCATAAATATCTTTCTTTTCTACCCAGTTATCTTCTGGAAGCGGTTCTGAAAGTGCCATAAAGAACTTGAAGTTCGGGAATTCACGTTCCAATTCACGGAAGTGCTCAATATAGAACAATTCAGCTTTTGAACGACCACCGTACCAATAAGTTACTTTACGGTCTGTTCTCATTGTCTTAAATAATTCGTATAAGTGCGAACGCATTGGTGCCATTCCGGCACCACCACCAATGTAAAGCATTTCTGAATCACTTTCTTCATTGATAAAGAATTCTCCATAAGGTCCTGAGATAATAACTTTATCACCTTTCTTACAGTTAAAAATGTATGAAGATGCGATACCCGGGTTAACTTTCATCCAGTCACCTGCCTTTTTATCAAAAGGAGGGGTTGCAATACGCACATTCAACATGATCTTACGACCTTCTGCCGGATATGATGCCATAGAATAAGCTCTAACCGTATCCTCAGTATTCTTCATTGTAAGTGGCCAAAGTTTGAATTTATCCCACTCTGCCTTAAACTTATCTGGTTCACCTTTATGATCTTCTGGGTGAGCTGTAATATCCATGTCTTTGAAATCCACAACACAATTTGGGACACGAATCTGGATATATCCTCCAGCCTTGTAATCCATGTCTTCTGGAATTTCAACAATAAACTCTTTAATGAAAGATGCAACGTTGTAGTTAGATACTACTTCTGCTTCCCATTCTTTAATTCCCATGATTTCCTCAGGAAGTTCAAGCTCCATGTCTTCTTTAACCTTCACTTGACATCCAAGACGATAATCATCTTTGATTTCTTTTCTTGAGAAATGTGGTTCTTCCGTTGGAAGAATACTCCCTCCTCCGGAGTGAACCTGACATACACATTGAACACATGTTCCACCTCCACCACAAGCAGAAGGTAAATATATTCCTTCATTACTCAAAGTACTAAGGAGTGTATTACCACCATCAACCTCTAATTCTTTCTCTCCGTTGATCGTAATTTTTATCTTTCCAGCTGGCGATAACTTCGCCTTAACAAAAAGCAGCATACTCACCAAAACGAGGATAACTGCTAGGAAGAAAATTACTGTAACTGCTACTGACAATCCCATTACTTCTGCGTTTTATCATTAATAACTTGCGATGTTTCAATACCTGGTTTTGCTTCATCTGCTCCACCCTCATCAACATACTTAATTCCCATAAAGCTCATGAATGCTATCCCCATTAATCCAGTGATGATAAATGTGATACCTAATCCTCTCAGTGCCGGTGGAACGTTTGAATAACGAATTTTCTCACGAATCGCTGCAATCGCAACAATAGCCAAGAACCAACCTATTCCAGACCCAATACCAAACATCGTAGCATCACCTATAGATGAATACTGACGTTCTTGCATGAACAAAGAACCACCTAATATAGAACAGTTCACAGCAATCAAAGGAAGGAAAATTCCTAAAGCTCCATAAAGAGCTGGAGCAAACTTCTCAACTAACATTTCTACCAACTGCACCATCGAGGCAATCACTGCAATAAACATAATGAACGACAAGAAACCTAAATTGATTGTCGAGTCACCACTTGTTCCATATGCAGGGTTTAACCATTCTAAAGCTCCTTCCTTAAGAACAAAGTTCTCAAGTAAATAGTTTATCGGAATCGTGATTCCCAATACAAAAATAACTGCAGCTCCTAATCCTACTGCTGTCTTAACCGTTTTTGAAACGGCAAGGTATGAGCACATTCCTAGGAAATATGCGAAAATCATATTTTCCGAGAAGATTGCTTTTACGAATATATCTAATGTACTTTCCATAATTCAGTCCTTACCAATTTTAGTGTTCTTCTACTAAGTCTGTATTCCTTGAACGTTGAATCCAGATTATGATACCTACAACAATCAATGCCATTGGAGGCAAGATCATCATGTTATTATTCATATACGCTGTCGTATAAATACCAGACTCTTCTCCAGGAAGGTTACTTCCCATGAAGTTCCAACCCCAGATCTTTCCAGAACCGAATACTTCACGCACCAGTGCCACGACCATCAAAATCCAAGCATATCCTAAAGCATTACCAATCGCATCTAATATAGAAGGGAATGGTTTATTACTCATTGCAAAGGCTTCAAAACGTCCCATGATTATACAGTTGGTAATAATTAGACCAACAAATACGGAGAGTTTTTCCGAGACATCTGGAACGAATGCCATAAGCATTTCATTCACTATAATCACAAGCGATGCAACAATCACAAGTTGAACGATAATACGAACTCTTGAAGGAATCAAGTTTCTAAGTAGAGATACTACTAGGTTACCCAACACCATCACGAAAATCACTGAAACAGACATCCAAAATGCTTGCTCAACCTGAACTGTAATTGCTAAGGCCGAACAGATTCCCAATACCTGAATAGTAATAGGGTTGTTGTCCGTTAAAGGGTCAGTAATAAGCTTTTTGTTCTTCTTTGAGAACAATGGCTCACTTGGTTTCTTTAAATCTTCTGCAGTTTCACTCATTTCTCTGCTATTTTACTGAAATATTTACGATAAACTTTCATGGTCCTGTTCACCATTTCTTCTACTCCTTTAGATGTAATAGTACCACCTGTGATACCATCCACTTTTTGTTCCTCAGAACCAGAATTATCTTTAACAACCATTATAGGTTGGAAAGATCCCTCTTCGGCAATTTGCTCACCTTTGAACTGATTTTCAAAAAAGTCTTGCTTTATTTCTGCACCAAGACCAGGAGTTTCACCTTTATGATCAAAAGAAGCACCCTTGATTGTTTTATAGTCATCTGCTATCGCTAAATAACCCCAAATCGGCCCCCAAAGTCCTTTACCTACAACTGGAAGAACGAAAATCTTTTCTCCATCTTTCGTTGCTTCGAAGATAGGATACAAGCGATCCTCAGTAGCTGTTTGCTTGTCTCTAAATTGCTTTTGCACATCTAGATAAAATGCTGTTTTTTCTTTAGGAAGACCTTCCTGAATCTCTCCGTCTGCAGAAATCACGTAGCTATCTTCAACATATTGTGTGTAGAGTTCTTCACCATTTGCACGTGTAGACTCTATTCCAATAGCTGATAGAATATCCATTTTTTTCTTTACCGCAACATTCGCTTTCTTATAAGGTTCTAATCCAATTGAAATTGTTGAGAGAATAACACCTACAACAACAACCAGAACGATTGAGAAACCGAACGTATAACCGTTACCATCTTTATTCACTGCCATGATTACGCTGTTTTCGTTTTAAATCGTTTTTTACGTCTTGAAATATTCATTTGAACCACATAATGATCTACTAATGGAGCCATTACATTCATGAATAAGATCGCTAACATTACTCCCTCTGGATAAGCTGGATTCAATACTCTAATAAGTATTGCAAGTCCACCTCCAAGGAAGCCATACCAAAGTTTTCCATATTGTGTCTGAGATGCTGTAACTGGGTCTGTCGCCATAAAGACTGCACCAAAAGCAAAACCTCCAATTACAAGGTGGTAATATGCTGGTAGTTCCATGTATGCGTTCGCTCCAACAGCGTTCATCAATAATCCAAATACAAATCCACCTGCAAAGAAAGATAAGATAATTCTCCAAGAGGCAACACCAGTAAATAATAGTATAGCTCCTCCTAACAATGCTGCTAGAGCCGAAGTTTCACCTACTGATCCAGGAATCATTCCAATGAATGCATGGATAGGATCATAAGCATTACCAAAACTCTCTATCATATCAGCGTTAGTTGCAGCTTCAGTTAGAGATTTTCCGGCGACCGTGGGTGAATCCCCGACAAAGGACTGAAGATCCCCGAGAGCCGTAGCACCAGTATATGCATCTGGCAACTTATCTCCATTCGCAGTAAAATTAGCTGCAATCTCATCCGTTCCAGATTTCCAAACTTTGTCACCAGACATTTTAGTTGGGTATGCAAAGAATAGGAATGCTCTAGCTGTCAGTGCGACATTCAAAATATTCATTCCTGTTCCCCCGAAGACTTCCTTACCTATTACAACGGCAAATACTGTTGCAACAGCTACCATCCATAAAGGAACATCAGCAGGCATAGTTAGTGGAATCAACATACCAGAAACTAAAAAACCTTCATGCAAACCATGGCCTTTGATGAATCCAAATACGAACTCGACTGCCAATCCAGCTGCATATGAAAC
>CBFHJL010000048.1:0-22172 GCA_965656195.1 Brumimicrobium sp. | reverse complement strand
TTATTTGAGCTCATTCGGTATTAATAATACGAGCTTCAATACGCTCGAAGATTTTGAAGATATTCATCAATTATCAGTCGAGAAACCGAATGAATACTGGAGAATTCTTTTAACTTTGGCTTTGGTATTATTCATTGCAGAAATGATGATCGTATTACTCTGGAAAGTTTAAAATGAAGATTTACATTAAACAAGCGACAATTTTAGACGCTTCTTCGCCTCATCACAAGTTGAAGAAGGACCTTTTAATTGAGAATGGTTTCATTACTGATATTGCAGATCACATTAACTGCGAAGATGCAGAAACTGTAATAGAAAGTCAAAATCTCCATATTTCTCTTAGTTGGGTTGATTTAAAAGCGAATTTTTGTGACCCAGGTAATGAGCATAAAGAAGATTTAAGTACAGGAATTGCCGCGGCTGAGTCAGGTGGTTTTGGTCACGTCTATGTTTCTTCCGAGAATGATCCTGTTACTGATAATAAAGCTCAGGTAAAATACATTAGAAGTCATAATTCAGAAGCTACGGTAGAGTTACACGCTATTGGATCTGTAACCCATAGGATGAAAGGAGACCAGCTCTCTGAGATGTATGATTTGTATCAGAATGGAGTGCGTATATATAGCGATGGTAATAATTTCTTAACTGCAGGAATTATGCATAGAGCATTGCTTTACACCCAGAATTTTGATGGTCTTGTAGTTAGCTTCCCTCAGAATTCTTCTATTATTGGAGATGGTCAAGTAAACGAAGGAATTGCTTCTGTAAAGACTGGTTTGAAAGCTATTCCAGCAGTTGGAGAGACAATTCAGATTCAAAGAGACTTGAGCTTACTTGAATATACTAATGGTCAGATTCATTTCACTGGTGTTTCCACAGGAGAATCCCTTGAATTGATAAGAGCTGCTAAAGCCAAAGGATTGAAGGTGACATGTGATGTTTATGCCAATCATTTGCTTTATTCAGAAACAGATGTTTTAGGATTTGATACGAATCACAAGGTGCTTCCGCCATACCGAACCCCGGCAGATCTCAATGCACTTTGGGAAGGTTTAAAGGATGGAACTATAGATTGTATTGTTTCTAATCATACTCCTCAGAATATCGAAGAGAAAGATCTGGAGTTTGATCATGCTTCATTTGGAAATGTAACTCTACAAACCTTATATGGTTCATTATCAAACCACTTTGAACAATACCACGAATTGATCATCGAAAAGATCAGCGCTGCTCCTCGAAAATTGGTCGGTTTAAAAGAATCTACGATTATAAAAGGAGAAGCAGCAGACCTAACACTATTTGATCCAGATATTGAATGGGAATACAATGATATTTCTAATCAATCCAAAAGCACCAACTCACCATTAATGAACACGACGATTAAAGGAGCTGCAATTGGGGTCATTAGAAAGGGACAACTAAAGTTGAACCAAAGTATTTAAAATTGAAGAAGAAGAAATATTTTTTAAAAGAGTTTTTTAAAGAGAAAAAAATTGTTGGAGCAATTAGCCCGAGTTCTAAAACCCTTGGTAGATTAATGCTCAAGAATATCGATTTTGATAATTGCAACTGTATTGCAGAGTATGGCCCTGGAACTGGAGTTTTTACTAGGATGATCTTAGAAAAAATGAATAGTAACGCAAAGCTTCTTGTATTCGAACTTCACGATGCATTTTATGCTAAGTTAGCCAAGGAATTTGAGGGAAATGAAAATGTGATTTTGATCAATGACAGCGCAGAAAATATTTCGAAGCACATGGCTGAACATAATATCAGCGTACTCGATGCTGTAATATCTTCTCTTCCCCTAGCAAATTTTGACGAGAAGTTAACATCTCATATTCTAAAAAGAGCCCAAGGTGCTTTGAAAAGCAATGGTTTGTACGTACAGTTTCAATATTCGCTCAATGCTAAGAAACTATTAAAGCGTATTTATTCATCTGTCAAGATAGACTTCACGCCGAAGAATATCCCTCCTGCTTTTGTTTATACTTGCCGAAAATAAAATAAGCCTAGCGGTGAGCTAGACTTATTTATAGTTAGTAAACATTAGTAGCAGTGGAAAATGCTTTACGTGTTATTAAGACGTCAGCATATTTCAAAAGGTTGTTTCTAATCAGATATTTTTTTTTAATCTTCTGAATAGAGTACCCGTTAAACTGTGACAAATGGTATTCTTATTTTTTTTAATTATATTTGATTAAACGACAACTCTTTAGCTTATGAATTCCAATTTGTTTATCGTACCTCATGATTTCACTAGTGTTGGTGATGCTGCATTAAAGTATGCATTATATTTAGCTAAACCTAAAAAAACCTCAATTGATCTTTTACACATTGTAAGCAGTAAAGAGAATAAACCTGCTGCACTTAAAAAGTTGAATAGTATTATTGGCAACCTCGATCTTGGAGTTGGAGATGTTGAAGTTAAAGCAGTGGTAAAAGTCGGGAATATTTTTGATGATATAGGTAAGATTGCTGAAGACAAAGAATCTCGTATGATTGTCATGGGAACTCATGGAGCAAAAGGGATGCAGAAACTATTTGGTTCTTATGCCATTAAGGTCGTTACTTCTACAAGTGTACCATTCTTAGTTGTTCAAGAAGGTGTTCCACATCGAGACATAAAAAATATTGTTGTTCCAATTGATGTTTCAAAAGAAAGCTTACAAATCATTAATGTTGCTGGAGAACTTGCTAGAAGATTTGATTCTGAAGTTCACGTTATTAGTGAAGTGCAAAAAGACCCTAGACTGTCTCAGCAAATGAAAATTAGGATTTCTTTAGTAAAGAAGGAGTACCAGGAAAAAGATGTTAAATCCTCTATTAAGATGATTAAAGGATCTAAGTCTTTTCATCATAAAGTGATTAATTATGCCAAGTCCAATAAAGCGGATATGATAGCGCTAGCTTACCACTCCTCTAGCCTCTTTGCAGCTTTCGATAATTATGCTCAGAAGCTAATTACAAATGAAGAGAATATTCCTTGTTTGATTGTGAATTCTAAGTTGCTTTCTAAGTTGTATTATTAAGCGTACCTTTGTCGCTAATTAAATTTTAGCATGAACATAGGGGAATACTCAACTTTTACAATAGATCGCTTTACAAGTGTTGGAGCGTTCATAGAAAACGAACAAGGAGAAGAAGTTCTACTGCCCAATAAATATCTCGAAGAATCTTTCGAGGTGGGAAGTGATATTACCGTTTTTATCTATAAAGATTCTGAAGACAGACCTGTCGCGACAACAGAGATTCCCTTCGTAACACTCAATCAATTTGCCTTTTTAATTGTTAAGGATGTAACTCCGATTGGTGCTTTTCTTGATTGGGGGCTAGAAAAGGATTTATTCGTTCCATTCAAAGAGCAACATGCTAAAATGGTTGAAGGTGGTGAATACTTGATTCGTTTGATTAAGGATGAAGTTACTGATCGTCTACTAGGTACTACAAAAATCAATCGCTATTTATCAACTGATGTTAAGGATTTAGAGATTGGAGATGAAATAGATCTTTTTGTAGGTGAAATTTCTGATCTAGGGAGAGAAGTGATTATAAATGATATTTATAAAGGGATGATATTCAAAGATCATCTCGTTCGCCCACTTAAAACTGGTGAACGAACTTCAGGATATGTTGAATTTATTCGTCAAGACGGGAAAATTGATGTATCGTTAGTACCTGTAGGACTTGAAAAGTTTGATCATTTCTCTCAAACCGTTCTGGACTATTTGAACGAGAATGATGGTGTAATTGAAATTACTGACAAGTCCCACCCTGATTTAATTAGAGAGAAGCTTGGTCTAAGTAAAAAGGCCTTCAAAAAAGCGGTTGGCAATCTATACAAGAACCGTAAGATTGAATTATCAGATACTGATATTAAATTAGTTAAATAAAAAAGGAGAGCATTTAGCTCTCCTTTTTTATTGTATAGTAATATCAATACTTGTTATTGGCCTTGGATATCATCAAATCTTTTCTTGTAAGCTTTGAATTCTTCTGTATTACCAGCTCTTCTATGCACTTGATATAGTACTTGAAGCACACCAGCGTTATTTGGTTCTTGTTCAATAAAAGCCTCTAATGGTTCAATTGCATTCTTATACATCTCTTCACTTTTAGCCATTGTAGGCTCATAGTTTGGATCATTAAAATCCATTTGCTTAGCCTTCTTTTCAATTTTTTGACCTCTACCCAAATAAAGCACACCTAGGTTGTAAAGAGCATCTTTATATTTAGAATCTATTTTAATGGCTTCTTTCAAGTTATTCTGAGCTTTTGTATACAGTTCTTCAACTTCAGCAGCCTTCTCAGGATAACCGGCATCAGTTACATCCATTCCTTGAAGTTCTTGGAATCCATTATCCGCATTAGCAAGATAAATAGAACCCATTGTACTGAATAAAGCCTTATTCGTTGGGTCTGCTTCAGCTGCTGCATGGAAGAATTTCTCAGCTTGCTCCATGTCGTTCATATCAAGTGCAACATTTACACCTTGTATAGCAATTTGAGAACTTTTTGGAAATGATTCGCTTACTTGCTCGATAAATTCAATCGCCTTGTCATTCTCTTTTTGCTTTTTCAGTGTATCAATGTAGTTACGCGCTGAGATGATCGCATTGTTTTTCATGTCTTCATCTTCTCTATCAATTAGCTTCTGAAGCTCATATGCTCCGGAGAACATTCCGTACGCCATTTCGAATTTCTTTGCTTGAAAAAAACCTTGTCCATATGTCATGGCGTCAGATACTTTACCGTCCACAAAATCATCTACTTCTCTCTTGTATTTTCTGCTCTCGCTAGCAACTTTGAATGATGACTGAATCATTTCCATTGTTTCCTCGTTTTGATATTCTTTAAGATCCTCAAATTGAGCAGATAATTCAATGACTCCAAAATAGATTACGCCATTGTAATAATTGGCTTTCTCATCGTTTTTTGTATCCTCGTGCTTCATTGCCTTGTCAATGAAAGACTTTGCTTCAAGAATAACCTCTTTCGCATCATCTGCCTTTCCTTGCATAAGATTAGGCCTATACTTTTTGTATTCAATAGCAGCTGATACCACATTACTATTCTGTGCACTGATATTTGTTGAAATCGCAACAACAATTGTTAACAATGCAATTCTTACAGTTTTTAAATTCATTCCTTTTTACTTTTTTGAATTATGCTTCAGTATTATCATTTTCCGTGCCATTCTCTGGATTTTCAGGATTTTCTCCTTCAACGCCTTCGATTTCCTCCTCTTCATCAGATTTAGGCACCTTGGCAACTGCAGCAATTTCACCACCTTTCTTAAGGTTGATGATTTTAACTCCTTGCGCAGCTCTACCCATTACTCTAACTTGGTCTATAGAAGTACGTATTGTAATACCACGTTTCGTGATGATCATCAAATCGTCTTCGTCAGTTACATTCTTAATTGCAATTAGGTTTCCTGTTTTATCGGTTACAGAAATTGTTTTAACTCCTTTTCCACCTCTATTGGTAACTCTGTATACAGGTTCACCTGTTTCAGGATCGTTGAAGAATGATCGCTTACCATACCCGTTTTCTGAAACAACCATGATTGAGTTTTCAGAATCTGGTTCAAGGCATATCATGCCAATTACTTCATCGTTAGGTTTGCTCATTGTAACACCTTTAACTCCAATAGAGTTACGGCCTACAGTTCTTACTGTTGATTCATTGAATCGAATAGCATAGCCAGATTTCTTAGCTAAGATAATCTCGTTATTACCATTCGTTAATTTGGCTTCTAGAAGTTCATCACCTTCATTAATCTTAATAGCGTTTATACCATTTGTTCTTGGACGAGAATATGCTTCAAGCTTCGTTTTCTTGATAATCCCATTCTTAGTACACATTACTATGAAGTTACTGTTGACATAATCTTCATCAGTAAGGTCCTTAACATTAATGTATGCCTTAATAGAATCATCTTGTTCGATGTTCATTAGGTTTTGAATTGCACGACCTTTTGAAGTTTTACTTCCTTCCGGCACTTCAAATACACGCATCCAGAAACACTTCCCTTTTTCAGTGAAAATTAATAAGTAGTTGTGGTTTGTAGCCACAAAAATTGATTCTAAGAAATCCTTATCTCTGGTAGTACTTCCTTTAGATCCTGTCCCACCTCTCTTTTGAGCCTTGTACTCATTAAGATTAGTTCGCTTAATATAACCGGCATGAGAAATTGTAACTACAACCTCTTCATCAGGAATAAGGTCTTCAATACGCATTTCTGATGCAGAATATTCGATGCGAGAACGACGCTCATCACCATATTTATCACGGATATATTGAAGTTCTTCTTTGATTATCTCCATTCTACGCGATTCATTTGCTAGAATATCCTTAAGGTCAGCAATGGTATTCATTAAATCTTCATACTCTGCTCTAAGCTTATCCTGCTCAAGTCCTGTTAACTGACGCAGACGCATTTCAACGATTGCTCGAGCTTGCAAATCAGATAGCTCGAATCGAGCCATTAACTTTTCTCTCGCTTCGTCAGGACTCTTAGAAGCTCTTATCATCTTAATTACTTCATCAATATTATCGGAAGCAATGATTAAACCTTCTAATAAGTGAGCTCTTTCTTCTGCTTTTCTTAAGTCAAATTTAGTTCTCTTTATTACTACCTCATGACGGAATTCTACGAATTTCTCAATAATTTCCTTCAAATTCAGTAAAACAGGTCTTCCATTAACGAGACATATGTTATTAACTGAGAATGAAGTTTGTAGAGATGTATACTTGAATAATTTATTCAATACTACATTCGGGATTGCATCTCGTTTTAATTCATAAACGATACGCATTCCATTTCTATCAGATTCATCTCTAATATCTGTTATACCCTCTATCTTACCATCATTCACCAAGTCAGCAGTCTTCTTGATCATATCTGCCTTATTCACCTGGTAAGGAATTTCTGTAACAAGTATATGTTCTTTTCCCTGTTTGTTTTCTTCGATCTCAGCTTTAGCACGCAATACTATACGTCCTTTACCTGTCTCAAATGCCGACTTAACTCCGTCGTAACCATATATTATACCTCCAGTTGGGAAATCCGGTGCTTTAATGTGCTCCATTAAGCCTTCAACATCGATATCTCTGTTGTCTATATAAGCAGAGATTCCATCGAGACACTCAGTCAGGTTATGCGGAGCCATATTTGTTGCCATACCTACTGCAATTCCACTGGCTCCATTCATTAGTAAGTTTGGAACTTTTGTAGGAAGAACAGTTGGCTCCTGTAAACTATCATCAAAATTGTTTTCGAAATCAACGGTTTCCTTTTCAAGATCGGCAAGCATTTCTTCAGCAATCTTTCTTAGACGTGCCTCGGTATAACGCATTGCTGCAGGACTGTCACCATCAACAGAACCAAAGTTACCCTGACCATCTACAAGCGGGTAGCGCAATGACCAATGTTGAGCCATACGCACCATTGTATCATATACTGAACTATCCCCGTGTGGGTGATACTTACCAAGTACCTCCCCTACAATTCTAGCGGACTTTTTGTGAGCTTTATTTGAATAAACACCGAGATCTTGCATACCATAAAGTACACGTCGATGCACTGGCTTAAAACCATCTCGCACATCGGGAAGTGCCCGAGAAACGATTACGGACATTGAATAATCAATGTACGCAGATTTCATTTCATCCTCGATGTTAATCTTTACGATTCTTTCTCCTTCTGCCATCTTGTCATTTAATTTATTATAGCACGAAAATTGTGCATACGTTGAATGGTCGAAAATAGAGAATTAATTCACACGAAAATCGATTGAAAAATGAATTTTATGCACAAAAATCTGTGGAAAATTGTGAACAACTTCAACGATTTTGTCTTTAATTCGTTATATTTTTGGTAAGTCGTACTTACTCGACTTTTTTTGCAATAGAAAAACAATACAAATATTATATGGAAGCTAAATTTTCACCAAGAGTCAAAGATGTCATCAACTTCAGTCGTGAAGAGGCATTGAGACTTGGTAATGATTATATTGGTGTGGAGCATTTGCTGCTGGGTTTAATTAGAGAAGGTGAAGGTTTAGGTATTCGCGTACTCAAAGAGTTTAACCTTGATCTTCAGCAGATCAGACAGCAAATAGAATCATACTTAACAAAATCAGCTGCTGGCAATGCCAAGGACTTAACAAACATACCGTTGGTAAAACAAGCTGAGAAAGTTCTCAAGATAACTTACCTTGAGGCAAAATTATTTAAAAGCCCTGTGATAGGAACGGAACATTTACTGTTGTCTATTCTTAAGGATGAAAATAATGTTGCTTGTCGAACACTTAATAAGTATGGAATTATTTACGACAATATTAAAGATGAAATAGAAGCTATGTTAGAAGAAAACAATCCAAGTGCGGAGTTCCCTGGCTCTGATGAAGGAGGAGATGCAGGGTTTGCTGGAGGTAGCGGATCATCAGGAGGAAGTGGTCGTAAGGCAAGTGAGTCCAAATCTAAAACTCCAGTGCTAGACAACTTCGGTAGAGATCTAACTAAGATGGCGGAAGCAGATCGATTAGATCCAATAGTAGGACGTGAAAAAGAAATTGAGCGCGTAAGTCAGATCCTTTCAAGAAGAAAGAAAAACAATCCAATTCTTATTGGAGAACCTGGTGTTGGTAAAAGTGCTATCGCTGAAGGTTTGGCTTTGAGAATTGTTCAGCGTAAAGTATCACGTGTTCTTTTTAATAAGAGAATTGTGAGTCTAGACCTTGCCTCTCTCGTTGCAGGGACAAAGTACCGAGGTCAGTTTGAAGAACGAATGAAAGCAGTAATGGCTGAGATCGAAAAGAATCCAGATATTATATTATTCATTGATGAAATTCATACAATAATAGGCGCAGGTGGAGCAAGTGGTTCATTAGATGCTTCAAATATGTTTAAACCAGCCCTGGCAAGAGGAGAATTGCAAGCGATTGGTGCAACAACGTTAGATGAATATCGTCAATACATTGAAAAGGATGGTGCATTAGAGCGTCGTTTTCAAAAAGTACTTGTGGAACCTACTTCTGTAGAGGAAACAGAACAAATCCTTGAGAATATTAAAGAGCGTTACGAAGATCATCACGGTGTTACTTATACTGAAGATGCTATCAAAGCTTGTGTTTCTTTAACCGATAGATACATCTCTGATAGACATCTTCCAGACAAGGCAATCGACGCCTTAGATGAAGTTGGATCTAGAGTTCACTTAACTAATATTAATGTACCTAAGATCATTCTTGAGATTGAAAGTCAGATCGAGGAAGTTAAGGAACAAAAGAATGATGTGATCAAGTCTCAGCAATATGAAAAAGCTGCTGAGCTTAGAGATAGTGAAAAGAAGCTTCAAGATAAATTAGAGGAAGAAAAGATTAAGTGGGAAGAAGATACTAAGAATCATCGAGTAACAGTTACAATTGAGCATGTTGCGGATGTTGTAGCTATGATGACGGGTATACCAGTTCAACGTATTGCAGAGAAAGAAAGCGGTAAGCTGGCTAAGATGTATGATGACATCAGATCTCAAGTTATCGGTCAGGATGAAGCTGTTAGTAAAGTAGTAAAGGCAATTCAGCGAAACAGAGCTGGTTTAAAAGACCCTAACAAGCCTATAGGATCATTCTTTTTCTTAGGGCCTACAGGAGTTGGTAAAACACAACTTGCTAAAGTGCTATCAAAACATATGTTCGACACAGAGGATTCTTTAATACGAATCGATATGTCTGAGTATATGGAGAAGTTCTCAATTTCAAGATTGGTTGGAGCACCTCCGGGATACGTAGGATATGAAGAAGGTGGTCAATTGACAGAAAAGGTAAGAAGAAAGCCCTACTCTATTGTATTACTTGATGAAATAGAGAAAGCACATCCAGATGTATTCAATCTTTTATTACAGGCTCTCGATGACGGTCACATGACAGATGGTTTGGGTCGAAAGATTGATTTTAAAAATACAATATTGATCATGACCTCGAATATTGGAGCAAGACAGCTTCAAGATTTTGGTACTGGGGTTGGATTTGGAACTGCCGCTCGAATGGCATCTACTGAAGATGATCAGAAGACTGTAATTCAAAATGCGTTGAGAAAGGCATTTTCTCCAGAATTCTTGAATAGAGTTGATGATATGATTCTTTTCAAGTCATTAGATAGAGATAGCATTTACAAAATCATCGATCTTGAATTAGCGCACTTGTACAAAAGAATTAATGATCTTGGGTATGAGATTGAGTTGAAGAAAGATGCGAAAGACTTTATTGTAGATAAAGGATATGACTCTAAATTTGGTGCTCGCCCACTGAAGAGAGCTATTCAGAAGTATGTCGAAGATCCTTTGGCTGAACAAATCATAAATTCTGAGATTTCTGAAGGAGATAAAATTGCTTTGAGTTTGAATAGTGCAAAAGATGGTTTAACATCTAAAATTCAAAAAGGAAAAAAAGCAAGTCCAAAGAAGAAATCGTCAAAGAATGATGATGAATCTGCAAAAGAAGACGAGAAGAAAGATAAATAATCATTAGTAAATAATATAAGAGGGAGTGTTATCCACTCCCTCTTTTTTTTGTGTTATGATAAAAGTTATAGTTTTAGTCATCGCTCTATTCCCTCTGATTAGTTTGGCTCAGAACAAACCAACCTTAAAGGATATACCGGTTGATGTTTTCGTGAATGGCGGGAACGCAGATGTTTCGGATGTATTTCTTACTTCTAAAGAGACGAAGTCCAAAGTAAAAATATTATTCGATGAACAAAAGTTACCCCATGAATTAACTGGAATTAATGCTGATTTCCAAATCTATTGGGAAGCCTTTTCAAGTCAATGGAAATGGATCAAGTTTCGTGAAAACGATACTCCTCTCCTACTTTTTACTGGTTTGAATTCGTACACTGACGAGCGGGAATTCGTTGAAATTTATGATCCTGAACTATCGGACTCTAGACTATTCGGTGAACCTGGGAGACTGATTGCTTTTAAAAGGCATCCTTACACAAATGAATTAATACTTTATACACATCAATATCCATGTTGCCGCTACGCTAGTCACAACATCTACACACTGCGGTATATAGGAGACCAAATTAAAGCGAAAGACCGATTTTTCGTCGGTAGAGATGCCGGGGATATGGTAGGACCATTTTTTCCAGATTCGGTTACTTTCGATGGATCCTATAAGATACTTGAAAAAAAGACAATCTTGCGATGGTCTCCAAAGGTTGTAGAGAAAAATGCGTTCCTAGAGCGGTCTAATACGAATATTATTATATCATATAATGAAGGTGCACTTTATAAGGTCCTAGCAAAACAGGGAGAATGGCAATATGTTATTATGTTTAATGGTATCAGTGAAGAATCTAGTGCAGTTATCAATCACGTAAACTTCAAGAACAAAGGAGTTTATGGATGGATCAAAAGTGAGCACTGATTTTTGTCAAAAGACCAGTATATTTGCATTCGAAATGGTAGAGAATTACGCTAAATTTTTAAAACATCCGGTTTTTAAGGTTACCCAACAAATCTTAAAAGAAGAAGGCTTAGAGGCATATGTAATCGGTGGTTACGTGCGTGATTTATTAATTGAACGCCCGTCAAAGGATATTGATATTGTGGTTGTTGGCAATGGACTTGATTTAGCAGAAAAGGTAGCTGCCAAATTAAGAGTTAAGAAAGTTTCTACTTTCAAGAGTTTTGGTACCGCCCATTTTGTTTACAAAGACCTCGATATTGAGTTTGTAGGTGCGCGAAAGGAGTCTTACAACAGGAATTCAAGAAAGCCTATAGTAGAAGATGGATCGCTTCAAGACGATCAAAACAGACGTGATTTCACAATCAATGCGCTAGCCTTAGATTTAAGGGAAGAATCATTCGGTGCGTTGATTGATCCATTCAACGGTTTTGAAGACCTTAAAAATGGATTGATTCGTACACCTCTTAAGCCAGACACTACATATTCTGACGATCCACTTCGTATGCTACGCGCCATTCGATTTGCAACTCAGTTGGGCTTCAGAATCGAAAATGAAAGTCTTGAGTCTATAAAGGTTAATGCAGAACGTTTAGAAATCATATCTAGGGAGCGTATTTCGGATGAATTGAATAAGATTATTTTGAGTTCAGAACCATCGAGAGGTTTTAAATTGCTCTTAGCTACACAATTACTCCATCAATTCTTTCCTGAAATGATAGCACTTAAGGGTGTGGAAACTAAGAATGGTAAATCTCACAAAGATAATTTCTATCATACCTTAGAAGTTTTAGATAACATCTGTAAAGTGACAGATAATCTTTGGTTGAGATGGAGTGCTATTATGCATGACATCGCTAAACCACCTACGAAGAGGTTTCATCATAAAGCTGGTTGGACCTTTCATGGTCATGAGGATATGGGAGCTAGAATGGTTCCAAAGATTTTCAGGAGACTCAAGTTGCCGATGGATCATAAGATGAAGTATGTTCAAAAACTAGTTCGCTTACATTTAAGACCTATTGCTTTGGTAAAAGGAAATGTAACTGATTCTGCAATCCGTCGACTATTGAATGAAGCAGGTGACGACATCGATGATCTCATGAAGCTTTGTAATGCTGACATCACTTCAAAGAATGAATTTAAAGTCAGGAAGTACAAAAAGAATTTTGAAATCGTAGAGGATAAACTAAGAAGTGTCGAAGAGAAAGATCATGTACGTAATTTCCAACCACCGGTCGATGGTCAGTTAATAATGAAAACATTTGACATTGGTCCATCTAACGAAATAGGAATGATCAAGCAGAAGATAAAGGAATCGATACTTGATGGTGAAATTAAAAACGATTATGATGAAGCCTTTGAGCTGATGCTTAAAATTGGCAAAGAAATTGGATTAAAGACTATTCAAAACCATTAACTTCGTGAGTTGTTAGAATGAAAAAGGGAAAATGCCAGGACTGAAATTTAGAGTATTACTAGATAGTGTTGAAAAAGAAGAAGTTTTTCGTGACATTGCCATTAATGACGATTTGACCTTAGAGCAATTCTATATGTCAATATTGGATGCTTTTGAATTTAGCAACGACCAAATGGCTTCCTTTTTTGTAAGTGACCAAGACTGGAACAAAGGCGAGGAAATAAGCCTTATGGATATGTCTTTTGGAGCTCAGGACAATGAAACTCCTGATGAAATGAGTAATGTCATGATTCGTGAAAAAATTCAGTCTCCTTCACAGCGATTAATTCTAGTGCATGACTTTTTAAATATGTTTATTTTCCTGATTGAACTTCAGGAAATAATGGACAAGAATGTAGACAATGCGGAGTTACTAATGAGCGTTGGTGAAGTGCCTGAGAGTCTAAAAGCTAATGTTGGTGAGAAAATTGACAACATGCGTTTTGAGACTGAAGTAGATAAAGATCTGCAAGGATATGACTACGACGACGATTTTGATGATGAATTCGGTAGTGAAAACTTTGAGAATATTGATGATCTCGATATTTAATTAATGGCTAAAAATGATCCCATAGGAAAAGCTATTGAGTGCTATGTGAAAAACGGAAGCTCCTCTCCTATCGAAGTTGAGTCTGATCTTATGGAGAATGACGTAATCCCTGTTGATTATTTGTTTAGAACGTTTGAGTTAATGCCAGAACTTGAACAACTTGCACTTAAAAGTTGTCACGGGAAAGTATTGGATGTTGGAACTGCCGCAGGTCCGCATTGCAGATGGTTAAGAGATAAAGGCTTTGAAGTGACTGCTATTGATACAAGCAAGGGTTCCATAAACTATTTGAATACTAAGTTTCCGAATGATAAAAATGTTCAGATAAGCATTATGGGCATGAGTTCTGCAGAAGAAAAGTACGATACTATACTTTTATTAATGAATGGTATCGGTTTGGCAGGAGATTTGAGTTCGTTACCAAATCTATTAAACCATTTGAAAGGCTTGTTGACAGAAAAGGGTAAAATACTATGTGATAGTACAGACGTGAAATACTTCTACCAAGAAGAAGATGGCGGCCTCTGGGTAGACTTAAATACTGAGTATTACGGAAATTTTAAGTTTAAGATGAATTATGATGACCACACTACGGGGTGGTTTCCTTGGTTATATGTCGATGAACAAACATTAGAATCAAATGCCGATGAATGTGGACTCAATATGAAAGTTCTATTTTCAAAAGACGATTCTTATCTTGCTGAATTAAAATTTAAAAAATGAAATTGATTTTTTTAGTGCTTTTCACCATTTGCCTTGGCAACACTCTTGTGGCTCAAAAAAGTGATACATTAACCTCTTCATTACTATGGGAAATCAAAGGGAAGAAAGTAGAAAGCCCTTCATACATAATGGGTACAATGCACTTGATACCCCAGGATAAATTTTTGTTTCCAGAGCACATTGAGGAAAAATTGAAAAATAGTGAGGTTTTAGTTATGGAGATCGGAGGAATCTCTGAAGATGTTAATTTGGTTAAATATATGATGTTAGATACAGGCAATGTATTTAACTATTTCACAGAGCAACAACTTGACTCTCTATTTGATTATACCGAAAAAGAACTTGGCTATGATGAAGAGAATATGAGAATGATGTTCAGTAAAATGAAACCTCTTGTCATTATGCAATTAATGACTAAAAATACTTTCGGAGATAATCCAGAAAGTTATGAGTTGACACTAGAGAAATTGGCTAAAGAAGACTCTATAGAGATTAAGGGCTTAGAAACGATTGAGGATCAAGTTGCGATTTTTGACAAAATATCAATTGAGCAACAGATAGATATGCTCATAGCTACATTGAAAGAAAGTTATTCCGAAACTGAATCTGCTAGTTCTAGTGAGATCATTGAAGTGTTCTTAACTCAGGATATTGATTCTATTTATAGATACACAACATCAGAAGGCGGTGAAATGGGTAATATGGAGAAAGATTTTCTAACTGATAGAAATCAAAATTGGATTCCTCAAATTCGTAAACTTATCAAACGAAATAAGTGTTTTATTGCTGTTGGAGCGGGACATCTTGGTGGTCCGAAAGGAGTAATAAAGCTATTAGAAGATGAAGGCTACGAATTAATACCTGTTAAGTTATGAGGATTTCGTTTTTATTAAGTTTATCAATACTTGTTTTAGGTTGTAAATCATACTCAGAAGATGATATTAACTCTTTCAATAAAGCAATAGATAAGTACATTGAAGAGAATGATCTCAAAATGACTAAAACCGAGAGTGGATTATATTATAATATACTCGAAGATACAGAGCAAGCACCATTGATTAGATATACAGATCAAGTCTCATTCCATTATACTGGTGAATTCTTAGATGGTGAAGTATTTCAAATCATTCCTCAAGAAGAAGCCTTAACATTTAAAGTTCATGAACTAATAGTTGGTTGGCAGGAAGGACTTATGCAACTTCATGGCGTCGGATCAATAGTTTTGATTATACCTCCTCACCTCGGCTATGGCACTAAGAAAACTGATAAAATTCCACCAAACTCTATTCTAAAATATACCCTTTCCGTAACAGAGGTTAAGTAATCTGAGCGAGGTAAAAATAGATCGGCATTCCCAATGTCACATTCACGGGAAAAGTAATTGCTAAAGCCATTGGTAGATATAATCCTGGATTTGCTTTTGGTACAGCTATTTTCATCGCAGCTGGAACAGCAATATATGATGCACTTGCCGCTAAAATTGCTAACATAAATCGACTAGAAATGTCTGGTGTAATGTGTATTGATAGATATGCAACAAGACTTCCATTGATTAAAGGTATGACAATCGCAAATATCAACGGAAATAAGCCATTCGAAAGAAATGAACTGAGTTTCCTACCACTTACGATACCCATGTCTAATAAAAATATGGCTAAAAACCCTTTAAAAATATCTGTTGTAAAAGGTTCAATACCTTCGGCTTGTTTGTCAGTTGCTAAATAACCTATAACAAGACTACCAAGTATTAACAATACACTACCATTGGTGAATGAATGTCTAATTGCTTGTCCTTTCTTTATTTGCTCTTCTTCCTTGCTGTTAAACATTGAGATTAAGATCAGTCCAGTAATGATGGCAGGAGCTTCCATGAGCGCCATTAAAGCAACCATGTGGCCATGAACTGACATATTTTGCATCTCTAAATAAGAGACAGCTGTCACAAATGTTACTGCACTAATTGAACCATAAGCAGCTGCGATAGCACCTGCATTTGGAACTGAGGTCTTCCTTTTTAAAATAAAAAAAGCGTAAACGGGTATAAGAATTGAAACAAATAATCCAAAAAGAATAGTTCCAATAACTTCACCATCAAAAGATTCGTGAGAAAGCTCTTGCCCACCTTTAAAACCTATACTAAAAAGAAGGTATATCGAAATAAACTTCGAAGAGTTTGAAGGTATTGCTAAATCACTTTTAACGTAAACCGCTATTATACCCAGTAAAAAGAAGAGTAAAGCTGGATTCGTCAAATTCTCAATAAGAAGATCTAAGTTCATTTCAATATATTATTTAGCTATTGAATGTTTACCATCAAAAACACTCCATTTAATATCAGCACTTCGATCGACAATATAACCATCTATCTGCAAGTCTGCTAAAACTGAATTTGAAAGTTGATCGAATGCGGTATGTAACTCTCTCACCTGTTCCTTAATTAGAAACTCTATAAATGTATAGCGTTGTTTGTATGCGCTCTCTGTTTCAAGAATTTCATTCTCATACATATCAAAAACATATTGATAAAACCTATCAACAGTAACCATACCTGTGGATCGACCCTCCATGAATTCACGGATCATCATCGTATTAATGTCAGCTACGAATGATACTTGATTTATATTATTAAGCTCAATAGTTTCAGCTAAAAGCCCCATAACATCTCTGTTATTGGTATGCAATGTAGTGCCTAAAGCGGTGGATATCAAAGGCTCTTTCATAAAAGTAGACTGCACGTAAGATTCTAAATGTGCAGATGGACAAACGATCGCTAATTGATTCTTCATAACTAATATTTTTTAAGGATTACAAAAATCGCAGTACATCGGATTTTCTGATTCTTTACCATTCGGAAATTTATTCTCCTGTTCATAACTACATTTTTGGCATACTTTGATCGATAAAAGAATCGATTTTGTTGGTAAGCCACAACTTGAGCACGGTAAACCTGGTTTGTTTTCTTTCACAACGAAACCAGGAGTATTACATGCTGGACAAAAGGACTTAAGGTTCTTTATAAGATCAAGCGTTGCATGCTCTATATTCTTCATCCTCGTAGGATTATATAAAGCTCTCATATCTGAAGAAACCGTAATATTTTGACCAGATCTTAATGAAGCACTTATAAATTTGATGATACTTTCTTTATCAAATTGATTCTTTAAAATCACTTCATTTTTGTCCTTATCCTTAACAATCAATCCATGTGAAGGAAACTGAATATTTTCAAAAGCTTCGTTTAGCTCTTGAAGAGACGCAATGTCTTCCTCATACAAGTTCGTTTCGGAACTTAAGTACTTACCAATTACTTCGAGATTGTTTTTAAAATCTTTAAACATGACAATCTCTTCATTGGCATTAGTGAAAGGTATAGCAGGATGGGCTCCAAAAGAACCTTCGCTTGCGATGACCAAATCACAACCTGATACATCTTTACCGTATTTACACTTTTTACGTAGCGTTTCAATTGGGTCGTCTACTCTTTCTATTTCTCTCGTAAAAGTTCCAAATTGATTTGTATCAATAAGAGAGGAAGCAAATGGCCTAGCATTATAGACTTTTTCAAAAATTGGAGCAATTACTTGTTCCTTTTTGTGTTGCGTGGCTATAAACACACGCGCATTGTCATACAGCGCAATTGCCATTTGCTACCTTCTATTTTCTATTGACCCTGACCTAAAGAGAAACCTCTTTCTCCGTCGAAGTAGTAAAGGTTTTCTGTTTTGATAGCATCAAAACCATGTTCCCCAACGCTTTTCAGCAATTCAATAACTTCATTATTTGATACTGTCTTTTCGTCTTTAGAAACAAAACGACATCTCCAGTGATCAGTGCAGAAAGTCTCGCTGAATCCTTCTGGCCAAACTTTTACACCTCTATTTGTCACAAGTATTAATTCAAGATCTTCGGTACTTGCTTTCTTTAATTGATCTCCAAATTCAACAGCATCTTTTCTTGGGTCGTGAACAAAAACATCAACACCTTTCAGTTCTTTTTTATGTGTTTTTCTTTCATACTTTAAGAACTCAATTGTTTCGCTATTTACATTATGCACAGCATTTAATTCTGAAGGTTCTTGTCCTAATCTTTCAATTACAGCATCGGCAAATTCCTGAGTAGTCACTCTTTTTGCACTTGAACCTTCTTTATAAATATCAGCAGTATGGATTTTATCTTCTAACGTCTTTAACCAAGCGTTTTCAATTTTATTTGCTACTTCTTGCTCACCAAGGTGTCTAAGCATCAAAACAGCTCCATTCAACAAACCACTAGGGTTTGCAATTTTCTTTCCAGCAATATCTGGAGCAGAACCGTGAATAGCTTCGAACATAGAACACTCCTCACCTATATTACTTGATCCACATAGACCAACTGATCCTGCTATTTCCGCAGCAATATCAGAGATAATATCTCCATATAAGTTAGCTGTAACAATAACATCAAAATCTTCAGGGTAATTTGCAAGTTTTGCTGATGCTATATCGATAATCATATGATCACTTTCAATATCTGGATATTGAGCAGCGATTTCATTAAATACTCTTCTAAACAAACCATCCGTTTGTTTCATTATATTATCTTTAGAAAAGCATGTTACTCTCTTTCTGCCATTGACTCTTGCATATTCGAAAGCATATTTACAGATTTTCTCACAGCCAGGACGGGTAATTAACTTCAGACACTGCTCAACTTCATCAGTTTGGCGGTGTTCAATTCCTGCATATAGATCTTCCTCGTTTTCTCGAACGATCACTACATCCATGTTGTGATGCTTTGTATCTACATAAGGGTAATAACTCTTAACTGGTCTTACATTTGCAAAAAGGTTCAATGATTTTCTAGTCGTTACGTTCAAACTTTTATACCCCCCACCTTGTGGTGTTGTAATTGGAGCTTTTAAGAAAATCTTGTTTCTCCTAATTGTATCCCAACTTTCAGTTGAAATACCTGAAGAATTACCTGCAAGGTATACCTCTTCACCAATTTTAATTTCCTCGTACTCTAAAGGTGCACCTGCCGCCTTTAAAACTTTTAATGTGGCATCCATGATTTCTGGTCCGATACCGTCTCCTTTTGCAATTGTAATTTTACGCATAGCTTATGTTTTGTTTGGTGCAAATTTAATAACTCTTCCCCATTAATTTTTATTTATCTTTGTAATGAAATGCATTATTTTATTTTATGAACTATACACTCAACCAATTACAAATCTTTCTCAAGATAGTAGAACATAAGAGTGTAACTAAAGCTTCAGAAGAGCTTCACCTTACTCAGCCAGCTGTATCGATTCAATTAAAGAACTTTCAAAATCAATTTGAAATCCCTCTTACAGAAATTGTTGGTCGAAAGTTATATGTGACTGATTTTGGTGAAGAAATTGCCGAAGCAGCAAGGCGAATTATCGATCAAGTAAATGCTATTGATTATAAAACAATGGCGTACAAAGGTGATCTAATCGGTAAACTTAAAATATCTATCGTATCAACAGGAAAGTATATTATGCCCAATTTCCTATCTGAATTCATTCGTTCTAATAAGGCTATTCAACTGAATATGGATGTCACGAATAAATCTACAGTAATCAATCATTTAGAAAATAATGATGTAGACTTTGCTCTGGTTTCTATCCTTCCTGATCATCTGCAATTAGAACGGTTAGATCTTTTATCCAATGAATTATGGCTTGTTGGAAATGAGAAGCTAGATAATAGCAAGGATAAGACGCATAAGATTTTAGAGAACTTACCACTTATTTTCCGTGAAGAAGGATCTGGTACTCGAAAGTCAATGGAACTATTCTTACAAGATAAAGAAGCTTCTGTCATTAAGAAACTTGAGCTTACATCTAACGAGGCTGTTAAGCAAGCTGTTATCGCAGGTTTAGGGTACTCAATTATGCCACTAATCGGAATTAGGAATGAGCTCGAAAATGAGCAACTCCATATTACTCAAGTTCCTGGGTTACCAATCAGGACTAACTGGAGCTTGGTTTGGCTAAAAGGCAAAAACTTATCTCCTGTTGCAAAAGCATTTTTAGACTATTTAAAAGTGAATAAGGAAAAAATAATAGAATCTAAATTCAAGTGGTACACAGACTTTAAAGGAGTTCTTTGACCAGTATTTATTATTTATTAGAAAAATAATTCACAACTCATTAATTGTTGTAAGGTTAGATAATCTTCTCTCCATTTGATTACTCTAATCTTTTTCATACGTTTCATTTTTTCAATTTAATATGTTAAGACGAAGTGATTCAAATTCTTTTATCCTATAATTATTGGATGACTAACTTTTGTGTTGTAATTTCTGAATCAGTTGACATAAATACAACAGAATAAACTCCAGACGCAATATTCAATGAATGTGTCAGGTTTAACTCTTCTGAATTAATTGCTTTTACTATCTGACCTGTGCTAGAATATATAATGACTTTCTTAAGGTTATTAGTTGTATTGATATTAATTCTACCATGAGTTGGGTTTGGATATACAGCGTATTCTTCAACGTCTTTCAATTCTTGATTTTCAATGTTTAGAGATTCGTCATTTTGTGTAAGTTCATTCTCAAGCTTATCTGCTATATTTTCAGATAGTTGATACTTGCATTTAGCTTGACGATCTACCTCAATATTAAATGAGCTAACAGCTATATTACCTATGTAACAATTTGGTGAATAGCTTTGAGCGTCTTGGTATTCAAAAAAGTTAGATTGTTCCATGTTTAAGTTTGTTGCTACGTCACCACATGATGAAAAATCATTTAATAAGAGCTCGTTATTTATTGTTAAAGAACCATTAGTACTGTTCAACTCTTCAACTAGAATATCTGATAATCCTTGAACATCAAAATTGTTACAAGCCAAATATTCTAATCTGTTATCACCTTCAAATGAAATGGCGTTGCCCATTGAACCAGAGAAATCATTATTTCGTATAACATTCAAAGGGTTATCTTGAGCTTGAAAAATGATCCCATGGCTAAATACACTGTTCCCTGTACCTTCTATTTCATTGTTAGCTATTACTGAATAAGAATCACCTTTTTGTTTTATTCCAATAGCTTCATATTGATAAGAACCTTCTGCTAAAACAATATAATTATTCGCTATTTGTAAATTCTTACTGTCCTGAACTAGTATAGCTGTTGAATTATTAGAGAAAACAAAATCATTGATTTTCATAGACTCTGTATTGTTTTTAATCAAAACGGCTGTAGTCAGTGACTCGAATGTGTTATCACTATTCGTAGTATTAGGTTTGTAACCTAATGAAAGAATTCTTGCAGCATTTAATTCTACTCCTGTACCTCTTGAATCAGGTGAAGAATTTTGAGCTCCCTTGAAATAGCTTTGGTCAAGAACAAAATCGACATTATTTGATTTGATCATTTGTGAATTATTTGCATTTTCATTGATGAAAGAAGTATTAAGAATCTGGGGAGTAGACATTCTGTTATACTCACCATCTAGTATAATTGAAGACTGGTTATTACTGAAGTCACAATTCTGAATATATACTCTCCCTCCACTCAATGAATCACCATAACCATTAGTCTTAGCAAAAGTGGAAACTCCAATTACGGCATTTGATACTGAGGAATTTATAAGTTCCAAAGCCCCATCTTCACCTAAATCGTTTGATAGTACTTCAATACCACCCCATGTATCTGCACATCCATCAACATTTGAAAAATCGCAATCGGAAACAAGTAATTGTGAATTGGACTTTACTACAATTCCCGAGCTCGGAAAATATGGGTACTGATTAAGATCTTGATTTTCACTGAATTCAAAGTTCTGTTCATTTAAACTGTAAGCAACGTTATTATCAATGATTAGTGCACCTTTAACACGAATTATTCCGTCATTATTAATGTCAACGAGTTCTTGATTATTATCAGAAATAATAATGCTGTTATTATAATCAAATACAGGTCCTTGAGGGCTATAGGATAGTGTATCAAA
>CBFHJL010000047.1:0-22344 GCA_965656195.1 Brumimicrobium sp. | reverse complement strand
AATCCAGAGCTAGCGTGTTCCGATGTAGACAATTGGGCAGCCAGTAATAATTCAAATGGAGGTACGCCTGGTGCGCCGAATAGCATTTTAGATCTTACCCCAGATACGGAGCTACCGCAGTTGTTAAATTTGCAAGCAGGAACTCCAAACTTTTTAACCCTTGACTTTTCTGAAGGTATGGACTCTTTGAGCTTAGCGAGTGCTGTAATATCTTTATCACCAAATTTGACAATTGATCAGCGTTTAATCTCAAGTTCTTATCCTGACCAAATGGTATTAACTTTTGTTGAAACGATTACTCCAGGGCAGGTGTATACATTTTCGATAGCTGGCGTAGCTGACTGCTCTGGTAACTCAACAGATTTTCAAGGATCTTTTGTTTTACCCCAAACACCAGAAATGGGGGATATTATCATAAATGAAATTCTTTTTAATCCTGTTACTTCCGGTTCTGATTATGTAGAGCTGTTCAATTCTTCAGATAAGTACATCGATTTAATAAATTGGTCATTATCTAATTATGACGATGATACAATTTCAAATCAAAAACTGATAGACCAGAGCTTCATTATGCCTCCCTTGTCATACGCTGTTCTAACAACTGACTCAAACTTTCAGATCATGCAATACCCTTATGCCGTGCCGGGTAAATTTGTTCAAATGGAATCGCTCCCGAGTTATAATAATGATTCTTCTACGGTTTATCTTGGGTATTTTGGACAGGTTATGGATAAAGTTTCTTATTCTGATGAGTGGCATTTTGGACTCTTACAATCGGAAGACGGGGTTAGTCTGGAACGTTTCAATTTAGAACTTGAGTCCAACGACTCCTCAAATTGGCATAGTGCTAGCGAAACCGTAGGTTTTGGAACACCAGGAGGTGAAAACTCTCAAAGTATTAATGTGGGAGCACCGGAAGGAGAAATAACATTGTCTTCGACATCTTTTTCACCTGATGGCGATGGATTTCAAGACGCTTTATTAATTACTTATGAGGTTGGAGATCCGACGCTTTTAGGAGATTTAATGATCTACGATGATATGGGTAGGTTGGTAAAAGTTCTGCTAAAAGATCATCTTCTTGGAGCCAAAGGGACTGTTAAGTGGGATGGAACAAATGAAGAAGGCAAAAAAGCCTCTATAGGTCCCCACATAATTCTCTTCTCATTTTTTAACGTGAATGAAGCATCAAGTAATGTTAAGCGCAAAGTAGTTACAGTTGCAGGACAGTTGTAAGGTTATCTTATTTAACCAGACCAACTTCTAAAAGACTTGGCCAGTTTTTACCTGTAATGAACAACTGTTGTGATTCTTTGAGGTATGCAATCCCATTTAAGACTTCTCCTGTTTTTCTATGATCCAATGCGACTAAACTAGCGTCAATTCGCTTTTCAACTGTTCCGGTTGATGGATCAATTACTACGATAAAGTCTGTTTGATAAACATTAGCAAAGATTTTCCCATTTATATACTCCAATTCATTTAGCGCTTTAACGGGACCTTCGTTGGAGTATACTTCAATTACTTTTTTTAATGCAAAATTCGTTGGGTCAAGGAATGAGATGCGTTCAGATCCATCAGACATAATTAGGAACTCACCATCATTGCATAAACCCCAACCTTCACCATTATAATTGAATTCTTTTAGCGGTTCAAGTGTATTCTTATCGTACACAAAACACGTATTATTTTGCCAAGTCAATTGAAATAATTCATTGCCCATTATAGTGATTCCTTCACCAAAATACTTTTGATCAAGATTTTTGCGTTCTTGGATTTGTCCAGTTTCATAGTTCACCTTCCCAATCATGCTAATCCCCGTATTGCCTTGGCTGCCTGTTCCTTCGTAAAGCTGGTTACCATCGAACTCGAGCCCCTGAGTATAAGAAGAGGTTTGATGAGGGTATGCTTTAATCACTTCTGCAGTAAACTCTTCTGGATAGACATCTGATAGTAGTTGAACCCTTCGATTATCTCGTTTAGTTTTATTGTCAGTTGTCGTTGCAATAAGTGAGATTTGGTTGGTACCTAATGACCATGTTTTTGTATTGACTTCAAATAGGTATTGTTCTTTCTTAGGTTTTCCGTCAAAAAGAATAGTATCTTTTATAAAGACTTTTAAGTTTTTTATTTGCTCTAAATCATTTACAGCTACCTCAACCCTAAATGTTTTTCCGCGCTGTGCAGAGGCATTATTGAATGGAAGTTCAAATTTCGCAACTGGTTTGTTAACTTCATTAACCGAGGCATCGTCTTCTGATTCCTTACAGCTGAATAACGAAAAGGTCAATAGTATGATTATCACTATTGAATTAGTGTATTTATTCATTACGAAACAATTACAATTTTACTTTAATTTCTTCTGCATCAATACCACTATGAGATGCATTATAAACGCATTTACCATTTTCAATTAACAATACCTGAGGAGATTGATGTTGCACATTAACAATTTCACTTAATGTGTTTGAAACATCTCGATTCGCAATGAGATCAATGAAGTAAATGTCACAATTATTCGATTCATCCCATTCTTTTTCAAAGCGATTCAGCGCCATTGAAGAGATGCTGCAACGTGTAGAATGTTTGAAGAATATAGCGGGGGTTTTGTCTGTTCCAGCGATGGCTTTTTGAAGACTTTCTAAAGTTTCAATTTTACTCCAGTTCAAATTTCGAGAAGCTGAAGCGTTACTTTTTCCGAATGAAAATAGTCCCATATTATAAGGCAGATTTAAATTGTTCTAAGAAACGAACGTCGTTTTCAGAATATAAACGAAGATCATTTACTCTATATTTTAATTGTGCAATTCGTTCTATTCCCATACCGAATGCAAATCCACTGTAAACATCAGTGTCGATATTGGATGCTTTAAGAACATTTGGATCTACCATTCCACATCCTAGAATTTCTAACCATCCGGTGTACTTGCACACATTGCATCCATCTCCATTACAAATAGTGCAACTCACATCAACTTCTGCACTGGGCTCAGTGAATGGAAAATATGATGGTCGCAGTCTAATTTTCGCTTTCTTTCCGAACATCTCTTGAGCAAAGTACAGCAGTGTTTGCTTCAAGTCAGCGAAAGAGACGTCTTTGTCAATGAACAATCCTTCTACTTGGTGAAAGAAACAATGTGCACGTGCTGAGATGGCCTCGTTACGATATACTCTTCCGGGAGAAATTGTTCTTATTGGCGGTTTATTATTTTCCATTACCCTAACTTGAACCGAAGAGGTATGAGTTCTTAATGCCATTTCTCGTTCGTCTTTCTCCACGAAAAAAGTATCTTGCATATCTCTTGCTGGATGCTCTGGCGGAAAATTTAGAGCAGAGAAATTGTGCCAATCATCCTCTATTTCAGGACCTTCAGATACACCATAGCCAATTCTTTCAAATATAGAAATGATCTCACTTCTAACGATCGAAATTGGATGGCGAGCTCCTAGTTTTATCGGTTCTCCTGGTCTTGTGAAATCAATTTTTTCTTTATCATCGGATATTGGCCCCATTGAATCTTTGGAGCTGTCAAATTTTTGTTGTGCGGCTTGTTTGAGCGAGTTAATCTGCTGCCCAACATCCTTTTTTTGCTCATTTGGAACATTTTTTAGCTCTCCGAATAGAGGTTTAAGTATGTTTTTACTTCCTAAAAATCTAATTCTAAAGGATTCTAATACTTTTTCATCCTGTAAAGAAGTTGTTTCTACTTCTGAAAGTAAATCATTTATTTTTTTCTCAATATCAAGCATACCTAAAGTTTTGGCAGATTAACAAGCGTCAAAAGTACAAAAATCGCAGGAATTCTCTTCTTTTTATATGAATTGAATAACTTTACGTTTTTATTGTCTTAGTAATTAGTATGAAGTTCTATCTTGTTGTTGTTTTATATTGCTGTAGTTTCATGTTTTTTGGATGTAAGTCTGACGATCCATCCGTTTTGAAGATTTATGTGAGGTCCAACAATTTTGTTTTAACAGAGGGTGCAACCGTAAGGATTGTAGGGGATTTAAGTGAAGGTACGCCAGAGTATTTTGAGGAAACTACCACAGATGCTTCGGGAGTTGCATATTTTCAACTTGATGATTTCTTTAACACATTTGATGAAAATGAAGACCCTGTTGCGTATTTCACGGTTTATGCCAAAGACACAACTGCTAATTTTACCTTAGGAACAGCCAAAGCTAGAGCAAATTTAACTTCAACAGCCTCAATTACTTTGGACGAGTAGCAACTTTTCACTAACTTTACACGTTATACACTAAAAGAAACACCTTTGACATGAAAAAATATATACTTACGTTCAGCATATTATTGGTTACTTCAATAACAATTAGCAGTCTTGTTTCTTGTAGAAAGAAGGGTGATACTATCGCAAAAATAACTGTGCGTGATACAGCAAATGTTTTAGTTCCGGGAGCAACCGTTATTCTTTATGGTGAATCAACTACAGATCCAATTCAACCAGTTGTTCGTCGTGATACAACAACTACGAACACTTCTGGAGTTGCAACGATTAATTACAATGATGTTTATCAACTAGGTCAAGCTGGTGTAGCGGTATTGAATATATCTGCTGAGAAAGGCGACCTGTATGGAGAAGGAATAATCAAAATTGAAGAGGAAGTAGAAAATACAGTAACTGTTTTTATTCAGCCTTAGTAAAATTAATCTTTTAATATGTTAATCCTGGATAATAATATTCAGGATTTTTTTTGATTCAAACTTAAGTTTTTGGGAATAAAAAAAGCCATTCAATTAGAATGGCTGGATATCAAATATTGAATGAAAGTAATGTTTTACTTGAGTTGGTTAGGATTATTTTGAGCCTCTTGATTATAACGATGCTGTAATCTAAGCCAAATAAATAGACCAATAAAACCTAGTACAATCATAGAATCATTGAAGAGATTACCAACATTCTCAAAAAGGAGTTCTGTTGTCCATAAAATAAAATCTCCGAGTGATACTAATATTTCTGTTGAGCTCATATTAACTTATTTGTATACAAAGATAATATTTTTCTCAATTTGAAATAAAAATCTTACTTTTTATCGTGACGAAAAGATAAATTTTATGAAATTCGTGCGAAGTACAGAATTAGAATGATCAAATTTTTCGCAAACAACGAGCCCTATATTTTTATTCTGATACCATTAATGGTAGCGGGACACCTTATTCTTGACATTTACTTTCCAAGTTTTGAGATGTTGGCTATCGGTCAAGAGAATTTATGGGATATAGATTTTAAAATGATGCCCTCGTACTTTTCTAGAGCTGGAGCTTTCTTTTTTATCTGTTTGAATGCTTACTTACTAAATTATGTTTTTAATACACACGAATTTTATGACCGAAATACTTACCTACCTAGTTTAATATACATTCTACTCGTATTTCTTTTTCCTATGAGCCTCAGGTTAGGTGAGGATCTAATAGCGCATACATTTTTCATTCTGAGCATACACCAACTTTTTAATATTAAGCAAAACGAAGATGCCAGACATATGACATTTCTAGCTGGGCTTTTTACAGGCTTTGCCATAACCTTCCTACCTGTATACGCTTATTTTCTAATCTTTATTTGGATAGGCACGTTATCGATTAGACCTCCTGTGATCCGCGAACTACTATTGCCGCTTTTTGGTGTAGTGATTCCATTGTTATGGGTGTTTCTTGTTGACCAGCATTTTTATACGTCTTTGGTCTCTTTTGAATCTAAATTAAACTACTCGAAATACGGTAACATTTTGATCTACATTCCTCATGCAATAGTTCTTGTGCTAATTTTTTTATCGAATAGAAATATTCTTGAAAGAAGGTCAAAAAGTTCAATTCGGTACAAGAGAATCTTAGGATTAGTAATCTACACATTACTATTTTCGATACTTATTAGTATTGGGATCTTGATATTTTTCCATAGTTATTTTTACTTTACTGTAGGTGCTGTTATATTAAGTGTCATTCTGCCATATGCCTACCTGGGAGCAAAGTATAAGTGGTTACCTTCTAGTTTGTTATACATACTTTTGATAGTTAACCTCGTGAAATTTCTTTATTAGGATTATCCCTTTCAGATTATTATTTATTTTTGCAACTAATTTAACTCAGTTTTATTATGAAATTCGGTGTAGTTACCTTCCCAGGTTCAAATTGTGATGAGGACATGGTATATGTTCTTGAAGATGTTATGAATCAGTCAGTAGAACGCCTATGGCATAAAGATACTGATTTGAAAGGTGCTGATTTTATCGTGTTGCCTGGTGGATTCTCTTATGGAGATTATCTTAGATCAGGAGCGATTGCTAAACTATCACCGATAATGGGTTCAGTTATAGAGCATGCTAAGAAAGGCGGATATGTTTTAGGTATTTGTAATGGATTTCAGGTGCTTACAGAAACAGGTTTACTGGAAGGTGCATTGCTTCATAATGATTCTCAGAAATTCATTTGTAAGAACATTGAGTTGAAAGCGTCTAATACAGGCAGCGTAATCACCAAGGATCTTTCTTTGGACAAGACCTATACAATTCCTATCGCTCATGGAGAAGGACGGTTTTTTGCCGCTGATGATACCATCAAGAAGATTGAAGACAACAACCAGGTGTTATTTCAATATGCTGAAGAAAATGGCGTAATCAGTAAGGAGGTTAACCCGAATGGATCTATCAATAATATTGCTGGAATTCGCAATGTTAAAGGAAATGTTCTTGGAATGATGCCTCACCCTGAAAGAGCAGCGGATGTTACTTTAGGTAATACAGATGGTTTAGCATTACTAGAGTCTATGCTCAAGAATTGCTAATATTTAATATCTCCTATATATTCTTTTTCTTCGTTAACCTAATATCTGCACGATAGTAGAATATTGGTAAGAAGCCTAGCTGATATCTTTCTGCAATAGGTTCTGCGCTTGGATCTGCTAAGTTTGGAGCGTATGCAAGTCCTAATATGTTTTGTCGATTCGAGATGTTTACCAAGTCCAACCCTATTTCGTGTGTTATGTTTTTAGTATTCAATTTGTACGTGATTTTAAAATCTAATCTGAAATAATCCCTGAATTGTCTAGTATTAAATAAAGAATCTTGAAATACTAATTCATTGTTAGCGAGTGTTTCATTTACATCAACATAGCCATATCTTCTGCCTCCTGCAGCGGTTACTTTAATTCCCGCAGATATCATATTCTTATCATTGATTTTAAACTCTTTTCCGGCTAAAAAATTAACAGCATAGTTTCCGTTAAAATCTGTATTGCGCTCAATACCATCACTTCCTTTATATTTTGATTCAAACAAAGATCCTGTGATTAAAAAATAGAATGATTTATCAAAATACTTTTGCACTGTTAGCTCGACACCATAATTTGTGCCTGTTCCTTCATTGACAAGTTCGTCTGGGAAGAAACGTTGGAAGCCAGAACCTTGATTCAACAAGCTGAAAGAAGAAGAGTATTGATCTACAGGTATATTATATAGATATTGATAGTATACTTCTGTCTTTACTTTTAGAGAATTCTTGAATGATTTTTCATATCCTGCAGCGGTATGTAGACTCTTTGTGAAATCCATATCCATATTGAACCTTTGTGGCGCTACTCCAGAAAGGCTTCCTTGATAAGTGTATTGATAAATAGGCTGCATTTGAGAGTGTAATCCTGCTCCAGCTTTTATTACTTGTTTGTTTTTAAGCCTTAATTGCCAACCCAGTCTAGGTTCTGCTGAGCTCCAACTATCACTTAATGTAAAGTATTGGCTATGCAGCCCTGCAGTGAAGTCCATTTTAGAATTCACCTTCCATTTGTATTGAACAAAACCTTGTAGAAGTGCCGCATAACCTTTGTAGTCATGTCTTGTCAAAAACTGATCTTGGGCTTGGTTTAGTGCTGAATCTATATTGTTAATAAAGTAACCATCTGCATTCATCCCGACTCTCAATATATGTTGCTTATTGATTTTGTGATTAATGCTAGCGAATAAGGCCGTTTTGTAGTTCTCGAATTGATATCCCATGAGCGGGTAAATTGAGTCCGTTCGGATTGAAACTGTCGGTTCTCCATCAACAAAATTAGTGTCGAGATTTCGAATTAAAAAATCGTGTTGCGATCGCTGTCTATCATATGTTTGTGCAATTGTGGACTCAAAATAAGTAGATTTGGATAGCGATTTTTTATATGTCACACCTAATACTCCCATCGCAGTGCTGAAGAATTGATCTCGGTCTCCTTCTCCAAATGCTTCCTCTGTGAAAGATGTTTGATCAGAAACTTTGATATCTATCGTTGATGCCCCACCGATGCCAAAAACGCCAATATGGCCACCATTTTTTTGAGGAAAAGAGAGTTTGATTGCACCATCTCCATAAACGGGAACAGCATCTGTACCTATGCTTATGCCCATAGCTTGAAACATACTTAATGTACTGTAACGTCCCATTACCAGATAACTAGATCTTTTTTCTGCATTGATAGGCCCTTCAGCCATTACTTCTGTTCCTAGGAATCCGAATTGACCAGTAATTTCATGTTTATCAGAATTTCCATGACGTAATCTAAGATCAAAAACACCAGCAATAGAATTCCCATAGTCTGCTGGGAAAGCAGACATAAAGAAATCAGAATTTGCAAGCAGCTTATTGTTTAATATTGCCACGGGACCACCTGTAGATCCTGATACTGCGAAATGATTTGGATTAGGAATGTCAATTCCTTCTACCTTCCACAGTAATCCAATTGGTGAATTACCTCGAATTACTATGTCGTTTCTTGAATCATCTGCCCCCTGTACACCAGCAAAATTGCTAGCCATTCGTGCAGGATCTCCTCTTGAACCGGCGTATCTATCCGTTTCTTCTACACTGAATTGTTGAGCGGATATCATGGCCATTTCGTTGATAACCTCTCCATTTTTTCGACCTACGATTTCTATCTCATCCGTAGTTGTAATATCTTCTTGTAAATCGATGTTGATTACAACCTCTTTTCCTGAATTTACTATTATAGTTGATGTATTGGGTAAGTACATGGAGTATGTAGTACGAAGATTATATTTTCCGATAGGGATATTTGTGAACAAAAAATACCCGTCTGCGTCTGACAGTTGTCGTTCAAAAACAGAGGAATCTGAAGATGTTAAAAAAAGTTTGGCCCCAACCAGCGGATACTTTGATTCAGTATCAACTACTTTCCCTTTTACATTTTGAGTGATTTCTTCTTGAGAAAAACTAATTGTTGCTAGCGCTAGGCAAGTCAGAAAAATGATAGGCTTCATTTCTAGTGAATTTAAAACACAAAGAAAGTAAAATTATTTTCTGCTTTTATTTTCGTACTCTTCTTTCGTCCAGTTTTTAATGTAAACGTCTTTGAATGAATAGTAATTCATTTCATTCAATTCTAAATTTCTAACTTTTGAGTACGCTACTTTAATTGTTTCTTCATACCAAAGTATAATGAAAGGAGCGTCTTTCATAAGGATTCTCTCTGCTTCTGCGAAGTGATTGTATCGATCTACAATGTCTGTAGCGATTTGAGCTTTTTCAAAGGCGGCATCAAAATCTTTGTTCACATAGCGTGAATGATTAATTAAAGAAGGTTTTGATTCGCTTTCTGGTACGGTACCTCCGTAAGCATTTAAAAGGAAGCTTTCAGGACTGTAATAATCTGCATACCAAGAAGTTCTAAATAAATCACCTTTCGCTTCCATCGCGTCCTCTATTTTGTTTTGGAAGGGCATTCCATCCAGGTTGACATTTATTTTGAGCGTTTTTCTCATTTGTTTAGCAAACTCATCTGCTACAGCTGAGTGAATTGTACCTAAGTTGAACTTTAAATTTATTGCAGGAAAGCCTTCTCCGTCTGGGTAGCCAGCTTCAGCAAGCAATTTTCGGGCTTTAATCGGGTTGTACGTATAACTCACTTCTTCAACTCTTTTCGAATCATATCCGCTAAAAGCAGCTGGAGGAACTATACCTGCATACCCTTTGCCGTATGCTTGATTATTAAGAATACTTCTAACAATTTCCTCTCTGTTGACTGCATAATTAATCGCTTGTCTTACCTTAGGATTTTGAAATTGCTCTTTCAATAAATTGAAATGATAATATTGTGTAGCCAGAAGCGGCTTTCTTCTTAAAACTAATTTTGGTGGAGTACTATTGAAATCATCGATTCGACCCTGAAGCATACTAGTTATTCTGCTAGGTGGCAAACCTTCTATCAATTGAATCTCATCATTTTCAAACATTTCCAATTGTCTCAAACTTCTACCTTCAATTACATATACTACTGAATCTAAATACGGTAGTTGATTACCATCTTCATCTTCGCCATAGTAACTAGGATTTTTTCTTAAAATAATGTTTACACGTTCGTCTTTTTCGATGTATTTATCAAACATGAATGGGCCTGTTCCAACAAGATCTGTTTCAAGTCCTGCCTCGACTAATTCTTTTAAAACTATGGATGCGGTTGTTTGAGTAAGCTTATTGATGAAGTTAACATCTCTACTTTCAAGTTCCATTGTAATCTTGTTTCCATCTGCTTTAAGACCAGAAATCTCATCTGCTTCGCCATTGTAGAAGGCATCAGCTCCTTTTAGAATACCGCTGTAAATACCACTGTAAGCATTCGAAGGATCTTCGCCCATTTTTTTCGTACAAGCCAGTTCAACAGTGTAGATCACATCTTCAGCTCCAAATTTCCTGTCTTCACCTATTTCCTTATGCTCATGAAAGTATACGTCATCTCTTAATTCAAACGTGATTGACTTGCCATCGGGACTAACCTCCCAACTTTTGGCTAAACAAGGCTGAACTTCTAAAGTGTTAGGGCATAATGTGACCAACCCCTCCAGTACTTGGTTGATTACGGCAGAGGAATACAAATCAGTAACCTTTCTTGCCTCAAGTGTAGTGGGTTCATTGGCCAGAGCAAACTTAAAAGTTCCTCCAGCGTATTCAAATTGTTTTTTCGATTCACTCGAACAAGATGCTAAGATGGAGATGGTGAGAAGAAGTAGTATGTATTTGTTCATATATGCTGAAAATTAATCTCTTAGTTCAATCGCTTTACGCAACACTGCATTAATTATATCAATCATCTAATTTAATAGATATTTTTTAATAGGCCTGTTTTGTCTTGAGAATTTTTATGTTTGTAGGGTAATATTAGGAGTTTACAGAAAAAAAAGCCCCTACTAATTGGATTTTTGATAAATAGCCACTAATATTGCAATTGTAAAATCTTTCACACATTAATTAAATGAAAATACTATTAGTACCAATCGTTGTTGTTCTAACAGTTTTCAGCCTACGAGCTAACTTGTCTATTGAAGGTAGTTATCAAGGGAAGAACCTCTATGTACAAAACCCAGCCAGTGAAGATGGATTCGGTTTCTGTGCTTCAAAGGTCACTGTTAACGGTGATATCATGCCAGGAGGTGTTAGCCGAAGTGCATTCGAAATTGATTTTTCTTTGTTCAACATAGAAGTTGGACAGGATGTGTTTATTGTGATTGAGCATGGAGACGGATGTACTCCGAAAATCTTAAACCCTGAAGTTCTTCTTCCTAGAAGTACATTTGAAGTATCGGAGATGAGTGTTACCAAAACAGGTGATATAAAATGGACAACTACTGGAGAGCAAGGTGAACTTCCTTATGTCGTAGAACAATACCGATGGAATAAGTGGGTGAATGCTGGTGAGGTTGACGGTAAAGGTGTTGAAGGTCCTAATTCTTATGAATTTAAGGTGACTCCGCATTCTGGAGAAAACAAAGTACGTGTAGTTCAGATTGATCATACTGGAATGAAGAGAAAGTCTCCAGAGAAAACATTTACTTCAGATGTAGAAGAAGTGGAAATGGCTCCAAAGAAAGTGAAAACAGAAATCAAGTTCACTGCGAATGGAGAGCCAACAGATACAAAATACGAAATCTATGATGCTTACGGAAACATTGTGAAGAAAGGATATTCTTCTAGTGTGAACTGTGAGAACCTTAGAAAAGGTGCTTATTACATCAATTTCGATGATAAAAACGAAAAGTTTATCAAAGGATAGTTGAACATATTAAATTAAATCCCGTTAGCGAAAGTTGACGGGATTTTTTTTGCTTTATAATTATGAGAAAAATTGAACATATAGGCATTGCTGTGAAGAGTATGGAGGAGGCCCTTCCTGTATATGAGAAATTACTAAACACAAAATGTTATAAGATTGAAGAAGTTGCTTCAGAAGGCGTAAAAACAGCCTTTTTTAAAATAGGAGATTCTAAGATAGAGCTGCTTGAGGCAACTAATCAAGCTAGTCCTATAGCGAAGTACCTTTCGAAAAAAGGAGCAGGAATGCATCATATAGCTTACGATGTCGCTGATATATTTTCAGAGATAGAGCGTTTAAAGAATGAAGGTTTTCAATTGATTCAAGCTTCACCGAAGGAAGGAGCAGACAATAAACTAATAGCTTTTCTTCATCCTAAATCTACCATTGGAACTTTAGTTGAACTTTGTCAAGAGCGAAGTGACTAATTCTTTCAACTCGTCTTTTTTTGTATCGAGCAGAAAAGCATTTAGACCTGCCTTTCTCGCACCTTCTACGTGTTGTATGCTGTCGTCGATAAATAGCGTTTCGGAGGGAGAATAATTATGTAAATCACAAACCAGTTCGAATATTTTAGGATCTGGTTTACGCATACCTAAGTCAGAACTAAAATGAACATGATCAAAGAACTGATCCAAAGATTCAATGCCGTTCTGCTCTTCAATAATTTGATGGAAGCACTTGATATGGATAGGGTTAGTATTGCTTAAAAGGCTAGTGTTGTATGATAACCTTAAGTCTTTTAGAAAGTCCAGTCTCTCCGTTGGAAGGTCTAAAAGCATCGCGTTCCAGGCATTAATTACTGCTTCTTTAGGTTGCTGAGTTTCCAGATATTCTCCAAGTTTTTCAACAAATTCTTCAGAATTTATTTTTCCTGATTCATAGTGATCAAATAGATGCTCTTGTTTAGCTTGTGTATATAGAGACTCAAAGTTCGATATTCCTAAGTTCTGAAAAGCTTGGATCGTAAGGTTGTAGTCAATATTTAGAATTACACCTCCTAGATCGAGAATAATATTTTTAATAGCCATGGTTCAAAAATAAAAAAAGGTTGAGCAAAATTGCCCAACCTCTTTACAACTATTGAAAGAAAATCTTATTTCGATAATGTCGCTTTCAAATTGAACTCAATATTTGAGTCAATATTTCCTTCTTCTGGTTTCTCAGGATTTGGAGAGAACATTTGAAAACCTAGCGCAGCAAAATCAACTTTGAAGTTTCCATTCATCATCATTTTGTCACCTTCCATTGAAGTTTCAACAGGAACTGTCTCATCCATTTTGTTACCCAAAACATCAATAGTAATGTCAGCCATTCCATCTTTAACTCCGTTTACTGCTACATTTACTTTAGCATATTCAGATACATTGAAGAAATCTTCACTCGCTAAGTGCCCTTCTAATTTTGGCTTTCCATCAGCTTCTGTAAGGTCGGTAACAGTCAAAGAGGTCATATCAACAACTAAGTTTCCAGTGATTTCGTCACCGTCTTGTGTTACAGATCCTTCTGATATTTGAACTGTACCTGTGTGAAACTTCTGCTCTTCCATAGCTCCATCTTCGCCAGTCGGCGCAATCCAAGTACCTTTCCAACCAAGCTTACTTTCTTCAGCAACAACATTGTACGTTGTTGGAGTTTCTTCAACCATCTCTTGTGTTTCTTCATTGTTTTCTTCAACGTCAGAAGATTCACCTTTACAAGCTGTCAAGCTTAGCGCTGCAAATACAAAAGCAGCATACATTGTTTTTTTCATAATTTTCATTTTAGTTTAAAGTCAAACAACAAATATATGCAAATGTTTACCCGGGTAACTATATTTTTTCATTAATTCTGCAAAATTCTTTCTAAATTCGTGCTCAATGGCAAAGGATATTGAAAAATATAGTAAAAGAGGACTTCAGACGGGTTACTTTTCTGTGATCATTGGTATATCTTTGGTTTTATTCATGCTTGGACTGGTATTAGGTGCTTATTTTGGTTTAGAACACCTACAGAAATCGGCAAAGGAGGATATTGAGATTGATCTATTTTTTAATCCTGACCTCAACGATTCTGATATTAAGATGATCGAGCAAGAGCTCAAAGGTTGGGATGAAGTAAAGTCTGCATGGTTTGTTTCTCCAGAGCGTGCTCTTGAAGTTTTTCAATCTAACGGCGAGGCTGCGAATGAAATAAAATCTATATATAACGGAGCAAGTCCATTTCCACCTTCGGTATCTTTTAATCCTAAAAGTGAAATTGTGAGTAAGCAAGGACTGGAAAAGTTGAGACAAAAAATACTTTTGGCTTATCCAAGTCAAGTCGATGAAGTAAATTTTGATGAGAATAGAATCAAGCAAGTTAATTTAGGTTTTCTACAATGGATCTATTTGTTTGTTGCCATCGGCCTTCTTTTAACAATTATTGCATTTGCCATGATTAATAATACTATTAGATTAGCATTGTATGCAAAGCGATTTACCATTAAAACGATGCAGCTCGTAGGTGCGAAATCGGGTTTTATTAGAAAGCCCTTCTTACTGAATGCGCTAATGCAAGGGCTTGTATCTGCAATTATTGGTATGGCTTTGCTGATTGGGGTTTTTTACATATTGACAAGTTATATGAGTGGCTTGGAGAATACATATGACCTTGAAACTTTTTTAATGTTGTTTGGAACTTTAATATTACTTGGAATTGTGATCAGTTTCTTTTCAACTTTATTTGCATTGAACAAATACTTGAGAAAGAGATTAGACGCACTTTATTAATAAGATTATGATGGAAAAGGAAAATAAGAAATTCATTTTTAATAAATCAAATTACACTTTTCTAATAGTGGGGGTTTTGCTGAATGTTGTTGGTTTTTTGCTAATGATCGGTGGTGCTGCTGAAAATCTAAATGATTTTAATGATAAGGAGCTGTTTTCGCCAATTCGAATAACGATAGCTCCAATAATTATACTTCTTGGGTATGTCATCATCATTTATAGTATTATGAAGAGACCCAAAACTTCAGAAAATCAAGAATCTGAAGAAGTGTAATGAGTACATTTGATTTTCGCGCGGGAGAGGTTATCCTTGTTGATAAGCCCCTGAATTGGACCTCTTTTGATGTAGTGAACAAGCTGCGTTGGAAACTCAAGAATAAGTACGGAATTAAAAGATTCAAAGTTGGGCATGCAGGTACACTTGACCCTCTAGCCACTGGATTATTACTTATTTGTACGGGTAAGAAAACTAAAATAAGTCAGGAGCTTACGTCAGAGAATAAAGTTTACACTGGAACAATTCTTTTGGGAAAGACAACGCCGAGTTATGATCTTGAGACTGATTTTGATTCAGAGAAAGATGTTTCCAGCTTTGACTGGGATGCCGAATCTTTAGATCAATTAGCTAAATCGTTTGAAGGAGATCAACTGCAAGTTCCCCCAATTTTTTCTGCAAAAAAAGTAAACGGTAAGCGAGCTTATGAATCTGCTCGAAAGGGTAAGGAAATTAAGTTAGAACCTAATAAGATAAGCATAGAATATTTTAATCTTGACACCACTTTATTCCCTAAGATCCAGTTCGAAGTCAAATGTTCAAAAGGAACGTATATCCGATCTTTAGCACATGATTTTGGTCAAAAACTAGGCTTAGGAGGCACTCTAGTTGAGCTGAGAAGAATATTTTCTGGTGATTTCTCTATTGAAGATGCAAAATCAGTTGAGGAGTGGCTTGATATAATAGATACTGTAGAAGTGACTGAAGAGTTTTCAAAGTAACCCCATCAAATATGAGGAATGTTGTTGTAGCCGATGAGATTGAGTTCCGAAAGTTGAAACCAACTTTGCAAGAGTATATTGAAGAGACGGTTGACGATGTTCTTTTTGGTCAAATAGAAGAGATAGATTTTCAGTCACAGAATAGACATTATTTGTTCTATTCAGATCACATGATCAAGAAGATTTTACAGCTGAACTTTGATAAAGATATCCATATTGGATTTCTGCCACACCCACTATCTGTTCAGGCGAACTCCGGATTCAAGGTGCCTAAGGATGTTAAAATGGCATTGCATGAGTTAATGCAAAAAGATCATTTAGGACCGGTAGATAAGAAAATGTTGCATTTCGATGAAACAGTAATCTTGAACTATGCTGTCTTAGGTGAGATTTCAAGTTTCGTTTCAAGTAAAAAGGGGGATACATCATGGTTAGGAAGGATACCTACTTTTTTTCGCTTTTTGAATAAGCTAAAAGACTTGAGGCATAAGCCCCTCACATTAGTTTTTGATGATAAAGATCCCGTTGATACATGTGCCACAGATTTACTGATTGTTCAACATGCTCAAAACGCTTCTGTATCAAGATTGTTGTCAGGAAAAAAAGAAATGAGTAATGAGCTTTTTAACACTTTCGTTTTCGCTCCCAGAAGTATCATTGATCTTTTTAAAGCATACGTAATAAAATTATTATTGGGTTCAACTCAAAAGAATAAAGAGTTTGATTTTCTAAGTAGATTTGTTTCAGGCACGTGCACACTTAGTTCTACCGATGATTTAAACTTTCGAATTGATGGTGAAAAAGTAGTTGCAAAGAACCTTAGTTTTGGAATTAAGGGAGCTTTTAAACTTTTGCCGAGTAAAGAGTTAAGTCTTGAATATTCGGGTGAAAAACAAGCAGTTTCAAAACTTTATCAGTCAAAGAGACTGCCTAAAGGCGAGATAAAGAGAGAATTATCTAGAAAAAAGATTTCATTTATTTCTCACGCCTCAACAGAGGAGTATAAAGAGTTATTTAGACAGCTGCGCGAGAATGCTCGTCCTAGTCAGAATTATATAGTCTTGATGACGTTGTCTAGTATTCTAGCAACGTTGGGTGTATTTGCAGACTCTTCCCCTGTTATTATTGGGGCAATGATTCTTGCGCCATTGATGGGTCCAATTATTTCCCTTTCCATGGGGGTTTTAAGACAAGATCGAGATCTAATTCGTGGGAGTGTGATCACTGTTCTTTCGGGAATGGTTGTTGCTTATGCATTTGCAATGGCCCTTACTTTTATAACTCCGATCAATAATATGAATAATGAAATCACTTCTAGGATTAAGCCAAACATAATTGATCTTGGGATAGCTGTAATCTCTGGAGCAGCTGGAGCGTACGCATATTCAAAAGAGAGTATCGCAAAAACACTGGCAGGTGTGGCAATAGCAGTAGCTTTAGTGCCACCTTTAGCAGTTTCGGGAATAGGGTTGGCATGGGGCGAATGGAGCGTATTTTTTGGGGCTTTATTATTGCTGCTGACAAACTTAACAGGAATGGTCCTAGCTGCTTCACTTACCTTTCTGTTTACGGGTTATAGTCCTTTTCATCTTGCCCGAAAGGGATTGTTGATATCGTTTTTTGTCGCTCTTTCTATAAGCATCCCACTTGGATATGGTTTTTTCAAGGTGGTTAAGGAGAATCAGATTATACAATCCTTAAATAGAAGGACGATTGAAGATGCTTATTTGGATCAGGTGAGGCTCGAAAGATACTCGCCGACTGAAATCTCTTTGGATATAACAATGTCGGACTACCCTAGTGAAGAAAAACTTACTGTCCTCAAAGATAAAATAGAACAAATTGTTGGACATGACGTTACACTAAATATTGGTATTAGACTGAAACGTTAACTAAGGGTGTAAAAAGAGTAATAAAAGCGATAAATTTATTACCTTTGCATCCTCTTAAAAAAACGGTACGATTTGAATAAAATGAAATTATCTGAGTTTGACTTCGACTTGCCGGAGGAACTCATCGCAAAATACCCAGTTGACAACAGAGATGAATCCAGATTAATGGTTGTTCATCGTGAAACAGGAAAAATAGAGCACAAGATGTTCAAAGACATCATCAATTATTTTGATGAAGGAGATGTTATGATCCGTAACAACACTAAAGTCTTTCCTGCTAGAATGTATGGGAATAAGGAAAAGACGGGTGCGAAAATCGAGGTGTTTCTTTTGAGAGAGCTTAACAGAGAATCTCTTTTGTGGGATGTTCTTGTTGATCCAGCTCGTAAAATTCGTATTGGAAACAAGCTGTATTTTGGAGATGATGAGTCTCTAGTGGCAGAGGTAATCGATAATACAACTTCTCGAGGTAGAACCTTGAGGTTCCTCTACGATGGTACATACGAAGAATTCAAAGACAAGATCACTGAGTTAGGTGAAACACCTCTTCCTAAGTACATCAAAAGAGATGTTGAGGAGCAAGATGAAGAAAGATATCAGACGATCTACGCTTCTGAAGAAGGTGCAGTTGCTGCTCCTACTGCAGGTATGCACTTTTCCAAGCAATTACTAAAGCGCCTTGAGTTAAAGGGAATCAATTTTGCTGAAATTACACTACACATTGGTCTTGGAACTTTTAGGCCAGTGGAGGTAGAAGATCTCACAAAGCATAAAATGGATTCTGAGCAAACTGTTATTGATCAGAAAGCTTCAGATATCGTAAATAATGCGAAAAAGAATAAGCAAAGAATTTGTGCAATAGGTACAACATCTATGCGTTCAGTTGAAACTTCTGTTTCTACTGATGGTATGTTGAAGCCGTTCAGTGGATGGACAAATAAGTTTATTTTCCCTCCTTACGATTTCCACATAGCAAATGCAATGATTACGAACTTTCACACGCCGTCTTCTACATTGTTGATGATGGTTTCTGCTTTTATGGGCCACGACTTAATGAAAGAAGCCTATGAAATAGCAGTCAAAGAAAAGTATAGATTCTTCTCTTATGGAGATGCTATGTTGATTATTTAAAACTTTACCCAATTTAAAATATAAAAGTCGTTCAAAATAAATTGAGCGACTTTTCTTTTTACTTTAGTTTCATGAATGTCACTGTGATCATAACAGCAGGAGGAATAGGAAAAAGAATGGGAGGTAAACTTCCAAAACAATTTCTGACTTTAAAAGAAAAGCCAATACTACTTAGAACTATAGCGTCTTTTTTCAATTTTGATCCAACGGCTCAGATTTTAATTACTCTTCCTGATGACTGGATTTCATATTGGAAAGAACTATGCAGAGAGCATTCCTTTGACGTTAAGCATCAAATTATTGCTGGAGGAGTTGAACGTTATGACTCCATTAAAAATGCTCTTTCTCATGCTGAAGGTCAAAATGTACTGGTACACGATGGGGTTCGACCCCTTGTCTCTTCGGATCTAATTAAGAGAGTTGTTGAGGGTATCTCGAAAACTAACGGTGCTGTGCCTGCTATACCTATAAAAAGTTCCCTACGTAAAGGAACTCATTCGAAAAGTAATAGTGTTGACAGATCTCTTTTTTGGGAAGTTCAAACACCTCAAGGTTTTTCAAAAGAAACGCTGATAGAGGCTTACGATCAACCATTTGATTCAACCATTACCGATGATGCTAGCTTAGTTGAAAGAATGGGGCATTCTATTGTTTTGGTAGAAGGGGAGGAGAAGAATATTAAGATTACCACACCTTTCGATCTTTTAATCGCATCTAAAATATTGGAAAGTTGACTCCTTTACATAGTTCAAATTATACGCTGTATTACAAAGGGTTTCTAGAATTTCATATTACTTTTGTGCTTTATAAACAAGAAGATAATTCATGAAAGTTGTTGATCATATTAATCAAGCAAAAGATACCTTGTTCTCTTTTGAGATTTTGCCTCCTTTGAAAGGGAAAAGTATTGAGTCTATCTATAATGGAATTGACCCATTAATGGAGTTTGATCCTAAGTTCATCAATGTTACTTATCACAGAGAGGAATATATCTACAGAGAACGAGACAAAGGACTTCTTGAAAAAGTTGCAATTCGTAAGCGTCCTGGAACAGTTGGGATCTGTGCGGCCATTATGAATAAGTATCATGTTGACGCAGTTCCTCATTTGATTTGTGGGGGATTTAGCAAGGATGAAACAGAAAATGCATTAATTGATCTTCAATTCTTGGGGATAGATAACGTTTTAGCTCTTCGAGGAGACCCCATAAAGACAGAATCTACATTTAAGCCTACGAAGAATGGACATAGTTATGCAGTTGAATTGATTGATCAAATTTCAAGCATGAATAAGGGGAACTATACCCTTGATGAGATTCAGTTAGAGCCTACTAATTTTTGCATCGGAGCAGCAGGATACCCTGAGAAACATTTCGAAGCAATGAACATGGCAACAGATTTGCAGTATCTAAAGCAAAAAGTGGATAGAGGGGCAGACTATTTGGTGACTCAACTGTTTTTTGACAATAAAAAGTTTTTCAAGTTTGTAGAAGACTGTAGAGCTATTGGAATTAATGTTCCTATTATTCCAGGTTTAAAGCCAATCACTAAGTTGAGGCACATTTCATTTCTGCCTAAGTTTTTTCATATTGATTTCCCTGATGATTTATCGAGGCAGCTTCTGAAATGCAAAACAGATGATGATGTGAAGAAAGTGGGAATCGAATGGGGTATCCAGCAGTCAAGGGAACTGAAAAAAGCCGGTGTGCCTTGTATTCACTATTATACGATGTCAAACTCTAGTGAAGTTAAACAGATCGCCAGTAAGGTGTTTTAAAAGAAAGAATTATGAAGATTTACGCAGTTGTTATACTATTGATTATTGGTTTTAGTAACTCCATTCAAGCCCAAGATGAACTGAATTTGAAAAATGCTTTGGTGATTGCTCAGCAAGATGAACAGTCAGACAGGTTTTCTCTTGAAGTAGCAGTTCTTCAACTATTGAATGATTACGGAGTAAAAACCAAAGCCTCTTTGAATGTTCTAAAACAGGGCGGTACAGCTGATGTTTTATTAACGGATAGCTTGCAGACAAAACTCAAAGAAGAGGGGATTGATACTTACATGCTGATCTCAGTAAGAGGATATGACAAAAGATTCCGTCCTTCTGATAAAATAAACTCATTGCAGGAGGAAATTGAAGCAGGACATCTTTTTCCTTTATATAGAGAGAGTGCAACTTCAGTTACTTTTACAGTTACTTTTTATCGAGAAGGTAAGCCAGTCCATTACGAATTAATTAAAACAGGCACTGTCGGATCTAAAGATGCAGTCATCAAGAAATTGATGAAGAAAATGGAGCGTAGTTTGAGAAAAGATTGGCTTTCCGATTAACTTCTTTGGAGCAGTCTAGCAACGTATTTGCCTACAATATCAAACTCTAGATTAACTTGATCTTCAAGTTTTATTTCTTTAAATACTGTGTTTTCGTATGTATAGGGAATAATATGAACCGAAAATTCGCCTTCAATAGAGTCAACTACCGTAAGACTTGTTCCATTAATTGTTATCGATCCTTTTTCAACAGTAACATCATTTGAGTTATAGGAGAATCTATACACCCAACTTCCATCTCTTTCATCGATATCAATACATTTTCCTACAGTGTCTACATGACCCTGCACGATATGTCCGTCGAATCGACCATTTGCCGGCATACATCTCTCCAGGTTAACATGATCTCCAATTTTCCAATTTTTCATACTGGTTTTCTGAAGTGTTTCCTGAATAGCAGTTACAGTGTATGTGGTATCTGTGATGTCTACAACTGTTAAGCAAATTCCATTATGGGCAACACTTTGATCAATCTTCAACTCATCTAGAAAGGAACAGGACATGGTATAATGAATATTAGTCCCTTCACTTTTTATTTCTTCGATTTTCCCTAATGATTCTATTATTCCTGTGAACATTTCAATACTTTTTAGATAAACAAATCAATTGCTCAGAAGTTCTCTGGAGTTTTCCTCAACTAATTCCATGTTGTCTATGAGTCTTACCTCACCACTAAAAGCAGCTAGGCCGGCTACAGCTCCAGGAACCCAGTATTGATTTAAATCTTCCATTGTTTCCGGATGCACGATTTGCAAATACTCTAGCTCCAAAGGACCTTGATTGAAATATTCAATCATTTTAGTTCTTGTTACTGCAGGAGAATATTTACTTGCCCATTCTCTTCCTTTGACTAGAGTTTTATAGATGATCGATGATTCTTCTACTTCCTTATCCGACAAACGATAATTTCTGCTACTCATCGCGAGTCCGTTTGCCATTCGTTTTGTGGGAACACCAATAACTTCTACAGGTAAGTTTAGTTCTTGTACCATACGTTTGATCACGGCTACCTGTTGAAAGTCCTTATTGCCAAAGTATGATTTGTTAGGCTTAATGATTTCAAAAAATCTAGAAACTACATTAACCACACCTTGAAAATGTCCAGGTCGAAACTCTCCTTCCATGACCTTATCAATTATTCCTAAAGGGATAG
>CBFHJL010000046.1:0-22558 GCA_965656195.1 Brumimicrobium sp. | reverse complement strand
ACAATGGGCTTCATCAATAGCAAAAAAAGAAATTTTAACCGAAGTAAAAAAGTCTATATTCGCTTGTTTTGTTAACGATTCCGGGGCAACATATAATAACTTTGTTTTTCCTGCTGTGATATCCGCTTTAACCTTATTGATCTCTGTTTTAGATAAAGAACTATTCAGTACGTGAGCAACAGAATCATCTTCACTTACATTTCGTATTGCATCAACTTGATTCTTCATCAATGCAATCAAAGGAGATACGATAATTGCAGTACCTTCAGACAATAATGCAGGAAGCTGATAGCACATTGACTTCCCACCCCCTGTCGGCATTATAACAAACGTGTTTTTTCCGCCTAGTATACTTTTAATTATATCCTCTTGATCACCGCGAAATTGGTCGTACCCAAAATACTTTCGCAGTGCTTGATTTAACTCAGAAATTTCTGTAACAGACATATTGGTTTTTACTTTACTAACCTAAATATACAAAAAATTGATAGACGAATTTAATGAATCATCCTGAAGATATTGGACTTAAACCCCTTTGAAGACCATTTATTAGATAAACGATTGAATACACTAGACCAAGTGTGAATTAATAAAGAAGAAACCATCCAAGAAAAGCAAATAAATATAATATTCCGACCCAACTGATAAATTTCATCAGTTTGTTAGGTGTATTTTCTTCGCCAATTTTATCCGACATCACAAGTCTGAAATTTAGCACTGCGAAAAGAGGCGCAATAACAAAAGACAAAGTTGTTGCAGAATTCACGATTAACGAAAAGCTATCCCGATCATCTTGATAGGTAAGAATAAGCCCGAGCCCTCCAATAGCAACAATAGCCGGCATCCATTTTTTAAAATTAAATTGACCTTTTTGTTTCTCGCGTTTACTAAAAGCCAAATTAATTGATGTACTTAATGCTCGACTAAAACCATCTATTACTGTCAGAAAAGTGGAGAACATAATTGAAAATGCAGCGATTGCAATTATATACATCGACCAATCTCCAATGGATTGAGTGTAAAGTGAAATCACAAAGCTCGAAAAATCCACTCCAGAAGTAGGTACCTCAATAGCAGTTCCATAGACAAGAAGTGCTCCCATTGCCATAAACAAGAATGCGAGTAAAGCTGCAATCCAGTATCCCAATCCGAATTCTCTGGTCACTTCCTTAACGCTCGATTTATAACCCGATTGCTTTACCTTCTCTACCGTCCATAGAGAGTTCCATGTCGACAAGTCTATTGCTGTTGGCATCCACCCCATCAGCGGTAGAAGAAAAGCCCAACCATCATTTGATAATACTGGAAACATATCAACCTGAGGTGAGACAGGTCCTTTAAAGGCTGCTGTAAAAAAAGCAAAAACAGTAGTCAACAAAAGAACTAAGCCCAGCACCTTTATCAATTTCTCCATGACATTAAAACGACCAAAGATTAAAAGCACAGTGCAGCCTCCAAAGAGTAAATAATGTGTGAAATTTGGAATACTCGTGAGTGCTGTCAAACCAAATAGGTTCTCCATAAAACCAACTGTCACAGCCCCAACTGCGGCAGTAACGAACAACATTGAAACTACGGAAATCGCAAGATAACTGTACAACCACCACCTGTGCAACTTATAATAACCGTGAATAATAGACTCTCCTGTAGCTGCAGCATACCTAGATCCATATTCAAAAAATGGATACTTGAGAACGTTGGCTAATGCAATAAAACCAATCATACTGAACCCAAATAATGCTCCGGCTTTGGTACTTTGTACTAGATGACTTACACCTATTGCCGTGGCAGCAAAAAGAATCCCAGGACCTAATATTTTACTCCAGTTCTTCAAATTATATAGTCCATTCGTTATGAACTAAGCCTAACAGCTTGAGTTCACCTTCTTGTTTTTGAATCACAAAAATCAAACTTCTCCAGTTCATAGCCATTTCATCGTTTGCAGGTTTATGAAGTTCAACAAGCACTGCTTCGGGATACAGTTTATGTGCGTTATGCAATTCATTCCCGTGCGCATTGGGTTCCATAACAATTGAGTTTTCTATTGCATTCGTATCTGTTAATTTAAAATCATTGATGTAACGCTTTTCATATTGTTGGAAAGTTAATTCTAAAGAGTCCCCTGTGCCATTCTGGAATCCCCATAAGAAGATCCGTTCAGATGAGAAAATTTCAGATAGATTGTTCGATTTTACAAAAACGAGGGTATTCGTATCGATATAAGCGTAAGGTGAGAAAAAGATCTCACTCTGAGAAAATTTATTCCACATATCAAAATTATCCTCTTCAATTTTAGCAGCAATCATTGCAGCAAAAAGTAACGGGTCAGTAGGATTTTCATTGACTTCCTCCACTTTTTCTTGCAATTCAGTAACCACTGAATCTTGAACTGGAATATCTTCTGCTTTACTCTTTTCATCTAAAGATGAATCGCTACACGATACTAACAACATTAGCGCAAGGACAAACATTGATTGATAAATTGATTTTAGGTTCATTGAATACGAGTTTCTTACGAATATACAATTTTGATAAATCCAGAATATAATAGATGAATAGATTATTCAACAATTAACCAAATGAACTGTTAATTTATTGTCATCTTAGAATTGTAAAATAACCTTGAATTCGATGATTTAAACATTAACTTTGCAACAAAGAATTACAGATGGAATTAAAGCGAGATCAAGTACTGGAAGCATTATCAAATGTTATAGAACCAGACCTCAAAAAAGATATAGTTTCTCAAAACCTTGTAGATGACCTCAACATTGAGGGCAACAAGATTTCTTTAACTGTAAGTGTAGTTAATCCAGCAATGCACGCAAGAAAACGCATGCAAGAAGCTGTTAAGTTTACATTAAACAGAGTCTTAGGAGATGATATAGAGATTGAGACTACAGTAAAAGGAATGCCTAAAGAGGCGAAGGAAGCAAGACGTAAAATTCTTCCTGATGTCAAGAAAATTGTTGCAGTAGCTTCTGGCAAAGGTGGTGTTGGTAAATCTACCGTAGCCTCAAATCTGGCGGCGGGACTTGCAAAGCAAGGTTACAAGGTTGGATTAATTGATGCTGATATATATGGTCCGTCTATGCCTACAATGTTTGATGTTGTAGGTGAACGACCAACATCAATTGATGTAGAGGGAGAAAAGAAAATGGTGCCTGTAATGTCATATGGCATCCAGATCATGTCAATCGGCTTTTTTACTGATCCAAACGACGCAGTAGTTTGGAGAGGTCCAATGGCTTCAAAAGCGCTAACACAAATGTTTACAGATACACATTGGGGTGCTTTAGATTATTTGATTGTTGACTTACCTCCTGGAACTGGTGATATACACCTTTCACTAGTTCAAACCGTACCCTTAGACGGAGCAGTAATTGTTTCTACTCCGCAGGAAGTTGCCTTAGCTGATGCTCGAAAAGGAGTTACAATGTTTGATATGGACAATATAAAAGTACCTGTTCTTGGACTTATAGAAAATATGTCTTGGTTTACTCCAGCAGAACTCCCTGATAATAAATATTTTATTTTCGGTAGAGATGGTGTAAAAAACTTAGCTGAAGGAATGGGAAAACCATTTCTAGGGCATGTACCTTTAGTTCAAAGTATTCGTGAATCAGGCGATATCGGTAGGCCAGCTGTATTTCAGGAAAACACACCCATTTCTGTGGCTTTTGATGAATTAGTTCGTAAATTTGTTGAAGAAACTAATAAGAGTTAATATGGCATTAGATGTCAAAGAAGTTACGAAACAAGTGAATGTAGCCCTAGAACAACTGAGACCTTTCTTGGAGCAGGATGGTGGGAACATGGAGTTGATTGAGGTAACCGAAGAAGGAGTTGTTCGCGTAGAGTTGCTGGGCGCTTGTAGAGATTGTTCTATGAGTGCAATGACAATGAAAGCGGGTCTCGAAGAAGCTGTTAAAAAAGTTTCACCTGAAGTTATTCGTGTGGAAGCTGTTAACAGCCTTGAGAAAACAACTAAATAGGCCTATCCTGCCATGTTTGGTTTTAAAAATGCTTTTCAAGGACTAAGGTTAGCCTTTAAATCTGAACGCAACTTTAAAATCCAGATAACACTCTTTGTTCTAGTTCTTGCTGCGGGTTTTTATTTTGAAATTCAACGTTCCGAGTGGTTAGCCGTTCTTTTAATTTCTGCAATGGTATTATCACTTGAGCTCATCAATAGCACTGTAGAAAAGCTATGTGATTTATATTCCACCCAACTGAACCCTAAAATCAAATGGATCAAAGATGTTTCTGCAGCTGCAGTGCTGATCTCTACCTTGGCATCTGTAGCAGTAGGACTAATAATCTTCTTACCCAAAGTGCTGACTATCATATCACAACAATAAATTAGAAACTTAGTTTTCTCATCCTAGAAAATGATTATACTCATTTTCTCACTCCTGAAGAATGAGTTCTTTTGCTGTCAACGTAATAATTTTTTTATCTATGAAAAAAATACTTGTACCTACGGACTTTTCTAAATTCGCATTGAACGCTGCTAAGCTTGCTGCTGATATTGCCAGAAAATTTGAAGCACGAATTTACTTTATTCATGTTGTGGATATCCCTTCCTATGAAACTGGAGTTATACCAGGTCAAAGTCAACAAGATATTGCAGAAGGATTATTTATTCTTAAAAAAGCAAAAAAAGACTTTAAAGAATTAATGAGTCAAGATTTTTTAAAAGACCTTAATGTTGCCGAAGGCATCCAGTTTGGTGGCGTTTATGAAACCACTGTTGATCAAGCTAAAAAACATGGGATTGACCTTATAGTAATGGGTACTCATGGTTCTTCAGGATATGTAAATGATTTCTTTATAGGGAGTAATACAGACAAAATAGTACGCCTCTCGAGCATCCCTGTTTTAACCGTTAAAGACGAAGTAAAAGATGTAAGTTTTGAAAACATTGTATTCGCAAGCGATTTTGATGAAGGTGTTGAGCAATCATTTCGGAAGATTTCGGAAATAGTGAATTACTTTGATGCAAAAGTTAATCTCGTAAGAATAATTACGAGAAGTGACTTTTACTATTCAGCCCCCATCATTGATATTATGAATGATTTCGCTAAAAAAACTGGTCTTAAAAAGTATGACTCTCATGTTTTTTCTGCTGAAAGTGTACAGACGGGAATTAATGAATTTGCTCAAAAAGCAAATGCAGATATTATTACAACGGTTACACAAGGTAGAAGAGGATTAGCTCGCTTATTTAATGGGTCAACAACTGAAGACGTAATAAACTCAAGTTCTTTACCCGTTCTCACAGTAAAGGCAGAAAAAAGATAAATATAGGAGGGCTAATAATTTGAAAATCTGTGAAATAAAATATTTTGAATCATTTAGCGTAGATTTTTTAAATAATCCCTTGTTTTAAAGAAAATAAATTAACTATATTTGCACCCGCACTTCGATAAAATCGTAACGACGATTAATTATTAGTTTGAAAACATTAAGCCTTTAATTTAGATTAAAGAACCATATAAAAATTTATTCCTCCTTAGCTCAGCTGGTTAGAGCATCTGACTGTTAATCAGAGGGTCCTAGGTTCGAGTCCTAGAGGAGGAGCACAAGAGCCAGTACGTGAAAACGTTACTGGCTTTTTTGTTTTAAGCAGAAAAAAGCGGTAGAACAAATTGCCCTACCGCTTACATAGTACATACTTTTGAATATTACCTTTTTATGAGTCTTTTTGATCCTATTTTACCAGAGTCACTATAAAAGACTACCATATAAACTCCATTATCTTCGTCACTCAAATCTAACATAACGTTACTTTGTTCATTCGTAGATACTGATTTCACAACTCTTCCTAGCATATCTGTCACAAGTATTGATTTAACTGATGTAGAATTTCCCAAATCAATGTTTACAATATTGTCTGCAGGATTAGGAAACAATTTAAATCCGTTCACTTCATTCATAGAGAGACTAGCATTGTCAAAATTAAATGGCGCTGAAGTACTAATACAGCCATTTGTGTCTGTAGCTGAAACAGTATAATCTCCTGCATCAACCAAAGATATTGTTGGGTTCGTTTCACCTGAAAGAAGAACACCGTCCAAATACCATTGGTAAGAATACCCCAAGTCAGGAGTTGACAGCTCTGGAATATTCAAATCAGATGTAACTACAGGCACTGGAATCGCATTATAGATATTAAGAGTATCTGAAACTATTATCTCTATAATTGGCTTATTGATTTCATAAGTGAAATTTAACGGTCCATTTGAACCTACTTGAGTGATTACCCCATAGTCATCTATTGCAGGTAAGGTTAAAGTGACTAAAGCACCTGAACCTTCTGAATCATCAACACAGTTTTCGGGATCTTGTCCAAATAAGTTTGCATCATCATTATCCCATACTTGAACATCATATGGTGGGTTTGTAAGCTCTATATTCATAGCGAAAGAGATGGGAAGGTCACTATCATCAAATGATGATTCATTGTTGAAAACCTCATTGCCATCTGCATCAAAAACAATAACATATAAGTCCGGATTACCAAAACCAATAGCGTCACTACAGTTAACACTATTTAATGTAATCTCCTCCAAGAAGAAACCGAAAGTGTCTATAATACATGAGTAATCAACAATATACTCTCCAGATGTCGCATAAGTCTGGTCAACCGGATTCTCCTGGTTCGATAAATTTCCATTATCAAAGTCCCAAGCATACATAAAACCTTGAGTAATATTTGGAATTGGAATATACCCAGCACTAGGATTATTATTTGTAAAAGATACTGTTGTTTCACCACAACCGATCCCTGGAGACATAGTAAAACCTGCATTATTTTGTGCTGGAGGTAAAACCTCCAAGTAAACAAAAAATTGAACAGGATTATTTTGCTGAATAGTTAAATCAGCAATTGCATCAATAGCAACTGCGTATTGACCTGGTATTAGAGGCGTCCCCCAAACTCGGGCACATCCATAAGGGTCTTGCTGTGGATCATAATTGCAACCATTTGCATCATTACTACATTCCCAATTCAAACCAGCAGGTGCATTTACCCCAACAATTTGAAAATTGGTAAAATTAAACCCTACTGTATCCGTCGGAAAAAGAAAGGAAATGTCTGTATCATAAGGATCTCCAACAGTTGCAGTTGGAAGTGTATCAGGATAGATCCCGGGTGATGTATTTGTATAATCTATTGTGCAAACTTGAGCATACGTCTGTTGCAAAAAAAGCCCAAAAAGAGCAAGTAGTAGTGTTCTCATTTTGATTAATTTTTTAGTGTAATTAACAAGCAATATACAATATTTAAGTAACTGAAGGAAAAACTTCCTTTAAATTCACTTTACATTATATTGACATATAGCTTAAGTAAATAGCTCATAACACCTTGATTTTAAATAATTTTTACACTAAGCCTATTTTTTTTCAGTAGTCGAACAACCTAAATAATAAAGTTTATTGCTAAATTTAGAGAAGATCAATTACTACTATGAAGTATTTCATGCTTTTTTTATCTTTTTCTGTTTCGCTGTCATACAGCCAAATTCTAATCCAAAGAAGTTCTATCAATTCTTTTGGTTCCGTTGTTCAGAAAAATAACCTGAGACTATCGCAAAGTGCAGGTCAACCTTCGAATGTCGGTCTAATGGCGGACAACGAAAATCGATCTATTCAACAAGGTTTTCAGCAGCCAATCTATACTTCTGGAATTGGAAAAGAGGTAGAACTTGTCATTTTCCCAAACCCTAATAACGGATATTTCTCAGTGCAATCAAACAGTTGGTTAGAAGGAGATATTAAGCTTCATCTTTATGATAGCCAAGGCAGGTTATGCTTTTCACATTCCTATGATTCTGGACGTCTTTTCAACGTCACTATTTTAGATAGATTAGAAAGTGGCCTTTACACTGCAGTTGTTAAAGACAATCACACGATTTATTCACAGAAATTGATAATACAATAAAAATGAAAAACATAACTATTATCGCAAGCATACTATTTGGATTGACGTTGCCTGTCTTAGCTCAAGACTTCGCTTTGAAAAACATCAACGTAAATGGGGGGAAACAGTTCTCAAACTTTCTTTTTACTACTTCAAGTGATCAAAAAGATCAAACATTATCGTATCAAATGTATAATGCATTTAGTATAAATGGATCTTTTTCAAGTTCAAAGCACACTATTCGTCCTGAATTGCAAATAAGACAAGCAGGTGCAAAAAAATCTATCCAAGACACACCTGTTTCGTGGAAAATGAATTACTTCAATTTCAATATTGGCTACGGATATTCCTTGCTTCAAACTGATCGATTTGAAGTTCAAACAGGTGCAGCATTTGGCTTGGGATATATGATTAACGGCGAACAATTGATTGGAAATACTAGATTATCCATTATTGAAGAACAATCCATGAATCGATTCGAAATTAGCGCTCATGGTTTTGCTAACTTGAAAACATTTATTTCGGAAAGCCTCAGTCTTTCTCTTGAATACAGGTTTGGCGCAGGATTAAACCATATCGAAAACGATATTTCTGATCAAAAAACAAGAAACATATTTCACAGTGCCTTACTTGGAATAGGAATTAATATTTAAACAATTTAGAAGCTATGAAAAAAATTATCTCCACACTTATTGCTTCATGCATGCTTTTTCTAGTTATTGCGCAAGCTCCGCCTCAAGGTATAAATTATCAGGCTGTAGCTATGGATTTCTCAAATGCTGAAATACCTGGGACAGATGCATTGAATATTCCAGTCAAGAATGAAGCTATTAAGGTAAGGTTTTCCATAATAAAAGATCAAATTAACGGTGTCACAGCCTATCAAGAGGAACATACTACAACAACTGATCAAAATGGCTTATTTCAGTTAATTATAGGAACAGGTTTTCAGCTAAGTTCTGATGCTTTCTCCGATATTGATTGGAGCTCTGGATACCACTTTTTAAAAGTTGAAATTGACATCTCAGGGAGTTACTTAGAGATGGGTACTCAGCAACTTTGGAGCGTACCTTATGCTCTATACAGTGAGCGTGCAGGAAATGGAATTCAAGACATAATCGATAACGGAGATGGCACTGCAACTTTCATTTTCGAAAATGGAATTACATATACAACAGACAACATGGTCGGGCCTCAAGGACCTGCTGGACCTCAGGGACCACAAGGACCTCAGGGTGCAAATGGTGCTCAAGGACCTGCTGGAGCCGATGGAAATGGAATTGTGAACACAATCGATAATGGAGACGGAACTCTTACTTTTGTTTACGACGATGGTTCTACTTTTACCACTCCTAATCTAGAGGGTCCACAAGGACCTGCTGGACCTCAGGGTGCGCAAGGTAACGCTGGACCACAGGGAATCCCGGGAAATAATGGTATTTCTCTAAATTGGCTTGGTACTCTTGCTGCAAATCCTGGATCTCCATCACTCAATGATGCTTATTATAACTCAAATGATGGAGTTTCTTATGTTTGGGATGGATCGAGTTGGCAAATCATAGCTCAAGATGGAATGGGTGGCGGCGGAGGGGCCAATACACTTGATCAAGCTTATGACGAAGGTGGCGCTGGTTCTGGTAGAATTATAACTGCAGACAATGGTGCTGTTGAGATCAATAATGCTGGCGGAAACACCACTGCTCTTGCAATAAATACACCTGAGCCCAATTCCTTCGGTATTGACGCTACTAATACAAATACGGGTGTAGCCATTCGCGGTCAAAACACAAATGCTTCAAATGGTTTCCCTGCAATTCAAGCTGAAACAAACAGCTCAGGAGCTACGAATTCTGCTTTCCTCGCCCAGAACACCGGCGCTGGATATGCCGTGGCAGGTCAAATTCCTTCCACAGCATCTGGAACAGCAGCGGTTTATGGTAATAACCTTCGCACAACGGGAGGATCTGGGGTAAGTGGTATTGGTTTAAATGGTGTCATAGGAGAATCAACCAATGGAGCTGGATATGGTGTTTATGGAAATAATCCTACAGGTGTTGGGCTCGCAATAGGAACATACGGCATTGGATTTAACGGCATATATGGGCAAACAACGGACGCCGCAACTGGATGGGCGGGATACTTTACTGCTGATATCGGTATAGACGGAGCTGTTTTTGCTTTAGGAGCTGGTAATTTCAACTTGAGTGATCGACGCCTAAAAACAAATATCAATCCAATTGAAAGTGCTTTAAGTAAGATAATTCAACTTAATGGAAAATATTATACGATTACTACAAAGCATCTCGGTAAAGATGGAGAGGCAGAAGAAAGAACCCGAGAAGAATATGGTGTAATTGCGCAAGAAGTTGAAGTTCTTTTTCCAGAGATGATTGAAGAAAAGGCAGTTTTCAATAATGTAGGAGACGATACCGTTTATAAAGCAGTAAACTACCAGCAACTTGTTCCAGTATTAATTGAAGCAATAAAAGAACTTAACGGAAAGGTAGAATCATTAGAAGAAGTTATTCAAGAAATTCAAAATGAGCAATCAGGAGGGGCTCAAAACTAGGTTTAAAGAGATCTATTCTTTAAATCAAGGTTACTAAGTTTATGGAAATAAGGATCAACAAGGTGCTGTTCTAAAAGTGTTAGATGATCTATCCTGTGACAATCTGAACCAACATAGTCGATAAGCTTTTTGTCTACGAGCATCTCTGCTTGTTTTTTGATTGGCTTCCCATAATGACCTGTTAGCGAATTTAAGTTCATTTGAATGTGCACTCCCCTATTCTTTAAATCTTCTATAGCTTTTTCTCCATCATCAAGATAAAAAGAATAGCGTTCAAAATGAGCAAGTACAGGCTGATAACCATTATTTTTCAAAGCAAAGATTGCCTCATTGACTTGCCTCGGCTTGGCACTAAAGGAAAATTCAAAAAGGACATTATTCTTTCCAAAAGTTAGAAGATTACCTTCCTCAATTTTATCCATAAAAAATTCATCGGTATAATACTCGGCCGCAGCCTCTATTTCCATATCAATCTTTAACTTCTCTAATGCTTCACGAACTTGTTCTAGACCCTTATGGATAATTTCAGGAGTATTCTTATAATGATCAGACATTATATGAGGAGTAGTGATCAGTTTACGATAACCTAACTCTTTGAATCGAAGAATCATTCCTATCGAGTGATCCATGGATTCAGACCCATCATCAATACCCGGTATAAGGTGGCTATGCATATCAACTGCAATATCACTCAAGTCGTAAGGTTCTCTTTTCTTAGACTTAAATAATGAAGATAGCATGCTCATAATTTATTATTGATTGTAATGTTCTTCGTAATAGGCTTTATAGTCGCCTGAAACTACATGTTTTACCCAGTCTTGATGCTTTAGGTACCACTCGACAGTTGATTCAAGTCCCTCTTCAAAAGTAATTGACGGTTTCCAACCTAGTTCAGCTTCCAATTTTGATGCATCAATAGCATACCTTCTATCATGACCAGCCCTGTCTTTAATGAATACCATATTCTTGGCTGTTTCACCGTCCCCTCTACCGAGTTTTCTATCAATAATAGAAGCTAAGCGCTTAACTAGATCAATATTGGTCCATTCATTCAATCCACCAATATTGTATGTTTCTCCATTTTTACCGTTATGGAAAATGTCATCAATGGCGGAGGCGTGATCTTCTACCCATAGCCAATCTCTTATATTCTTACCATCACCATAAATTGGTAAATCCTTCCCTTCAACTGCATTATGAATCATTAGAGGAATCAACTTTTCAGGGAATTGATGACTACCATAATTATTGGAGCAATTCGAAATGCGAATTTCCAATCCATAGGTATGATTGTAAGCTCGTACAAAGTGATCAGAACTTGCTTTCGAAGCAGAATAAGGACTTCTTGGATCGTAAGCTGTTATTTCTTCAAACAAGCCTTCATCTCCTAAACTCCCGTAAACCTCATCTGTTGATATATGATAAAAGATATGACCTGCTAAATCGCCCCAGTATTCCCTACATACATTCATAAGGTTAACCGTACCAACAACATTCGTTTGGACAAATTCCATTGGACCAGAAATAGACCTATCTACATGAGATTCTGCAGCTAAATGTATAATGTCAGTTATACCAAATTCTTGCATGGCAGCATTTACATCTTCTACACTACAAATATCACCTTTAAAAAAAGCATAGTTCTTCTTTCCTTCAATGTCTTTTAGGTTCTCGAGATTTCCAGCATAGGTAAGCTTATCAAAATTCACAATCTGATAATCCGGGTATTTTTCCACGAATCTTCTCACAACATGTGAGCCTATAAACCCTGCACCTCCTGTAACTAATATTTTCTTTTTGTAAGTCATTTACAAACTCCAATATTCTAAATCCTGGATTTGATCTTTATAGATACCTTTTACATCTATAAATACTCCATGCCCATTCTTAAAGTATTTCTTGAAGTCGTCTTCTGTATTATTAGCATATTCGTCATGATTAACAGCCACTATTACTGCATCGTAATCACTACCAGCATTCTCTACTAACTTCACCCCGTATTCATGGTCCATCTCTTTTGAAGAAGCATGAGGATCAATAACATCAACTTGCACAGCGAAAGACTTTAGCTCATTAATTACATCAATTACTTTAGAGTTTCTGATATCGCTTACATTCTCTTTGAAGGTTGCTCCCATTACTAAAACTTTCGAGTCTCGCATGTTCTTTCCCTGAGCAATCATCTTTTTGACGCACTGCTTACCTATATAGAAGCCCATTGAGTCATTCACATAACGGCCACTATTTATAACCTTCGCATGGTAGCCTGCTTGTTTGGCCTTATGGGTAAGGTAATATGGATCAACTCCTATACAATGTCCTCCAACCAAACCAGGTGTAAAATTCAAGAAGTTCCACTTTGTACCCGCAGCTTCAAGAACGTCATACGTATTGATATCAAGTTTATCAAAAATAATTGATAATTCATTAATCAATGAAATGTTAACGTCTCGCTGCGTATTCTCAATTATTTTTGCCGCTTCAGCAACTTTCATCGACGCAGCTCTATGAACTCCTGCAGTAACTACAAGTTCATAAATCTTTGCGATATTGTCTAACGATTCATCACAACTACCCGAAACAACCTTTACAACACTCTGAAGTGTATGTACTTTGTCTCCTGGATTAATTCGTTCAGGTGAGTACCCAACTTTAAAGTCCTCATTAAACTTCAGTCCGGACTCCTTTTCAAGAATTGGTATACAGTCCTCTTCAGTACATCCTGGATAAACTGTAGATTCAAAAACAACATAATCTCCTTTCTTCAGCACTTTGCCTACAGTTTCAGATGCACCTAACAAAGGAGCTAGGTTTGGCAGATTTGAATCATCAATAGGAGTTGGGACTGCTACTACAAAAAACGTAGCATCTTTGAGGTCCTCCGTGTTTGCCGTAAACGCTATGTCACAACCTTCGAATTCACTACTATCTAATTCTTTGCTTGGATCTTGATTGTTCTTCATCATATCAACACGCTCGGCATTGATATCAAAACCTATCACTTTAACCTTTCTTGCGAATTCTAGTGCAATTGGAAGACCTACATAACCTAAACCAATTACCGCTAACTTCTCTTCACCATTTAATATCCTATTATACTTTGAATTGCTCATCTCTCACATTATAAATTCGTTCAATAATTTCAACCACTTTTAACCCTTCAAGGGCATTTGTTGTAGCTGTAGTTCTTCCTTTTAACGTATCAACTACATTTTCAATGATGTAATGATGGTTAGCTGCAGAACCTTTATATGCGCCATAATCATTCCCTGGGTTGGTAGGAGCTAATTCAGGCATCTCGTAATCTTTAACATTACAAACTTCTACTTCATTCATGTATTGACCTCCAATTTTAATAGAGCCTTTTTCACCAATTATAGTAATGGAAGATTCAAGATTTTGATTTGCAACAGCAGTTGAGTAGTTTATACTCCCCATACCGCCTTGAACAAAATCAAAACTAACAAAACCTGAATCCTCAAAATCCGTAAGATCCTTATGATTGAAATCTGCAAACTTTCCTTGAATATTTTTAATATCACCAAATAACCAATACATAATATCAATGAAATGGGAAAACTGAGTGAATAACGTACCACCGTCTAAATCACTTGTTCCTTTCCAGCCTCCTTTTTTGTAGTAGCGATCATCACGATTCCAATAACAATTGAGCTGAACCATATGAATATCTCCTAAGATGCGATCATCAATAACTGATTTAATCCATTCGGAAGGCGGAGAATACCTGTTTTGCATTACACAAAAAACATGCTTCGACATTTGTAAAGCTTTGAAGATAACTTTTTCACAATTGTCCTTAGAAAGCCCCATTGGTTTTTCGCAAACTACATGTCTATTCTCTTCAAGTAGTCGAATACTTTGCTCTGCGTGTAACCCATTAGGGGTACAAATACTCGCAACATCATATTCTAAATCAGAGTTTAAAAGATCTTCTACACTATTAAAAAAGGGTGCATTAAAATCATCTAAACCAAGCTCAGATTTGGGTTTGACATCTACCAATGCAACTAATTCCGACTCGTCATTTCTCTGAATCATTGTCGCGTGACGTTTTCCAATATGACCCGCCCCAATTACTACAAATCTTATTTTTTCTTGATTACTCATTTTCAATCTTTTCTACTCGATTATTTTCTAATCGATACTTCTCCTTACTCTCTTCACACTCAGCCACACCTTCGCTATTGAATTCTAAACGGTGACCATATTCACTCATCCACCCCATTTGTCTAGCAGGATTACCTACTACTAAGGCGTAAGCTGGGACTTCTTTCGTAACAACAGCTCCTGCTCCAATAAACGCGAACTCTCCGATGTCATGACCACATACAATGGTTGCATTCGCACCGATAGAAGCACCTTTCCTTACTACAGTCTTACTATATTGTCCTCTGCGAACTACAGCACTACGGGGATTTACAACATTTGTAAAAACCATTGAGGGACCTAAAAAAACATCATCTTCACAAATCACTCCAGTGTATATAGATACGTTATTTTGAACCTTAACGTTGTCTCCAAGAATAACTTCTGGAGAAATAACTACGTTTTGACCAATATTACATGTATTACCTATTTTACAATTAGACATAACGTGCGAAAAATGCCAGATTTTAGTACCCTGACCAATCTTGCAACCTTCGTCTATGATTGCAGTTTCATGTGAGAAGTAATCCATATTAGTTTATATAGCCTTCAAAGTTATTATGTTCTTTCTTATAGAGCTCATCTTCAGAAAGATTTTTGAAATATTCATAGGTTATACTTAAACCTTCGCTCCGAGAAACTTTAGGCGTCCAATCCAAAAGCTCTTTTGCCAATGTAATATCAGGTTGTCTTTGCTTAGGATCATTTTGAGGAAGGTCTTTGTATATAACCTTTTGATCTGTCTTTGTCAATTCAATAATCTCCTCTGCAAAAGAACCAATAGTTATCTCATCAGGATTTCCAATATTAACAGGATCTGAATAATCACTATGCATTAACCTTACGATGCCTTCAATAAGATCATCAACATAACAAAATGCTCTCGTCTGGCTACCATCACCGAACACTGTGAGATCTTCACCTCTTAATGCTTGACCAATAAATGCAGGTAAAACACGTCCATCATTTAGTCTCATTCTTGGGCCGTAAGTATTAAATATCCTAACAATTCTAGTCTCTAAACCATGATATGTATGATAAGCCATGGTCATAGCTTCCTGAAACCTTTTCGCCTCATCATACACTCCTCTTGGGCCTATTGGGTTTACGTTACCCCAATAAGATTCTTTCTGAGGATGAATCTCTGGGTCTCCATACACCTCTGAGGTAGAAGCTATTAAAACCCTAGCTTTCTTAGTTCTGGCAAGACCTAAACAATTATGAATTCCTAACGACCCAACTTTTAACGTTTGAATCGGAATCTTCAAATAATCTATAGGACTCGCTGGAGAGGCGAAGTGAAGGATGTAATCCAACTCACCTGGAACGTGAATAAATTTCGAAACATCATGATTATAAAATTCGAAATTCTCTAAAGGAAATAAGTGCTCAATATTTTCTAGCCTTCCAGTAATTAGATTATCCATGCCAATAACATGGTAATCATCTTTGATAAAGCGATCACACAAATGAGAACCTAAAAATCCAGCTGCTCCAGTTATTAAAATTCTTTTTCTTGCCATTAAGTGAAATTTAAGAATGAATTGTTGCTCTACCTATCGAACTATAATAGAAACCATTTTCCTTCATTTCTGCTAGATCGAAAAGGTTACGACCGTCAAAAATAACAGGTGCGTTGAGTTTATTCTTTACCTTAGAAAAATCTGGATTTCTAAAAACAGACCATTCTGTAGCAATAAGAAGTGCATCAGCGCCTTCTAACGCCTCATACTGATTCGAAACAAAGTCAATTCTATCTCCCAACAATGATTTTACATTATCCATAGCCTCTGGATCAAATGCCACAATCTGAGCACCTTGATTGAGTAGAGCTTCTATTAGATATAAAGAAGGAGCTTCTCTAATATCATCAGTGTCTGGTTTGAAGGCTAATCCCCAAAGCGCAAGTTTTTTCCCGTTTACGTCACCAAAATAATCCTGAACCTTTTCAAACAGTTTAAGCTTTTGTTGATCATTTACTTCGAGTACAGCATCTATTATTGAGAATTCATAATCGTTTTGGTGTCCACTTTTCAATAATGCGCTTACATCTTTTGGAAAACAACTTCCTCCGAAGCCTATTCCCGGATATAAGAATCGATGTCCTATTCTAGTATCAGATCCCATTCCCTCTCTAACCTTATCCACATCTGCTCCAACTTTCTCACAGAAATTGGCTACTTCATTCATAAAAGTAATCTTGGTAGCTAAGAATGAATTTGCTGCATACTTTGTAAGTTCTGCGGATTTTTCATCCATAAATATTAACGGGTGGCCATCTCTTATAAATGGTTTATAAAGCTCTTTCATGATTGATTTAGCCTTTTCATCACTCGTTCCTACAACCACTCTGTCAGGATTTAGAAAATCGTCAACGGCAAAACCCTCTCTGAGGAATTCAGGGTTAGAAACTACAGCAAAAGGAACATCTGTCTTTGCTTTAATAGCAGCTTCAACTTTCTCTGCGGTCCCAACCGGAACTGTTGACTTATCTACTATCACTTTATAGCCAGTGATTAACTCTCCCAATTCACCCGCTACATTTAAAACATAACTCAAGTCAGCTGAACCGTCCTCACCCGGAGGAGTTGGTAATGCGAGAAATATGATCTCAGCATCTTTAATCGCAGACGCAAGGTCAGTTGTGAACTGAAGTCTGTTTTGTTTAATATTCCTGTCAAAGATTACATCCAAGTGAGGCTCATAGATTGGAACCTCCCCGTTTTTCATTCGATCGACTTTCGACTTATCGATATCTACACAAGTAACGCTATTTCCTGTTTCAGCAAAACATGTACCTGTAACTAGGCCTACATAACCAGTTCCAACAACAGTTATTTTCTTCATGATCGTATATAAGATATTACTGATTCTGTTATATATTGTAATTGGTCTTTTTCGAGTTCTGTATGCATCGGCAATGAGAACACACGAGATGTTAGCCAATCTGTAACTGTCAAGTCTTCACATCGAGTATCTATAGAAGCAAACATTTTCTGCGCATGCGCAGGAACGGGGTAATAAATCATTGCTGGAATATCTTTTTCCTTCAGAAAATCAATAAGTCCATCACGGTCAACCGAATCATCTAACTTCAGTGTATATTGGTGAAAGACATGCTTGGTCTTTTCGTCTCTTACAGGAGTTGTAATTTCTGCTATCGATTCAAATGCATTATCATAAAACGCAGCAGCTTCTCTTCTCGAATCTATGTAGGAGTCCAAACGTTTAAGTTTTGCTTTTAGAACAGCGGCTTGTATAGTGTCTAATCTAGAATTACAGCCCACCATATCATGGTAGTATCTTTTACTCTGGCCATGATTCGCAACCATTCTTAATGCATCAGCTAGCTCATCATTATTCGTACAAATAGCTCCTCCATCACCATAACACCCAAGGTTTTTCGAAGGGAAGAAACTTGTACAACCTATATCACCAATTGTACCTGTTTTCTTTTTGGTTCCATCATTAAAGGTATAGTCTGAACCAATTGCCTGAGCGTTATCTTCTATAACGAATAAATTGTGTTTCTTAGCAATCTTCATTATTGCCTCCATATCACAAGACTGACCATAGAGATGAACAGGAACAATTGCTTTTGTCTTAGGTGTAATCGCATTTTCAATAGCCTTTGGCGAAATGTTAAATGTATCCTTATCACAATCGACAAAAACAGGTTTCAACCTCAACAAACCAACAACTTCAGTAGTCGCAATGTATGTATATGATGGCGTAATCACCTCATCTCCCGGTTCCAGCCCTAAAGCCATCATCGCAATCTGCAATGCGTCTGTTCCATTTGCACAAGGTATTACGTGTTTTGCTCCCAGATAATTTTCTAAATTTTCTTTAAATTCATGAACTGCCGGACCATTTATAAATTGGGCCTTTTCCATGATATCTGAAATAGCTGACTGAACCTCTGGTTTGATCTCTTGATACTGAGTAATCAGATCAACCATTTGAATTTTCTTCATATAGAATTTCTTTACAATAAATTACTAACAAAGATAATAAAGTAGGTGGAATGATTTAGCAATAAAACAAAAAGAGGCGCTCCTCAATAGAGCGCCTCCTTGATAATTATTTGCGATACTATGCAGGAATGTATACCGTATATCCTCCGTAGTTATCAGAACTTTCGTTATAATCTTCTTCTTGTGTCATCCAAACCTCATCATTTCTCAACTTGATAATCCTAGAATTTTCAGGCTCAGAAGGGAAACCAAGTAGAGAAACGTCCATAATGACTCCTTCCTTAGAATCTGTAAACTCCCATGTTCCATCTCCTACCTCATCTCCGTCAATATAAACGAAAACCTTGTTATCTTCAGTTAATTCCATAACAGCATTTGCATCAAATTGATTCGGGTCCGACTCTTCTCCATCAGCATCAACATATTTTTCAACTTTCCACTGACCGGTTAACCTCGCTTTTTTAGTTCTTAAAGAAAGTGCTGGACCCTCTTCATACTTACTACACGATCCTAATACGAATGTCACAGCTAATAACGCCATTGACAAAATTCTTAAATTTTTCATTTTCGTTAGATATTTTAGTTTGATCAAAATTAAGACAATTTAACTTAATAGAAGAACAGAAGGAGCATTTAACAAAAAATTACATTTAGACTAATTCAAAACATCACTTGAGATGAAATGAAACCGCATAAACATCTTGCGTTTCATCACCTATTTGAAATCGATCATCTATAGCAAGATTATACACTCCCAACAACTTTCCTTCACCATCTAGAAGTACAGGAATTTCTTTCCTCATATATTTTGGAACGCCTTTATCTTTAAGGAATCTCATAACGGTCTTCTCGCTCTTTAAACCTAGAGGAATAAAACTTAATTCCTTATCCAAATCGGTGAAATAAACTCCCTCCTTTACTTTAGAAGCATCGAGGTACAACACCCCCTTCATAAAAGTTAAGTTTTCACTCTTAACAAGATCTATTTTAGCCTCTACTTGAAATCTCCCTTCTTCATGGAAAACGAGTTTCTCCTTCCATCTCCATACCGAATTATGATCATCTCGAAAAGAAGCACCGCTATTAGAGTTACACAATTTATCTATCTCGCTAACGGGAAATTTACCAAGGTTGTTTTCAGATATGATGAACTGCCTTAACCATAAAGGGTAACTCTTCCACTCTTTGATTTCAAATTCTAAGGCTGAGAAGCGGTTACATGTCCCTAATTTAAAAGCATCTACACAACTTCGTAAATCCTGAAAATCACAAACCAACTCTTCAATACTAGAAAGAGTATCTCTGTCTAACTTAGGCAGCATCTCATTACGATACAAGTTCCTCTTATAATCGTTAGATCGATTTGATAAATCCTCTCTCCAATTCCATCTATTCTTTACTGCCAAGTCTATTAAGTCTGACTTAGAGTATTTCAAAAGTGGTCTGACATAATTATTTATGTGAAGAGGCATTGCTCCTAGACCTTTAATCTTTGCACCCCTTCGCAATTGAAGCAAGAAGGTTTCGATTTGATCATCTTTATGGTGCGCTAAGCAAATCTTAGCACCTTTTTCATTACATACCTCATCAAACCATTGATAACGTAATTGTCTTGCAGCTAACTGAGTGTTAATATGTCTTTCTGACTTATATGCTGAAGTATCAAACTTTTTAACTCTAATGGGTATGTTTAGTTCATCTGCAATTGATTTAACAAACTTTTCATCCTCATCAGAATCTTCTTCTCTAAGCTGAAAATTACAGTGTAAGATACCAAACGGCAATCCCATTTCAGAAAATAAATGTACAAGAACGATGGAGTCTACACCACCACTGCAAGCCACCCAATATTTCACCTCCCCTGTCATTTAGCAAGAGCTTTCTTTAGTGCTTCAACTTTCAACAAACACTCCTCGTACTCTTCTTCTGGACTAGACTGAATTGTTATTGCTCCGCCCACAGGACATGAAACATACCTTTCGGTCTCATCGTAAAGAATACTTCGTATGATAACGTTGAAATCAAAATCACCTTCTGGAGAGATATATCCAACAGACCCAGAGAACAATCCTCGCTTAAAGGTCTCGTATTTTTCGATCAATTTCATAGCGTTTATTTTCGGAGCACCTGTCATACTTCCCATTGGAAACATTGCTCGTAGAATCGAACCGAAATTAACGTCATCTTTTAACTCTGCAGAGATTGTACTTATCAATTGATGAACAGTATTAAAACTATAGACACCAAATAACTCATCGACATTTACAGTATTTCTTTTCGCTATTTTTGACAGGTCATTTCTAACAAGATCCACGATCATAACATTTTCTGCCTTCTCCTTCGAACTATTGATCAGTCTATTCTTGTTGCGGGCGTCTTCACTGCTATTTTTACTTCTTCTCGCAGTACCTTTTATCGGCTCTGATGAAATACGATTGCCCTTCATACTCATAAATCGCTCTGGACTTCCAGACAAAAGAAAGGAAGAATCATGCTGAACAAAACAACTAAAAGGCGCTTGTGTCAACTTAGATAAATTAGCATATACTTCAAATGGATCTATCGACACATCCCGAGCATAGAACTCCTGACAAAAAGTAACTTCATAGATGTCTCCATATTGAATATGCTCTTGCAATTTTCTAACCTTTTCTAGGTACTGTTCTTTGGTAATTGATGATTGAAGTTCGACTTGATTAAATCCAGAATCTGGGTGATTCTCTCTTAATTTAGAAAGAATAGAATCAATATCTTCATTCGATTCACCTTTAAGAAAGCTGACTTTATCCTCTTTAATCCTTAGCACATATTTAGGAACAGCAAAATACAACTCAGGAAACTCTATAACAGAATCATTCTCTGATCTCAAATCTTCAATTTGATTTTTCACATCATAGGATATAAATCCAAAAATATACTCGCCTTTGTGCGCTTCCAAAAAAGAATTACACGAGTTTAAATCTCCCTTGACACTAGACTCTTCACCTATAGCCAGAAGTTTTTTATCGTTGTCTTCCAACAAAAAGATCTTATCGTACATTTCTATTAGATTCCTTAATTTTGATCACTTAACAACGAAATTAACAAATAAGGATGATGTTTAATGCTAAAATGATAACTCTCATTAGTCTATTCTTGTTTCTGACTTCTGCATTTAGTCAGAATGAAAAGCAAGTGAAAATTAAAACAAACCATGGTAAACTCTATGGAAGTCTGGTGTATCCAGAAGACAAAAAAGAAGTTCCTGTTGTCTTGATCATAGCTGGATCAGGACCCACAGATCGCAATGGGAACAGTATGATGGTTCAATCGAACGCATATAAAATGCTCGCAATGTCGCTTGCAAAAGAAGGAATTGCGTCTTTACGGTACGATAAACAAGGAATAGGAGAGAGTGTTGATGCTAAATTGGAAGATACCGAACTCACTTTTGAACACATCGTAGAAGATGCTTCACAATGGGTTAGTTTTCTTAAGAAAAAAGGAGATTTCAGTTCAATTACAATTATTGGGCATTCACAAGGGTCTTTAATCGGTATGATTAGCGCACAGGAAGAGTCTGTAGATGCATTTATTTCTCTCGCTGGTGCAGGAAATTCAATTGATAAAATTTTAGCAAAACAACTAGCTGTTGGGGCGAAAGACTATCAAACTGATACGGATCGAATACTATCAAAGCTTACAGCAGGCGACACCACGCACAATGTCCCCATACAGCTGATGTCTATCTTTAGACCGACGATCCAGCCTTTCTTGATCTCCTGGATAAAATACGACCCTGCGAAAGAGATTGATAAGTTGAGTATCCCAACATTAATTGTGCAAGGAACCACAGATATCCAAGTTGCAAATGAAGAGGCTGAAATCTTGGCAAAAGCTACTGATGAAAAAGTTCAGTTCATTCAAGGAATGAATCAC
>CBFHJL010000045.1:0-22619 GCA_965656195.1 Brumimicrobium sp. | reverse complement strand
ATAGATAATGCCAAAAGCGGAAAAGCAGTCGGTTTTGATGATTTCAAAACAACAAAAAAGCTTATCAAAAATTGGTTTGTCGAATATGAAAAAGGCAATTTAACTAGTGATAATGGGTCGATCGATCAATATTCTCGACGTTCTCTTACCGCGAAAATGAGTGGTCTACTGGATGAATTAACAAAGCGCTAAAGCATATCAGTCATCGATCTCAAAAGTTTCAGTTGACTCTCCCTCCTTATTCTCTTTCTTCCACTTATCAATGCGTTTTTGTAATGCGCTTTTCTTCTTTTTCTTTTCGTCGTCGGTAAATTCATTCGCTATACTGTCATTTTTAAACTCCATGATCAGCTTTTCTTCTCTGTGTTCGTCTCCCTTGAGTTCCTGAACAGTTGTATCCTTTTTATTGATACCAAACCCTGTTTTTAATGCGCTTTTAAAATCTTCTTTTGCCTCTTCTCTTTGTTCTATCTTTTCCTTTTTCATAGCCTCTTTATCCCATGAAAAAGTCGGGTCTTCAATCGATCCTGTCATTCTTAAAAATACTTTCACTCCAGTACCATCATCGATAACATCCCCATATTCAGAAGACTGTCCTCCTTTAATTTCTCTAAAACGGAAAGCAAAAGAGTAATCTACAATATTGTCAAAAGTATGCGTACCATTGAGAGTAACATCTAATGCGTTAGATTCGATAGTCATTTTAGGAATGGTAATTATACCATTCTTGATAGACAGTCTATTTTGAAAAGAATTAAACTTAAGATTAAGCAACTTCTTTTCGAACTCATCAATGGTAGACTTAGACAACAACAGTTTTGCTGCTGACTCTTTCATGCTTTGAGAAATTAATTTCATTGAGGAAACGTTATTAAGCGCACCATCTGAAATCTGTATCGAAACATCGGCGTCAAACTTTTCGCTATCATATGAATTCGTGTAAAGGTCAAACGGTCCCTGGAACTTCAAGTCGATAGCAGCTTTTCCTTTTATATTCTCTGCTTTTATGACCGATTGCTGAAAATTATTCCATTCCGCAAAAAGAGGAGTAAAGGAAACATTAGAAGATCTTAAATGAGTCTCTACTTCCAAAAGCATTGGGGTGTTTTCTCGAATTTCCAAGTCTCCTTTTAACTTAGCCTTGGCAGATATACCAGAAACATATGGAAAGCTTAATTTATGCTTTTCAAACCTCATTTGTGTTTTTATCTGTTCGTAGTTGTGACCGCTATAAACTACATTATCCAATGACAAATTCATCTTACCTTTAATTGAAGAAGGGAGTAACCAAGACCTATAACTCTCTTGCTTTTTCGAGTCTGCTGTGAGGTCCTCAAGCACCAATTGTTTACTTGAAACACTCGCATCTACAAGGAGATTAGCTTCATTTTTAAAATAATCTGAAATATTATTAAAGGTCCCGTCAATCGTTATGTCAGACGTACCAACCTTCACCTGAACATCTGAAAATCCTGCTCTCTGATTTCTTATTGCCACTTCTCCTCCAGGAATTCGGAAGGTTCTAGAGTCCCCGAAAAACTGTGCAGAAATATTCTCCAAATCTAAATTCGACTGAAGCTTATATATCTCTAATTCGCTCATGATTGCCGCAGGGGTGTTCATTCTTACATCAAAATCACCATCAATAAAGACATTTCCGGAAAGCACTTTGAGGTCAAAAGGTCCAAAGAAGCGATGCACAGCCTTCAAGTCAATTATTCCATTTGCTGATCCAATTAATCTTGGACGATCAAAATCTAATACATTCAACTTACCATTAAACTGTTTATTAAGTGTTTTGAAATGAACCTCTGAAATTGAAAGCATTTCTTTAGCACTTTTAATACCATTGGTATAAATACCTTTAAGCGAAATATTAGAAAGTGAAAACCCATTATCACTTAAAGCACCTTTCTGGATTTCAAACTCAGCATCAATTGCTGGAGGTTCGGTTGCTGCTAACAAACCTTCTATTGTTAAGTCAAAATCAACATCCCCAGAGCCATTTAATGTATTCACCATTTTAAGTTGTTCCAGAGTGAAGTTATTGGCAACATCAACAAGGTTTAGTTTTTTCGCAGCAATATGAAAAACCAAACTGTCCTGACCTACCTTTCCATCAATATGAAATGGCAGCTTATTGATGGCAAGGTCCGCCTGCTTAATTTCGAATATACTATTCACTTGATCCATTGCGATCGAAATATCACAAGTTGCATGTTTATTAGTGATTAAGGTCAATGACTTATTCCGAATCGATTCAATCTCAAAATCTGTGGAAGAATGCATTGTAAATTGATCTTGATTGAAGGATCCAGTAAATGATACTTCATTAAAATGTGCCCTATAGTCCTGAGATGTAGCTTCATTAGCATAGCTAAACCTTGTGTCTTTTATATTAATACTTTCCAGCTCAAAGGCAAAGGTAGACGAGGAAGAGTCATCGCTAGACTTGATAAAATCATAATTAACCTTTCCATTTTCAAGAACACGAAGGTTAAGAAGACCTCCTTCGATATCGATTTGATCAATGTTATAGTTTGACTCTAAAAAATCAAAAGGGCTGAAGTTTAGGAGCATTTTTTCACTGTAAAATGCAGTGTCTGCAGTTTGAAGCGTATCAAACTTACTATGAATTAGTACATCATCAAATTCCAGCGTCATATCAGGAAAAGAGGACCAGATTCCTACATCAATATATCCAATATGTACTCGTTTATTCAAGTACTTATTTGCCTCTTCCAGCGCATACTCCTTGATGTCATCTTTGAAAACAAGTATTAGCGCACTAATCAACAGCATAAGTCCAACCACAACAATTGTGATCCATTTGGTTAACCGTAAGACGAGACGCCAGTTCATATTGCAAAGTTATTGGAGACAGGTGTTCAATTCATGAAACACATCTTTACTTATTAACGTCTTTCATTGTAAAAAGGTACAATTCAATAGTTTTGAAATTCGCAGCTATTACTTTTTCGATCAACTTAATATTAGTATTTTCGATGTACATTACTAAAAACTAACTATTATGAACTACTCCTTTTTTACATTTTTACTAACAGCAACTCTTTTATTTTCTTGCGCGTCAGAATCAAACGAAAACCCAAATGAAATTGAGGGTGAAGATCAATCGAGCAACTCCGAGACGATAAAAAACTTTGAGCTACCGGACAATCCATGCGAATTGATATCAGAAGAACTCGTATTAAAACACTTTGATGTTTCCGCCGATAGCTTGGAGAAGGATGAGTATAATCGCGAAGGTGTACATTGGACAGAAAATTGCACCTATAAATGGAACAAAGCTGATTTCGTAGCAATAAACCAAAGAAATCTAGAAAGAATGATGGCCTCAGCGAAAAAGGGATCAGTAAAAGAGGCTATGAAAATGAGTAAAACGATAGAAAGGCCCCAAAAGCAGGTGGGGATTACTAACCTTCGTCAATTTGACTCAAAAGAAGAAGCTCAGAAATATTTCAAGAATAGTCACAAGAAGCCTTCAAAGGAGGATATGGCCAAGCTTGATAAAGAATTTGAAAAACAATCTGAAAAACAAGGGCTTTCTGAAGAACAAGAAAAAACTGGCAAAGCATTGTCTGGAGGTATTGCTGACAATTTAAAATTTATCGATGTTGATGGAATAGGAGATATTGCATCTTGGGATGACCTGGGTTCTAAACTTGATGTTTTGATCGGAACAGTTCAGTTTGGCGTGAGTGTTCATACTGGCGAAGGCACTGAAGAAGATATTAAAAAGGCGAAGGCTGTTGCAAAAGACATCCTCGCGAAATTCTAGTTCTCGTCTAAAATCCAACTATTCTTTATTTATTGCAGCGAAAGAACCTGCTAGCACTTGATATGTCTTGAATTAGCAATATATTTGCATTAAAATTAGAAAATTATGAGTTTAGTAACAGTAGGAAGTGTGGCTTTTGATGCCATTGAAACACCATTCGGGAAAACAGATAAGATCATAGGAGGAGCAGGTACGTACATTGCTTTCTCATCTTCGTATTTCATGGAAAAACAGAACATTGTATCTGTTGTTGGTGAAGACTTCCCTCAAGAAATGCTTGATAAGCTAAAAAATAAAGGTGTCAACTTAGAAGGTTTACAGATTAAAGAAGGTGAAAAAACATTCTTTTGGTCAGGTAAATATAGTAATGACATGAACTCAAGAGACACGCTGGTTACAGAGCTAAATGTTCTCGAGCATTTTGATCCAATTCTACCTGCTGATTACCAAGGTTGTGATTATTTAATGTTGGGAAATTTAAGCCCTCAGGTTCAATCAACCGTAATTGAACGATTGACAGAACGTCCAAAATTAATCGCTATGGATACGATGAATTTCTGGATGGATATTGCAATGGATGATCTCAAGAAAACACTCAAAGAGGTTGATGTATTGATCATTAACGACGAAGAAGCTAGACAACTTTCTGAAGAATATTCTTTGGTGAAAGCGGCTAAAAAAATTCGTACAATGGGACCAAAGTACTTGATCATCAAAAAAGGTGAGCATGGTGCTTTATTATTCCACGAAGAAAAAGTATTCTTTGCTCCAGCACTTCCATTAGAAGATGTTTTTGATCCAACAGGAGCAGGAGATACATTCGCAGGAGGATTCATGGGGTATATTGCCTCAACAGATGATTACTCATTCGAAAATATGAAAAGAGCAATAATAGCGGGATCTGCTATGGCTTCTTTTTGTGTTGAAAAATTTGGAACAGAAAAGTTAGAAAATCTTACTAAGTCAGAAATTGAAGATCGAATTCAAGAGTTCGTGCAGTTGACAGACTTTGATATGGTTCAGACCGTATAACAACCCTTATTAGATGGAAAAAAGAGCGTTTATCGAAGCTTTAGAAGAGCTGACCAATCAAGAAGACATAATTTCAGCTGGACGTGAAGTTAATCAACTTCGCACAGATTTTGAAGATTATATTTTAGAGGAAACTCGTAAATATCAAGTTGCTGAACTAAAAGCAAAAGATGAGGAAGTAGAGTTCGAAGAAGAAGACTGGATGACTCCCTTAAAAGAAGAGTTCTATTCGATTTATGGTCCATTCAAGGAAAAACGAAAAACGTTTATTGAATCCCTCAAAAAGGAAGAAGAAGAAAACCTCAAGAAAAAACGCAGTCTTATTAATCAGCTGAAAGCTGTGATCGAAGATGAAGAGAAAATAGGTGCTGCATTTGCCAAACACAAAGAGATTAACGAAGAGTGGAAAAAAGTGGGTGACATCCCAAGAGATAAACGACATGACGTTCAACAGGAATACAGTCGTTTGTTGGAAGACTTTTTCTACAATATGAATATCTATAAGCAAATCAAGGACTATGACTTTCAGAAAAACTATGATCTGAAAAAGGCTATAGTTGGGGAATTGAAGAAGCTTGAAAAGGTTGAGAAAATAAAAGATATTGAGGTAAATCTTAAAAAGCTCCAAAATGAGTGGGAAGATATTGGCCCAACGAAACAGGAACTTTGGGAAGAACTCAAAGATGATTACTGGGCTACAGTAAAAGGTCTCTACGACAGAATTCGAGCTCATTACGATGAACGTCGCGAGCAGATGAAAGAAAATATTGCAGCGAAAAAAGAATTGATTTCCAAAATGGAAGGAATTCTAGAACAAGAGAGAGACAGCGTTAAGTCCTGGAATAATCAAACCAAAGACGTTTTAGCACTTCAAAAAGAATGGAAATCTATCGGTTTCGGACCTAAGAAAGAAAATGATGCAGTGTGGAAAGTCTTCCGCACACTTTGTGACCAATTTTTCAGTGAGAAAAGTGAATACTTCAAAGATGTTCACGAGGAGTTTGATGAAGTTGCATCTAAAAAGGAAGCCTTGATCAAAAAGGTTGATGCCTTAAAAGACAATACAGACTGGAAAGAAACAGGCCATAAAATTATAGGTATTCAAAAAGAGTGGAAGAACCTAGGTAGTGCTGGTCAAAAAAATGAAAATAGATTGTGGAAGCAATTTAGAGCAGCTTGTGATCATTTCTTCGATGCGAAAAAAGCACACTTTGCTGCAAAAGATGAAGAGTTTGTTAAGAACCTAGAGCAGAAGCAAGCCTTGATTAAAGAAATTGAAGGATTCAAACTGCCAAAAGACAAAGAGAAAGCAATTGAATCGCTTAAGTCTTTTGCGGAGCAGTTTTCAGGAATTGGATTCGTACCTTCTAAACATAAAGATGACGTCTTTAAAGCATATAAAAAGGCTTTAGATGCGCATTACGATGCACTAGACTTAAAAGGAGAAGAGAAAGCCGCAGTATTGTTCGAAGCTCGAATTAATACGATCAAAGGAAGCGGAAATGCAGCATATCTTTTTGATAAAGAAAAACAAGCAATTCGCGCTGAGATTGACCAAGTGAAACAGCAAATCATTCAATTCGAAAACAACTTAGGTTTCTTCGCTAACTCCAAAGGAGCAAATGCGTTGAAAGATCAAGTTGAGGCCAATATCGCTGAAGAAAAAGAAAAAATTGACTTACTCAAAGCAAAACTAAAAATGATCCCGAATGAATAGAGTCTTTAACATTTGGATTCTAATTTTTACGGTGCTCACGTTTCCTGTTGCGATAGCTGTTGGTAATAATTTAGATTTTAGTCTTTTTGGTCTAAAGATTCGAGGTGAAGAATTTGAATACACAGAGGTTGTTTTCACTGTCAGCGCAGGAATCATCTTTTTGCTCAGTGCTTTGCGCTCTTCTAAAAAGTGGTTGGGAATGCGTGTTGTTCAGCAAGTTGAACGATTCAAGTTTAATTCTACAATCAATGAAAAAAGGAAGAATAGAGTTCTACTCTACAACATAATAGAAATTATATTCTTTTTAATATTTGCAGCAGGATTACTCTATTTCACTACCAGTGCTCTTTATGTTGTGCTTGTTTTTGTTATCGTTGCCATTGATAGCATTATCAACACAATTCTAGGAACGGTTGCTAAGCGTTATCGAATAGGAATTACTTCGAAAGCAATTGTGATGGCAGATCGAGAAACGAAGGCGATCTACTTCAAGGGTTTAAAAAAGATCTCTAAACATCAGCAAACACTTTACTTTGAGTACGTTAATGGTCTAGTATTGCATTTCCCAACAAACCTTTTACCTGATGACGAATGGGACAACTTTGTTACTACTCTTCAAAGTCAAGTCAGTCCAGATAAAGTATACTATACTGGGTTCTAATTTAGTTTAGATTCTCAATACGCCTAAACTCTAAAATTATGATTAGCAGCATCTTTTCTAACAAGCAGAGTTCAGGTAACTTTTGGACTTTTATAGATTTTGCTGTAATGACAACCTTTACTGTACTTTCTATTTTTGATGGTACAGCAACGGTATTTTATGTGCTTTATCTCTTTTGGTGGTATGAATTCTTGAATATTTCAATCAATCAGATTTTTGATAAAGTCTATAAAAGAGAACGCCCTTCTGATGCGCACGTAATGAACAGGGTTGGACCCATTTTCATGATGTTTGTTTATATTATTTTTATTATCGTTTTCTTTGGAGTAATAGCGGTTTGGAAGAATCGTGATTTACTCGACTTAAATATAGAAACGTTCTTATTTAAAAATTTCTACTTTAATTTAAACCTACTTTTCATTTTAGTTGAACTCATCTATCGAAATGTACAAGAGAAAAATAGGATGGCAATAAAATATGGTGTTTCCAGTAATATAGTAGTCCTTCATGTTTCTATAATTTTAGGGGTACTTCTACTCTATTTTGTCGTCAATAAACATCCTGAATCTTTTGCACCTGATAAGGTACTCGCTTCTTTACTTATTCTAATCCCGTTTCTTCTGCTCCGCCTTATAACTCAGTTGTTACAAGCGAAAAGAAAAAAACAATAATTGCTATTTACCTACTTGATATTGACCAGATGGTAAAAACTGAATCGAAGGTAGCTTTCGATTCTCATCAAATAAATCAAAACCTTTCTTTAAGGACTTCCATAGGTTCAAATTATCTCTATCATTTTCTGCTTTATCCTTTAAAGCAGCATATTTATCAGCGGTTAATTTAGCAGGGAAAATGGTTACAGGAATACGATGCTGTCCTTGACTCTTTGCCTCAACGCAATAAACATATAATTCCTTAATTAGATCGTCTGTGATGGGAACACAACCTATCGTAACGCAGTCACCGTGAATAAAAATATCTCCACCAAGGCTACTTTTGACCCCAAGTATTCGATCAGACTTGTTTGGATAATTGATCCCCATTGATAAGTAAAAGTTACTGCTTGGATTAAACCGGTCAATATGATAAAACCCTTCTGGAATTTGTAAATCACCTTGCTTTCTTTTAGGTCCTAACTTACCCGAAGTGGCGCATACATCGAACGTTTTGATTTTTTTGAATTTATCTGCGTTTGAATTTCTTCCCCAAAGTTCAAGTTCTTTCTCAAACTTGAAAACTCGAATATAAACTTGAAGGTTATTCAAATTTAACTCCTTATTTGCAAGGTCTTTTTTGATGGACTCTATTTTTTCAGCATAGGCCGTTCTCACCCTTGGGTAACGTTTTTGGCTCTCTTTAAAGCTGCGTTGTAGCATGGAAAAACTCATGACTATAGCGCTGACTATTGTAATTAAAATTAATGCTAGGCTTCTCTTTTTCATGTGTGCATAACGCATAACGATAAAAACATTACAAGATATTTCTAATCATATTCTAACTGGGAATTTCTACGCAATTCAATTTTCCAAAATTTTCATTTCTACTCTTCTATTTAAGGCACGACCTTCTTCGGTATTATTGTCAGCTACTGGCTGTTCTTTTCCATAACCCTTAAAGCTAAGTCTAGCTGAAGAAATATTTTTTAATAGCAAATAATCCACTACACTCTTCGCTCTATTTTTACTCAAGTTCAAGTTGTATTGGTCTTTCCCCACATTGTCCGTATATCCTTGAATTTCAATTTTCATTTTCTTGTTGTTTTGTAAAATTGAAACCAATTTATCCAACTCTAGATATGATTCAGGTTTTAATTCATAGCTTGCTGTTTCAAAGAATATGATATTCAGACGTAATGACTCGCCTTCAAGAATTGGGGTTAACTCAATATCTTGTTTTACGATTTTCGAGTTTTTCAACTGTGTCAAGTCAATGTTATAGCTCTGAGACATATAATTATCTGCTAAAGCCTCGAAAGAATAGTTCATCCCTTTTCTTAGAATAATAGAGTACTTACCGGTTTCATAGCTAGAAGTGGCGGATCCCAACTCCTTTTTCGAATTGATGTCATAAAAAACGATATCTGCCTGAACAGGTTTTTGCGTTTTTTTATCGAGGACAACACCATCAACTAAAATCGTAGGGTCAACTCTTGGTTGATTCACTTTAGTTACTGATTTCTTTATTAAGCTGTCATTTTCTTTAGATGCCGCAATAGACTCATCCGCTTCTTCATTAGGGATATCTCTCATTTTGTATCTGAAAATGTCTCCGTCTCTTGTGACATACGCATAGTTTTTATAGGTATCGAAAGTAATGTATCTATCCTTTTGTTCTGTATTGATTATGTTTCCTAGATTTATTGGGTAAGACCAGTTCAACCAAGTGTCGTCCAATCGCTGAGTCATAAAAAGATCGTTTCTACCATATCCATTGTGTCCTGAAGAAGCAAAGAAAATAGTTTTATTATCAGGTGCTATGTAAACAGGGAGATCTTCAAGAGTAGTATTTATATCATCCGACATTCTTTGAAATTTCGACCATTTGCCTTTTTCGTTCTTAAAACTCACGTGCAAGTCAGCATGATAATCGGCTTTTTCTTTTTTGTTAACGAAAGAAGCAATGATTACTTTTCCATCATAAGACATGTTGTAGTTTAAGTGGTTACTCACACTGGCGTCTAAATATAGTCCAGAAATCTTACTGTCTTTTTTGTACTTTATTACTCCTTTTCGATTTTCATAAACCTTAAAGATCTTAAAATCAGTCATACTCATGTCATTTACATAACCAACGTTATTGTCCTGACTCAAACCAGCTAGTCCGCTGGCAGCAGAAATGTTGGAGGGTAGGTTGAGTACACTTACCGAAACTTTTTTAAATTTTCCATCACTTCCAATTTCGCCTACCGCAATTTTATCATATACAGTATTATTATGAGTGTAAGAAAAGAAGATTTTTTCTCCATTTGCAGAAACTAGGGTAGACTGTGCATATATTTTCCCACTCACGTCATCATTCATATTTAGGGATTTATTTTCAAAAAGCGGCTCATCTGGTATATTAATTCTGGGCTCAAACTTATCTTTAAAATCAGTTAAGATAACCCCACCAATTTGATTCACTCCGTCTACCTTTAAGTAATCCATTGTGAGAATTACTTCTTGCACATTTGGTAGTGTTTCAAAGTAGTAATTCTCTGAATTCCACTCTTTGGGTTTTGCTTCGGCAGATCCTTCATAAATACTTTTATAGCTTAGTTTACCTTGCAAATCAGCTTGGTAACCAATTACAATCTTACTTATGGCTCCAGGGTTGAAATTCTCTATGATGCAAAGTTGTTGGGCATCAAAAGGTTTAAACTTGAAGATCAATACTGCTGGCTCATTCTTTTTGTTTTTTCTTGGTTTTATTTCTGGATCGTGATGTTTTTTTGGTGCTACACCATTGGAATTAAAGCCATATGTTAAAACCCACTGCTTGATTTGTTCAGGTTTAGATCCGTCAACCTTAAATGGACGTCTTACGCGTTGCGAAAGAACAGAGCTACTAATTAGAATAATAAACAATAACGAGATATAAATACTTAGCTTGTTCATATTATATAAATCTTAAAAATCTACCTATAAACCTTTTTGGTTCTTTAATTGCTTTATAGTTAATTCGATCTGGCACTCTATTCTTGCCGAATGATAATGCTGGAATTCCTACGGTCGTTCCTAAATACGGGAACCCTCCAGGTTTACTTCCAAGTTCAATTGTTATGTCTAAGTTTTTCCAACCACGTACCTCTTTGGCATTTTTTGATTTCCATTGTCTTTCCAGAATAAATCGAAAACCTACTGATTGATTGTTGTCTACTAATGTTGGATCCGCATATTGTGGGACACCAACAAGTACTTCAAATGCATATTGTACATAACTGGATTGTTTTCTTTGTTGTCCATTGATATCCATGACCATTGTGTAAGAAGTTCTCTTTCCCAACCCAAGTGCCAGGGAGACAGCCGAAAGTGTATTGCTGACAACAGGGAAGTTGTCATAGAGTATCCCTCCTCTCAAATTTCGCTCGACTAATTCATTATATTTAACTGGAATATAATTTGTTGTAGTCGTAGAAGTGAAGCCGTCACTTTTCGTATTCCTGGAAATAAGGAATTTCCCATTAGGAAAAATAATACCCTTTTTTCTCCATATAAATTCACCAACAACATAAGCGCTTATACCTCCCATAGATTTAATTGCAGATCTGTTATTACCATCATATTTTTGTCTATATGAATTTGTATAAAACATTGAACTGAACCTTCCGTCAACCCCTATTCTGCTCAAAGGACGCAGCTTGACATTGACTCCTGCTCCCACGTTAATTCCTTGCATGTTTTTAAAGTCAAAAGGATTAATGGTAAGTTCAAATTTGGGTATTTCAGCCTCGTTACTTACTATTTGGTACGAATCTTCCAATTGACTAAACGCAATAGGAAGAGAGAAAAATAATGAGGCTACTATAAAAAGGTATTGGCGTAATTGTTTCATAACTATGATTTTAAAATTTCTTCACTACAAAGAAAGATGCTATGAAACTTTGCTCCTATAGGTATAGATATTCAAATGTATAGGTACTTATACCTATTATTCTATTTGAACCCGTTTTTAAGGGCGTATTTGACTAGACCTATCGTACTTTTTGAGTTGGTTTTCTGCAATATATTGGATCTATGATTGTCTACTGTTTTTTTGCTGATATGAAGCTTATTTGCAATTTCTTCACTTGTATGTTCCTTTAAGATCAATTGTAGAACATCTCTTTCTCGCTCACTTAATACATGGGTGTTTTCTTTTATTTCTTTTTCCTTTTCAATTTGAGAAAAAATGAGTGGTATTATCTCATCGGAATAGTAGGTCCCATCATTACACACTTTATGCAAAGCTGATAGCAACACATCTTTACCGGCACTTTTAAGAACGTATGCATCAGCTTCTGCGACTAGCGACTCTTTAACCATAGCGGCGCTGCTGTACATTGAAAGAATTATTACTTTGATATGCTCATGTTCTGACTTCACCATTTTACAAAGTTCAATACCTGATAAAAGAGACATACTGATATCAGTGATCAGAACATCAAATTCACTTGGTTTTGAATTAATCATATCTATCGCTTCTTGTCCATTGCAAGCGTCAGCAATTATTTCGTAACCCGTTTGACTATCGAGCATGCTTTTGATTCCATCAATAACTATTTGATGATCATCCACTACAATGACGTTATACTTGTTTTTCATAATGTAGGTATGTTTATAAAGAATTGTGAGCCTTTATTTTTCTCAGATTGCACTTTAAAATCTCCATTAATGAGTTTTATGCGCGCAAAGATATTTTTCCATCCAATACCTTTAGAATCATCCATGGCGTCAACATTGAAGCCAACACCATTATCAACGATCTTAATTTGAATAAACTCCTCTAAAGATTTGATTTCCATCAGTACTTTATCCGTTTTAGAATGTTTAATGATGTTTCCCAATATCTCTTGAACTATTCGATAGATGGAAACTTCTGTCTCTTTTTTAGTCGGCCAGTTACTTGTGTCTTCGTCAAGTTTTAATTCCAACTGAATTTTACCCGCTAAGTTGATTTTGTCTTTTAGATCTTCCATTGCTTTCACCAATCCTAGATTCAATATTTCAGGGATTAGGTTATGAGATATATTTCTCACTTCCTCTGATGTTTCGTCAATGTAGGAGGATATCTTCTCTATATTTTCATTTTTGTCAACACTTGATAAAAGCATTTTGGTTACTGCCAATTTCTGACCTATACTATCGTGTAAATCCCTTGCTATTCGGATCCTTTCTTTTTGCTCGCTTTCGAAAATGGCATTGTTTACAGCACGTTCTTTTTTCTCCCTTTCCTTTTGCTTATTTCTTTTAAAGAAGTAGAATGAGCCTAGTGCGATTAAGGCTGAAATGAATATGAGTATTAAAATTATCTTGTTCGTTCTGTCTTGGGCTATTTCAGCACGAGCAATCTTCAATTCATTCTCTGCTTTTTCTTGTTGCAGCAGCAAGAGTTCCTTGTCTTTTCTAGCAACCTCATAGCTCACTTCTAAATCATTAATACGCTCTTTAATTTCAATCGACTCCAGCTTATCTTTTAGGTTTACATATTCCTTATGGTAGTCAAGAGCCTTTTGATAGTTTCCTTTTTTAGCATAGAGCTCTGCATAAAACATGTATACTTCTTTAATCTCTTTTTCAGCCTTTTGTTCTTTAAATACTACTAATGCGCTAGACAACCACTTTTCTGCTTTGTTGACATTTCCTAATTTTAAAAATGTACTACCTAAGCCTTTTTCAGAATAAGCCAATGACAATTTAAAACCTAAACTCTCTTTTAACTCAATAGCTTTCTTGTAGTACTTTAAGGCTTGGTCCAAACTGTCCACATTCTCATAGAGCGTACCGATATTGTGAAATGCAATGGCTATATCACGTTTGCTATCTATTTTATTATGATATTCAAGGCTTTTAAAATGGTATTGTAAAGCTCTTTCAGTACTATCTTGAGATTCATAACAACTCCCCAGAAAAGCGTATACTCTACCTTTTTGACGATCATCACCATATTCTTCCGCAAATTTTTCAGCAGCTTTTAAGTATTCTAGTGCTTTTTTAAATTGGGATAATTCATTAAACATTACGCCGATGTTCGAATTCAACTCAAAGACTGTAATGGAATCATTTAATTTTTCAAAAACCTCTTTGGATGCTATGAACTCCTTTACAGCTTTCTCTAGATTACCTTTATAATAATATGCCACTCCCTTATTCTGAAATACGGCAGCAAGAGATTGATCATCCTTAATTTTTTTAAAATACTTCTCCTGTTTGTTATAATAAAATAAAGAAGAATCTATATTCCCCTGAATATCATAAACAAGTGCTAACTCTCCATAAAACTTGAATTTATCAGCTTCTTTGTTCTTCTCTGAAAAATACGCTATCCCTTTATTTAGAGTGGATTTGGATAAATCAAAATCATTTTGTTTTCTGTAGTATTCAGAAAGAACTTTAAAAGAATTAAAAGTGATTTGAATCTTATTTGAATTTAATATTCCATCTAATTCATTTGCAATAATTTGAGCGCTATCTTTCTGGCTGGACTCCATATAAAACTCCAGTAACCCACTTAATCCATAGCATTTAGAAGATAAGTCTTTACTTGATTTGAGTAAGGCTAAAATTCTATTTTTAGTTTTTTGTGCAGCTTCTTTTTGATTAAAATGAATATACTCCGTCATCAATTCAGAGTTGATCCTAAGTTTTTCTTTTTTACCAGAAGAGCTGTCTAATAAAGTTTCTAAGCTATCAATACTACTTTGAGAGTGTGTCAACTGAATACCAGCGTTAACCAGCACTATAAAAAGAAATATGTTTTTAAAATACACGTGTTGTTTATTTTGGAATTCACCATTAAAAATACTCAAAACACCAACTAATCAGGAGCTTAATGACAAAAAATGTTCTTTCGAATCAAAAAATTACATTTTATTTATGGAATCCCTCAACGTGCCGCATCTCAATAGTGAATCAAAAATTAAATAGTATGAAAACACTTATAACATCAATACTTATTCTAAGTTCAAGTTTATTATTTGCTCAAGGAAACTTTGGAGCTATACAAGGAAAAATGTTTGAAAAATCTGATAGTGAACAACCTGCAATGTTTGCTAAAGTATGGGTAGAACATGGAAGCTCAAAATTCGGAGCCCAAGTTGATGAAGATGGACGCTTTAAAATCAATGCAGTTCCTGTTGGAATGTATCAACTCAAAGCAAGCTATGGAGCGGATACTCTTTCTCAAAAAGTAGTTGCAAGTGTTAAAACAGACGGTATTGCAAACGTTGGTCGAATCAACATTTTAGAAAACATTCAGGAGATTGAAGTAGTAGATGTTTATGGAAATATAGATGGCCCAATACTTGACTTTGGAGATGTTGGACAGTCTAGAATTAGCTCATTAGACATCATGATGAGTCCTGTGAGAAATAGCCCTAAAGACTTAATTGTAAGTCGCAACTCAGATATCAAACTCGATGCTGAAGGGAACATGATGATCCGTGGAGCAAGAGCGAACAATCTAGCTTACTTTATCGATGGAGTTAAGACAGGTGAGGTTCAAACTTTTCCAAGTGTAGCAATCGGATCAATTACAGTTTACAGTAGTGCAATACCAGCTAAATATGGAGATACTACCGGAGGTGTGATCATCATGGAAACGAAAAGTTATTACGACCTATACAGGGCATGGAAGATTAGAACAACAGCAGTAAACTAGAAATCTGCTACCTCGATTTCTTCTGCTGATCTTTTTTGCGGCGCTCTTCTAACCACTTAGGCATCGGTTTCGAACCATTCGAAGCTGATGCTTTTTTGTTTTGATAACCACCCTTTCCATTGTGAGACTTCTTTTGACCTGATTTACCGATCAACTTTTCTATCAATTCAGGACGATCTGCCTTCATTAATTTATTACGAATCCAGTTGTGGTTTTCTTTCTTATACCAGAAGAAGAATTTATGCTGACCTTGCTTCTCGTCTCTTGTTCGAGCCGTGTAAACTGGCCTCAAAGTATATGGATGAACTCCAGCATAATAAATCACTGTTGCAACCGTCATAGGTGTTGGCGTAAAGTCTTGCACTTGTTCCAACTGGAATCCCATATCTTTCGTTTCGGCAGCCAGATTCGCCATATCTTGTTCTTCACATCCTGGATGAGAGGAAATAAAATATGGAATCAATTGCTGCTTCAATCCATGTTTTTCCTGGATCTTATCGTATTTCTGCTTGAAACGATGGAAGTATTTAAATGATGGTTTTCGCATCACTCTCAACGTAGCGTCACTTGTATGCTCTGGAGCTACTTTCAATCGACCACTAACATGCCTCGTTACAACTTGTTCAATGTATTCGTCGTGATTTCCATCTTCGTTGTTCTTGGTAATATCATCAACTAAAAGATCATAACGAATTCCACTACCCACAAATGCTTTCTTTACTTTCGGGTGTGCATCAATCTCGCGATACAATGCAGTCATATCGCTGTGATTTGTGTCTAAGTTGCTGCATACAACAGGGTGAATACAGCTCGGGCTTGAGCACTTCTCGCAAATGGATTCATCAATTCCTTTCAGCTTGTACATGTTGGCTGAAGGACCTCCAATATCCGATATATAACCTCGGAAATTCTCATCAGCAGTAACCTGCTCCACCTCTTTCATAATGGATTCTTTACTTCTCGATGCAATAAATTTTCCCTGGTGGGCAGAAATCGTACAGAAACTGCATCCTCCGAAACATCCTCGGTGCGTATTTACAGAGAAACGAATCATTTCAAAAGCAGGAATCTGTCCTCTCTTCTTGTATTTTGGGTGAGGCATCCTTGTATATGGAAGGTCAAAAGATTGATCGATCTCTTTCTCCTGCATCGTTTTGTAAGGCGGGTTGATCACTAAACGCTGGTCTCCCACATCTTGAACAATACGGTTTGCTTTTAATTTATTAGATTCAACCTCAACGACTTTAAAGTTTGCCGCGTATTTGAATTTATCATCCAAACACTCTTCGTGAGATGATAATTCTACCGTTTCCCAGTTCTTGTTTTTCGGAAGCTCTTCTGCTTTGGGTTGGAGAAATGCGGTTTGATTCAATGTTCTTAACGATTCAAAAGGTACTCCTTTCTTTATCAATTTAAGGAAATCACGTAATGGTTGGTCTCCCATACCATACACCAGCATATCCGCACCAGAATCGACGAGGATACTCGGCATCAATTTGTCTTCCCAATAATCATAATGCGTAACACGACGCAAAGACGCTTCAATCCCTCCGATCAAAACAGGAACATCAGGATATAGATCTTTAAGAATTTTGGTGTACACCGTCGTCGCGTAATCGGGTCTAAATCCGGATTCTCCTCCTGCCGTATAGGCGTCAGTGGAGCGCAGTCGTCTATTCGCAGTGTAGTGATTCACCATGGAGTCCATGCACCCAGCTGTTACTCCAAAGAAGTACTTTGGCTTACCGAATTTCTTGAAATCACGGAGGTCATCTTGCCAATTCGGTTGCGCCACGATTGCCACTTTGAACCCTTCGTCTTCGATGATTCTTCCAATCACGGCAGTACCAAAAGAAGGGTGATCCACATAGGAGTCACCAGAGATCAATACCACATCGACCTCATCCCATCCTCTCTTCTTTACCTCTTTCATTGTTAGAGGCAACCAATCTTCTATCGGGCGCATTTCCATGGTGCAAATGTAATGCAAGGAATTGAGGATACCAATTTCAGTAGGTTCTCAAGACATAATAAAACGGAAGTAATGATGGGTCCTATTCATACCACTCCAGTCGAATCAGAACCTTCTCCCCAGGATAACCAAGTGTTTCGTAACTTTCAAATACTTTACTTTTCCGTTTTGTTTCTAAGACTTTATAGTCTCCACTGAAGCGATATGTTTGCTGTTCTGCTAACTCTGTGTAGAAGTCTTCACAATCTGCTGTATCCACTATTCTGGAAATACTGAATCGCTCTGCTTTATCATTAAACTGCCAATAAACCCTGCTAAACTCTTGACCACGATCCCAGGTTGCCGTACAGAGTGTGTCGTAAATGTCGCAATCATCTACCTGTATATATTGTGGTTGCGATATCGGTGAACCATCCACAGAAAGTTCAACAAACTTCCATTTTCCCGGTCGCATAAACCGTTTTGAGGCACGCTTGTTTTTGTCACAGGCTGTACATAGTATTGCGATTATTACCAATATGCTAATACTCGTTCTCATTGATTTAAAGTTATTGCTTCACCAGTCGTTTCACGTATTTTTTACCATTGATTGTTAAATGTACAAGATAAATACCAGGTGCCAAAGAATGTGAGTCCAGAATTAACCTATTTTCTCCTTCATTGAGTAGCTCATTATTGAGTTCATGAATAAGTTTTTTACCACTTAAATCAGTTACAATCAAACTTGCCACTGCATCATTTTGAAGTACGATAGAAGCATTCGTCTTCCCGTTTGTTGGATTCGGATAAAGTGTAAATTCAAATTTGGATGTTACCGAATTGACTCCTAATGACTTAGTAGAGACTTCGTTGTCACGACTACTTTTACTGGACTTTGTGGAAATATTTGCCTGATAGCTATTATTGTTTAGACAAAATGCTTCAACGGCTGTTTGGTCTTGTGGAGGCATGGGATTACTAAAATCTAATACTGGTACAATTGAAAATTGCATTTCTGGTGGAGTGTTTGATTCTGCCACTATATTAATTTCATTTCCTGCTTCTACATCAACACTATAACCTGAAGCTACTGTAAAGTTACCCTCTACCTTTATATCATTCCAGGCTTTACAGGTGTAAGTATTTCCGTTTAGTTCACATCCCTGTACAGGTGATCCATCGAAATTTTCTCCATTTAAGAACAAGTTTTCAGGGTACTGGGTGAAGTCTCCTGCAGACCCTTGAAGGTTTGGATAAATTGGACTAAATGTTGGAATAATATTATCCTCATTAAGTTTATATGTAAATACGTATGTATATTCATGTTGTTCACCTTTGTCATCAGTATCGTCATATACAACATTAACTACCAACTTCAAAAATATATCATCTAATGAGTATTTAGTATATTTTTGAGGATCTAAAGAATTTATATTTTCTTGACAGTATTCATTTATCATTTGATCTGTATATTCAAGTTCTGGTGGTAAATTAACTTGAGTTTCGTGAAAAGTAGAGAATTCCGATACATGGTTTAACAGGGCATCAACAGGTACTAAATCAGACTGTACTCGAAAAGTATTATTGGCTCCTGTCCCGGGAAAAGTTGTACTACTAGAGTTAATAAAACCTTCGGAGATTGACTCATTTATGCCATTATCCGCACTTATTTCGCTGTATTCACTCACTATAGACCCCTCGACTGAATAATCTAGTATATCCAGGGAACTATTAAAGGTATATTTTAATGGTTCAGCAATCCTAAGTTGTCTTCTTACCGCGTGTGTAAAAGTTTGTTCTATATAAGTGAGGTTGTTAATTGTAATAAATTTATTATTACAGTTATCTGGTAAGTAAACTTCAGAATCATATTGAACTTTAGGCGCCTCTAAAAGTGCAAAAACGCCCAAAGGCTGATTGTATATGGGATAGCTATGCATATTTGACACCTCTTTTTTTACAAGGGAATCACTATTCTTAAAAGAACCCGGTGTCATAAACAGGGGGCCATTAATCGGTAAGACATTATTCAATTCTCCGTCAAAATTCATCTCTGTAAAAGACGCTGTTGGAAGACTCGGTTTCTCTGGTTCTGATTTTTTCTGGAAATTATCACTTATGTATAAGTCCAGCTCTTTCATTAAAACTTTATCCAACTCCTTCCAAAAAACATTCTTACTCGCTTCTTCCCAGTCAGATATACCAGGGACTAGACTTATAAGTGATGACAACTGCGGACTTCCCGTGACAAGATTTATGCCACTTTGAAATATAATTTTTGCTACATTTAAAACAGCCAAATCTTTCTCTAAATTGTCATTATATTCATTCGCAGCAGCTAGTTGTGTTTCGTAGTCCTCGAGTTTAGCGATGTAGTCATCTACCAAAGCACCCATCTTTTCATATATTATAAAACCATTTTCCGCATTGAGTTCTGACGTAAAGTCGACCCCACTTAAAAAGTCAGGATTGTTAATATTCCCGTTCTGGTCAATAATTTCATCTGACACACTAATAGCTCTTCCAGTCAAGGATAAGCTGGTCGTCGAAAAATATTCAAAATTCAATTTTACGTTCGTTGGATACTTACAAACACATGGATCATAAGCCATTTGAAAATCACCACTCAACCAAAAATTAAGTTGACCGTTTGGCGGAGCAACGGTGCTTAAATATGATGTTTTGGTTTCCTGATCAAGGCTTCTATCCATCCCGTCACCCAACCTGAATATACCTGAAAGACTTTGTTGTCCATCTGCATTATCGTGATACAAATTAATTTTTACTCCATCGACCGCATCATTAGGAAAACTATTTTGACCATATCTTACAAAAACACGTATAATGCCTTTATAACGATGATAAAAAACTAAATAAGGAACATTATTTAAATCAATCTGTGAGGCTGGATCTGGAGTTTGATTATCGGGATAACGTCCTAAATTAGAAAGCAACAACTCCCATCCATTATTTGGATTCATTTCTTCAGAACCTAGGGCTTTATTCAAGTATGAATAAGATGAACTTTGATTCGAGCTTTGTATATTACTCATAGCGCCATAAGGTGTGCCATTTGTATTAAAAGCCATATCAGGCTCCAGGGTATATGAATTTGGGGACCACCAATCAAATCCATTCAAATACCTGACATCTTGCCCATAAGGCGCGCTTGAATCCTCTGTTGAATCGGGTAAAGCATCATTACCAGGACTAGCAGGGTCAGTTGAAACATTGTTGTCGCATTGAGCAATTAAATAATTAGTACAAAATATAAGCACTATCGAAATAAAATATAGTTTTCTAATCATAATATCTAGTTAAGTTTTCTTCCAAAATATATTCGTTCGTAATAATCTGGATCATTTGGACCAGTAGAACCGAACGAAAAATGCATTTCTGTCACTCCATCCAACCTATTGTGAATGTATCCTCTCAATGCATCACAAACGAGAGAACCCGTTCCATTTGTTGTCCAAACCTGCCTGTAATTTGAGCCAGTTACTCTTGCTTGATCAATACAATTGGATCCCTCCCCATCGTAGTTGACGATATTAAACATAATTTCTCCTTGAAAATTTTTATCAGCATAAAACTCTACATCAAAACTATCGGAAAGATGTTCCGATTTTACGCGGTACGTACCTTCAATGGGTCCTAAGTCAACATCATTCGTGGTCTCCTGCCAATAGTCAGAAATATGAAATGTCTTTGTAATCGAATCATACCCATCATCTTCAGGGAAGCACACGTTATTGGGCTCTTTTTCTACCACCAGGGTAATTGGAATATCCTGATTGGCCCATTGGTCGGAAAAATACTTCCAGGTTACTTGCTCCGTCTCAACATCTGCTCCAATATACCAGGTGTATACAGCATTCTCCTCCAATGCGCGAAACTCTACAGCTCTATCTTTATAAGTGGTATCGGTCAATGTCTGACGAGGATTCGGAACTTGACTGCTTCCTTCCCAAATTTCAAAATCTGCACTCACCTCACTTGCACAATCACACGGGTCTTTTTCCTCTGTGTTCAATTGGGGTTGTTCCTTTTTACAGGCTACAATAACCGTTAAGGAGAGTAACATAAAAGCAAGCTGTCTTATTCTTTTAGATTTCATAATATAATTTCTTTACCTCTCAAAACGCTAAAAGATACGGATACGTTTGATATAAAAACAAGGAATCTATACTAAGATGGCTTATTGCTGATCTATCAGTTGTTTTACTATTCGCTCCAATTCTTCGACGCGTTTTTGTAATTCTTCATTCTCTTCCTCCAGTTCCTCAACCTCTTGATTCACTTCAATGATATAAAGCATTTGCTCCTCACTGATACGAAGATTGTTCATTACAATTTTTCCTAATCCTAATTTACTTTGAAGTAGTTCAGATTCGGAAGGCATTCTCAATAAATGTCCATTATTTCTGATGAATGTAGCTTGCTCTTCTATTGTTGGCAAATCGTAATCTGATTCAAAAACATAATCTGGAATCGCCTGAAGTGTAACCTTAACGTCTCTTGCAGTAACAAAACCATTTTGATCTACCTTAAAAACTGTTTCAAGATTATCTCCACCGTGAGAAGTCGAAAAATCGTCTAGTCTAATAAAATCTCCTTTATTATTTGGAGCTAAATTTCCTACATTCACTATATGCATGCGGGCAAGATTGTTGAAGCTGTAGGCCGCATTTTCTCCTACAAATACATTCCGACTTGACCTTATTTGCCCCCTGGCATCAAGAGTAAATTGAGGTGTACTTGTTCTTATACCCACATTAATTGGACATTGATTATAAATCTTATTTAATCCGTTACTCCATTGAGGACTAACAACATTTCCGTTAGCATCTAACAATTCATCACAATTAAATGGTTTGTAAATTTCATCACCAATTTTATTAAGGCTCTTTGTTTGGGTCTTACCATCTTTATCAACAAAAAGAAATTTACCTGTCGTATCAATCGCGTCCGCATAATCTGAAAAAATAACATCTCCAGAAAGTTTCATACTTCCGTCTAATTCAAATTTCTCCAATGGGTTAGAAACTCCAATTCCAAATTTACCTTCGTTCGTGAGTCTCATATGCTCTACGTTATTGGTGCGAAATCTTAAATCAGTTTG
>CBFHJL010000044.1:0-22894 GCA_965656195.1 Brumimicrobium sp. | reverse complement strand
TGTGCGTTCTGCTTTACTATTTTTAAAGCTCATATGATCAATAATTTAATATTCAGTAATTTTTCTTCAGCCTTCTCCCTTATGTCCTTTGCTTTTTCAAGTAAAGACGACTCTGGAAACTGCTTTGCAAAGTTATCATATCTTTTTAATGTTTCCTTAAGATATGTTACTTTTTTCTGTGTCGACTCTGTTCTAGACTTTTCGTAAGCTTTTGAAATTTCGTTAAAAGCATATCTTTCCGCTACGTTATTTAACTCTACAGCGATACTTTCAATATACTTTTTCGATTTACGCTTCATCTCGCCTTCTAAGTATAAATCACTGTAGCGCGCATAAATCTCGGAAGCATCTTCTAGACGCTCCTTCTTCTTAGAAAAAACACTCTTTACACCTAAGAAATATGCATTTTCAAACTCCATAAAAGCCACCTCTGTTTTATACATGCTTTGAGGATACTCTTCTAGAAAAGACTTAGCGGCAAAAACAGCTGCACGATAATTTTCCATTCGTGCATATAAAGCTACCGCTTCGAATCTTTTAGTTTCTAACTTCTCTCTCAATCTATCCATTGTTCTATTGCATGAATCGACAAGTGAGCTATTTGGATAACGTTGAACAAACATTTGAAGATCATTCAGAGCTAATTCCGTTTCTTCTTGGTCAAGTGATGGTTGAGGACTATTCTTCACAGAACAGATTGCCGTCATGAACAAGCACTCTTCAACTTTATCACTATTCGGATAGCGCTGTGTAAACTGATTAAAATAATAACCAGCCATATAATAATCTTCAATTGCAAAATAACTTTTCGCAAGCCTGTAATATGCTTTTCTACCTTGCTCAGTATTTGGGAAACGTTGATAAATCTGCTCATAAAGCGTCAAAGACTTCATATAAGAGCCTTTATCAAACATTCTATCCGCTTCTATAACTTTCATTTCATAATCGTCGCCTTTGACAATTTTTTGGTAGTCACTGCAACCTACCAGCGTTATGGAAAGAATAGATAATACTATAATTAATCTCATTTTTATCATCGCAACAAAAGTACAATTTTTATATGTTCACGAATAACATTTAGCATAGTTTAAGAATATTAACCTTTTTGTAGAGCTAAACGATTGTAAATATTACTCCTATTTTTGCAGTATGGATTTTAAACTTATTTCCTCTTTCGAACCCACTGGCGATCAACCTGAAGCTATCAAACAACTAGTAGAAGGAATCAATTCCGATGCAGAATATCAAACTTTACTTGGAGTTACCGGAAGTGGTAAAACGTTCACTGTTGCCAATGTTATAAAGGAGGTGGAGAAGCCAACGTTAATTCTTTCACATAATAAAACTTTGGCAGCCCAACTGTATAATGAATTCAAGCAATTTTTCCCTGAAAATTCAGTGGAATACTTTGTTTCTTACTATGACTACTATCAGCCGGAGGCCTATCTCCCGGTCACGGATACGTTTATAGAAAAAGACCTTGCAATCAACGATGAAATTGAGAAATTGAGACTTTCGGCCACCTCTGCCCTTCTTTCTGGACGCAGAGACGTTATTGTCATCTCATCGGTTTCATGTATTTACGGTATTGGAAACCCAAATGAATTTGAAAAAAGTATAATACCCGTAGAAGTGGGGCTGGTGATTAGTAGAAACAAGTTTCTATTCAGATTGGTAGAGAACTTGTATTCTCGTGCGGGAGATGAATTCAAGAGGGGAACATTTCGAGTAAAAGGTGATACTGTTGATATCTACCTTGCATATGCAGATTATGCATTACGGATTGAGTTTTGGGATGATGATATCGAGCGAATCTGCTCGATAGACCCAGAAAGCAATGAGATTTTAGAAGACTTCAAAGCGATCAATATATATCCAGCTAATATTTTCGTCAGTTCACCCGAAACAACTCAGCAGGCGATCGAAATGATACAAGATGACATGGTTGTTCAGGTTGAAGCTTTTAAAAATGAAGGAAAAGTATTTGAAGCGAATCGACTAAAGGAACGCACTGAATATGACCTAGAAATGATTAGAGAACTTGGCTACTGTCAAGGGATAGAGAATTATTCGCGCTATTTTGATAAACGAGCCCCAGGAACACGACCTTTCTGCTTACTTGATTATTTCCCGAATGACTTCATGATGGTTATAGACGAAAGTCACGTTACGCTCCCACAAATAAGGGCGATGTATGGAGGTGATAGAGCTAGAAAACTAAACCTGGTGGACTATGGATTTCGACTACAGGCTGCAATGGATAATCGACCTTTAAAGTTCGAAGAATTCCAATCGTTATTGAATCAAACTATTTTCGTGAGTGCCACTCCCGCGGATTTCGAAATTGAAGCTTCAGATGGTATTGTCGTAGAGCAAGTTATTCGTCCGACGGGTCTTCTAGATCCTTTGATAGACGTTAGGCCAAGTAAGAATCAAATTGATGACTTAATAGAAGAGATTCAAACTCGAATAGAAAAAAAGGAGCGAACACTGGTAACTACATTGACGAAAAGGATGGCTGAAGAACTTCAGAAATACCTGGACAGAATGGGAGTTTTATGCCGTTATATCCATAGTGAAATTGACACATTAGAACGTGTTGAGATACTACAGCAACTAAGAGCAGGTGTATTTGACGTTTTAATAGGTGTTAACTTGTTAAGAGAGGGACTTGACCTTCCTGAAGTAAGTTTGGTAGCTATTCTGGATGCAGATAAAGAAGGTTTCTTGCGAAACGAAAAATCGCTTGTTCAAACTGTAGGGAGAGCAGCACGTAATGTTGATGGACGTGTCATCATGTATGCTGATAAAATGACTAAGTCTATGGAGCGAACAATTGATGAAACCAATAGACGACGTGAAATACAAAAAGCCTACAATGAAGAACATGGTATGACACCAACCGCCTTGAACAAGTCGAATGAAAGTGCATTCATTTATAGATCAGCAGAAGATGAGGATGAAGAAAGTACACAACTCGCAGCAGATCCAGTTATTTCTAACATGTCTGAAGAGCAACTTGAGAAAAGCATCAAAAAGACTGAAAAAGACATGAAAAAGGCGGCCAAAGAATTAGACTTTATTGAAGCTGCACGTTTGCGTGATGAGATGTATCGTTTGCAAAAATTATTAGACCCAAAAGAATAGTTCCTACTAAATAATTGTTTAAGCCATCTGTCAAACAACAACCTTCTTTTGATTGCCTAGTTTTTGATTAGTTTTTATCAAGTATGTGCGCAACAACATAACCAAGATTGCACTCATTTATTCAATATTGATTCAACTTATAAACATTCGTTAAACATTAAAATTGGAGGGACAACGCTAATTATAGCTTCAATGAATTATAAGTATTTGATAAAATATCATGTATCAATAAATGCTGCTTACTACCTTAACTTAATTGATAGAGGCGACATCATAAGAAATAAGAACGGAATTACTGATTTCTAGCAGCATAAGAAGATTAACTTCCCTTCTGTAACTATTGTTTCCAATAAAAAGATATAAAATGGAATGTAGAAGTAGGTTATCAACTTACAAAAAACACAATACATAAGGGCTACAGCCTATTGTCTAGCTTTATCACAGGTTATAAGTGATAGCAATCAAAGACCATTGAATTAATCAATAACCAATTTGATCTAAAGAAATAAGACTCTATTTTAAAAATCATTATCTTTGTCTGGTAACTGGCAATGAAGTCTGCCCTGAACCGTCCATTATGAGACTGATGACTTCTACGGAACTGAAATGAATATATTTCAACGTGCGTAAGTATTTGTACAAAACAAGTCTCTGGTCTATCATTGTTATCATTGTAACACTACTTACTGGTATTATATCAGCATTTTTTCTAGAAGCTTTGTCAATTGTTACTTCTGCCAGGGAAGGTAACTCTATCTGGATTTATTTCTTGCCTATTGGTGGTCTGATAATTGGGCTATCGTACTACTATCTTTCCAAGGGTGTTGAGGGAGGAAACAACCTGCTGATCACTGAAATGCATAAACCCAAGCGCTATATTCACTGGAAAATCATTCCTCTTGTACTATTTGGAACTGTAGCAACACATTTATTCGGTGGGTCTGCTGGTAGAGAGGGAACCGCAGTTCAAATGGGTGGAGCCATAGGTGATCAAATTCAAAAACTATTCAAGTGGACTAGATTCAAACGAAAAACACTTTTAAGAATGGGTGTTGCAGGAGGTTTCGCAGGTGTATTTGGAACACCTATAGCAGGGGTTATCTTTGCTGTAGAATTTGCAAGGGATAGAAAATTCTCAATTACCTCCTTGCTACTTTCAACACTTGTTGCCTTCGGTAGTGATTATACATGTCATTTTATCGGAGTTGGTCATACGCAATATAACGTTTCTGAGCTACCCGTATTTGGAATGCAAAACATAGGTTTAATCTTATTAATTGGATTAATATTTGGTGCAGCCGCATGGGTATTCAGCATTGCAAAAAAAGGTTTTCAACGAATTTTCAACCTCATACCTATACCCTATATAAGGCCTTTCTTTGGCGGATTGATTTTACTGGGGCTATTCTTACTCTTTGACATTGATAAATTTCTTGGACTAGGAATCCCATCAATCGAAGAAGCTTTTGATTCCGTAGCACATCCAGGAGACGTTTGGATTAAATTAGTTTTAACAGCCTTAACGCTTGGAGCTGGATTTAAAGGTGGAGAAGCTACCCCACTCTTCTTTATGGGAGCTGTTTTGGGAAGCACACTTGCGCTGTGGCTCCCATTGCCCTTAAGTTTTCTAGCAGGTGCAGGATTTGTTGCTGTTTTTGGAGCAGCCACCAACACGCCAATTGCTAGCAGTTTCATGGCTGCAGAACTTTTCGGTTATGAAGGCATTCCGTTATACTTGATCATCTGTATAATGGCCTACTACGCCTCAGGAAGGACATCTGTTTATAGCACTCAACAGCCCCTTTTAAGAAAATGGAGTATTCGAGATAAAGTCTCTCGAGGAAGATAATAAAAGGAGAGTTTCTAACTCTGTAATTTATTCAGCTTTGTCACCCACTCCTTTGCTGTTTTATCAACTTTCTCCTGGATCTGCTTATATTCTTTTTTTGAAGTAGCTTTCTTAATATCCGACATGATCTCCTCTTGAAAATCGGCAGCTTCATCTATAAAGTCATCTGTCTTTTTCGTCTTTGAATCATCGAATAACTGCAAGCTATAACATTCTTCAACAACATCGTAAATCATGTTATTAATGTCTCTCTTAAGTTCTCTTACGTTTGCCATATTGGTTTCTTTTTTCTAAAAATACTGAATATTTCATAATAACTCAGTACTTAACTTTATTATGCTCAACAGGTATTGACAATTCCATTTTTTTATTTGTAGAATAATTGAAGTAAAGTTCATTATGCAGTACATTTGAAGTATGAAGTTTGCGATTATAGATCTTGAGACAACTGGTGGAAGCTTAAAATCAACCAAGATTACTGAAATCGCAATCTATCTATCTGACGGAAAAAACATTCTTGACGAATACAGTACGTTAATTAATCCCGAAAAGGAAATCCCACCTTTTATTACAAGGCTGACTGGAATCAATGGTGAAATGGTTAAAAATGCTCCTAAATTTTATGAAGTAGCAAAGGAAATAATTGAGTTTATTGGAGATTCCGTTTTTGTAGCGCACAATGTTGGTTTTGATTATAATGTTCTTCGCACCGAATACAAATCACTAGGGTATGATTTTCGAGCCACTCAGCTGTGTACAGTAAGAACATCCAGATACGTGATTCCAGGACATGCTTCTTACAGTCTTGGCAAACTAACTGATGATCTTGATATCGTTTTGCATGATAGACACAGAGCTACTGGTGATGCAAGGGCTACAGCTATTCTTTTTCATTTACTTTATGAAAAAGACCCTAATAATCTTGAAACATTTCTTCAGCAAGATATCCAGCCTAAGTCATTACACCCAGGATTGGATGTTGAGGTTATTGACGAACTACCGAAAAAAACGGGGGTATATAAATTTTACTCACCTGAAAATGACTTGATATACATTGGCAAAAGTCGCAACATACAGAGTAGAATAAAACAACACCTTAAAAATAATAGCTCAAAAAAAGCCATTCGTATGCGCGAAGAGATTGCAGATATAAAATTTGAGCTTACTGGATCAGAGACTATTGCCTTACTTCTAGAGTCTAACTTGATAAAAAAATATCAACCTCGTTACAATAGAGCACTTAGAAAAGATAAGTTTCCTTTTGGATTGTACTCTTATGAGGATGGTAAAGGGTACACTAACCTACATATTGATTATGTTAAAAGAAAAAATTCAATTCCACATACCACATTTACTTCTAAACAGGAAGGTACTCGATTTTTAAATTATGCTTTCGAAAAGTTTAATTTATGCCAAAAGCTACTGGGACTTTATCCTACAAAAGGTGCATGCTTTCAATATCACACCAAACAATGTCAAGGCGCCTGCATTGGTGAAGAAGTGTCTGAAGAATATAATCAACGTGTAGTGGAGATGCTTAACTCTCTTGATTTTGAAACAGAAAGTTTTTTCCTTGTAGATCAAGGCAGGCATAAAGAAGAAATCAGCTTAATACTTGTCGAAAGAGGAACATATAGAGGGTTTGGATATCTTCCTAAACAATTTAATGATGGCTCTATTGAGACGTGGAAGGAGGCTATAACTTATTATAATGAAGCTAAAGATGATCGCATGATCATTAAGAGAATGACGCGAATGAAAAAATATAAGGAAGTCAGAACATTTTAACTGAATTGCTCATATTTAAGGCTCCAATCTTCTCTTCTCTACTCTTCGCAGAATCCATGAGGAAATCATGATCGCAACGATAAAAATTAAAAATAATAGCATAGATTAACGTTCTAAATATAAAACGTAAAATCTTAGTCGTTAGTTGGTAAATTTTCTAAAACCTGAAGCGAGCAAAACCAAACGCAGCAGATAAGCTATTCGCGTCATCTAGGAAAAATGACAACATATCTCTCGAAGACACACCAAATTCATATTTCCCCCCTGACATTATGAAATTAACTCCAACAGGAATACTATGGGCATAAACACCTCCTCCAAAATAACCGGCGCTTAACTGCAACCATTTCAATGGTCTAAAATCTCCTCCTACTGATAAGACAGCATTTTGAAGACTCCCTGGATTATCTCGATTGAATGGAGCTACGATATCAACACCAACGTGAAGTTTATTATTAAAATTAATACTTCCTCCCAATCGAACATTAGATGCATTTTGCACGATAATTTCTTCTTCTCCGACAAGATTTAATATACCTCCATCTTCCGCTAACTGGTTCATTGACTCTGGAATATTGGCATCTTGAAGACCTGCAAGTGAAACACTTTCAAGTAATGTATCCTGAACAGAATATACATTGCGTGTATACTTCACACTTCCTATGTTATTCACCGCAGCTGCCAAACGAATTTTATCCAATAGAATTACACTCGCAGAAAGATCAACACCATATCCTTGCCCTACAGACTCAGGGAGAACACCACTGTTCGACATATTATTCATTCCTGTACCGTAATTGATATTAAAAAACGGCGAAACCGCTGAATTTACATTTATCCCGCTATCGTCTGATTGCATATCGAACATCGCCATAGATTGAATGAATCTTCCTCCTACTCCAGCGTAAAAGGCAAATGTACTGTCTTGTCCAAATATCTTTCTTCCGTAACCGAAGTTATAAAATCTATTCCATACGAACTTTATTCTTGAACCATTAGTAATATCACTTAGTAAATCAGGGCTATTTGAAGAACCTCTAATTACTGAGCCCAAAGTATCCTGAGATAGATTAGGATTATTCGCAATTGTTGAAGTATCTCCATTCATAGCTATTGTTAAAGAGTCGAAATATCCCGATAATCTTCCTCGAAAGAGTAAGTCAGAAGTTTGTGAATTGATCTGTGAATACCAATTGTAATTTTCAGAAACTGATACAGCAATACCTCCAAACTTCTCAGTTTGAAAAGATGCTCCAAACCAATTATAATTAGCATTGATAGCGATTCCAGCCTCTGCGTAGTCTTGTGCAGCATTAACCTGTTGTTGAACATCAAAAGGGTCTTCATTATTCCCTCTAACCTCATTCATTATTGCCTGATATGCATTTTGTAATCTCTCTTTGTTCAATGCAGGACTCTGTATTCCTATATTCAATTCAGATGTTCCCAGCGTAAAACGTGTATTTTCAAAGCCTGTACCCCATCCTAAAGCTGAGTTGTTAATACCTAAACATTGATAGTCAGTAAGAAACGTTGTAGCTACACCTTTACCAACGGCTGTGTATGCTGAATTTTGTGTTTGGGCGTTTGTTGTAGCCACAAACAAAATTGTGAACAAGAAAGATGCTATTTTCTTCATATATTCTAATTTTCAAGATCAAATCGATGAACTAATATAAGCTTTTTATCCAAGCGGAGGATTTCATAATATTCAACCCAACCATCACTTGTGATCAGCTTCAACATATTCTTTTTCTCGATCAATAACCAACGTTTGGGAGATTTAGATACACTATTAAATCCATTGTTACATCCTGTTGTAAAAATAAATTCAACACTTCCTGTTTTGCGAAAGGACCAGTTGTGTTCTGAACAATTTTCATCTCGACAATTTGGAGTGGGACGCTGAAATATTAGCGTATCCGCTTTTTCATCTATGTCCACTTCACCACAAGTTCGCCAGGTTCCTAATAATGAATCTTTGGAAATGATTAAGGCATCCTCTTGTGAGAAGCAAAACGAATAGGAAAGTAGAATAGAAATTGTGATTAGTAGTTTCATGCGTAATAGGTTTTTGTTATTCTCTTTTTTGAATAACGTTAAAATTAAACATCTCGTTGGAAGGATAAGACTTTAAATTAAATTCTCCATTTTCCAAGACTCCGTATGTTTTATATTTTATCCAATCTCCTAAATTAAAATAGCGACTGTCCTCGCCAACTTCAATTGATAAGGGTAGGTGTCGATGACCGAAGATAAAATAATCGTATTTCTTCTCTCGGAGCTGTTCTTTGGAATACTGAACCAGCCATTCATTGGATTCTCCGAGAAAAACCTCATCATCTCCTCCAGTAGATGCTCTACTCTTTCGCGATGAAAAATTAGCAACAGCAATTCCAAAGTTAGGGTGTAATCTTGCAAAACACCACTGAAAAAACTTATTCGAAAAAATCTTTTTAATGAATTTATAACCTCTATCCCCAGGACCTAATCCATCACCATGTCCAATCATCAAAGTTTTACCTTGTGCTTTAAGGGTTATCGGTTTTCTGTGAATACTTACTCCAAGCTCCTTTTGGAAATAGTCAAACATCCACATATCGTGATTTCCTGTAAAGAAGTGAATCGGAATACCTTTATCAGTTAACTCAGCAATTTTACCCTGCAATCTCACAAAACCCTTGGGAATTGCATGCTTATACTCAAACCAAAAATCAAAAATATCGCCTACAAGATAGATGCATTCAGCTTCAGACTCGATCTCATTTAGCCAATTTACAATGAGCTCTTCTCTTTCTCTGCTCGACTTATCATTAGGGGCGCCTAAATGAAAGTCAGATGCGAAAAATATTTTCTTTTCAGGAGAACTCATCAATAAATCTAATTACCGTAAATTTCATGAAGCTTATCTTCGAGACCTTGACCTCTCAAACGGGTTCCGATAACCTTACCTTCTTCATCAATTAATACAGTAAATGGTATAGATGAAACATTATATTTTTTTGCTGCTCGAGATCTCCAATAAGCTAAGTCAGAAACGTGTGCCTCCCATGCTAATCCATCTTGTTCAATTGCAGCTACCCATTTCTCCTTACTTTTATCTAAAGAGACAGAGAAAACTTCGAAACCTTTATCGTGATACTTTTCATAAAGCTTTACAACATTAGGATTTTCTCTTCGGCAAGGTCCACACCATGATGCCCAGAAATCTAATAGCACAACATGACCTTTATAGTCAGATAATCTCAATGTATCTCCATCCGGAGTCGGTAATGAGATATCTGGAGCAACGGCTCCTTCAGAAATAGGGAGAGAAGCTTTTACCTTCTCCTTGTTCTTCTTGTATTCAGCTACAATTCTTTTTACGGTTGGACTATCTGGAAAACCAGTATTCAATCCGTTAACGGTCTTTTCATATAGCGGGAACTCTTGTTGAATATTGAAAGTTGGCAATACTGCAATTAAGGCGGCTGAGTTTGCGTTTTTCGTCATAAAACGCTGTCTTTCTCCTTTGAATGCCTCGTATGTTGCTTTAAATGCTTGTTGAACCTCTCTTTTCTTATCTTGATTAGCACGTAGATATTGATTTGCTGAATCAAGTTTTTGCTGGTAAACCGAGTTGTAGCGCAAGAACTTATTCATTTCAGTAGATGATTCCGAACCTACAATATTAGATTCAAAGAAAAGATTTTTACCATTTCCATAAATTTTTATTTCTTCTTGTCCTTCGATGATCAGGTTCAATTTTTGTCCATCGGAAAGCTGAAGCATGTAGTAATCTTTATCCATCAATTTTACTGACTCTGAAAAATTACCTTTTTTGTCTAATTCGAAAGTTAAAAGAACTTCATCCTGATTATTTCCCAAGTTCTGAATGAGTTTAACCTCGTTCCCTTCAGCGTTAAAGATTTGTCCTTCCAAACGCAATTTGAATGCTTCTTGAGAGTAACCTAAAAAGGCATTGAATAAGATTGTTGATAATATAAGATATACTCCTTTCATAAAATGTATTTTATTTTCCGAAGATCTCCTTCAATTTCTGTTCCAAAGAGACTCCTCTTAATTTAGTACCAATTATCTTGCCTTTTGGATCAATCAAAACAGTGTGCGGAATTCCTTTGATTTGATATAAACTAACCACTTCTGAGTCCCAATATTTTAAATCACTCACATGATGGTCCCAAACAAGTCCATCCGCGGCAATTGCCTTCACCCATTTATCTTTATCCTTGTCCAAGGAAACACTGTAGATGTCAAAGTTTTCATTCTTGTACTTATTATATAGTCTCACTACATTTGGATTCTCCTTTCTACAAGGACCGCACCAAGAAGCCCAAAAATCAATCAAAACATATTTACCTCTCAAGTCAGAAAGTTTCATCTCTTCACCTTGAGGATTATTCAACGCAATTTCCGGAGCTTCATTGTTTTCACTGAACTTTACATAAGAATCGTAGTCAGTCTGTATTTGAGCCACTTGCATCCCTACCTGAGCAGTCATAGGGTGCTCAGGATATTCAGCTTCATAAGCTCTATGCATTTCCTGAAGTGCCTCAAGCTGCTTAACATCATAATTCTCATACCCCATCATCGGCATAAGATTCGTCATAAGCAATATGTTTACAGGATTAGATGGATCCTCTTTCATGAACTCCATGGTGAAGTCATCCATTGGCTTCTTTTTTTCCATGACCATTTTCATCAACTCTTCCTGTTGATACTGCCTTGGATTCTTTATTGATTTTTGCCACTCTACAAATGCATTCATTTCATCCATGTACTTGTTCATTGGAGCAGACCAATCCGTGCCTGAATAGCGAACTGAGCGATTATAATTATCAAAGTCTAGCTTTATATACACCGAGTCATCAGGAACAAGGGTCATAGGTATAACTCGAGGTTCTTGGCCTTGAGAGACTTTCTCTTCTATTCTCAATTGATATACTCCCATATCTTCAATTGCTCCCTCAAGTTCAAAATTCCCTTGTTCATCTGTAGAACCTTTTGCGATCACAATTGCACCTTTATCAGTATTTGCCTCCATAATCAGAGGTACATGAGGTCCATTTTCTATAACACCTGTCAACTTAACATTAGGAACAAGATTGGGGTCTTTCACAAAAGTTCCATCATTCAGATTGTTTTCACTTGCATTCGATACAGTTTGATTTGCTTCTACAACATCATCTGTTGATTCACTTTCACAACTTAAGAATGTGTAAGAAAAGGTTAAAAATATTGCTAAGTATTTAATCATTATCCTTCTAATTTCTGTCTAATTAATTTATTTGCCGCCTTTGGATCCGCTTTCCCCCCTGATGCTTTCATTACTTGCCCCATGAAGAATCCTACCAATTGCTTTTCTCCGCCTTTATAACGTTCTGTCTCGTCAGGGTGTTGCTTTATCACCTCTTCTATTACAGACACTATGGAGTCTTCGTCAGAATCTTGCAACAAATTACCATCTTCAGCTATTTGCTTTGGAGACTTACTTTCATCCTCGAGCATTGCTGGGAATATATTCTGAGAAGCTACAGTTTTTGATACTAATCCATCATCTGTGATCGCAATCAAATCTGCGAGTCGCTCAGCTGATATAGGAAACTCTTCAATTGACTTACCCTGTTGATTCAGGTATGAACGGACTTCTCCACTCATCCAATTGGCAGCAGCTTTATAATTCTTTGTATGTTCTATCAAGGATTCAAAGTATAGAGCCATTGGCTTTGACGCAATTAAATTAGATGCATCATAATCCGAGAGGCTCAATTCTTTCGTGTATTTTTCAAAAAGAGCGTTTGGAAGAATAGGCATATCAGCTTCTACCGATTTCACTTGTTCCTTCGAAACAAAGAGAGGTTGAAGATCTGGCTCAGGAAAATACCTGTAGTCATTGGCAGCTTCTTTTGTACGCATAGATATCGTTCGAGTATTGACTGCATCAAATGACCGAGTCTCTTGAGCAATTACCTCTCCCTTTTCAACCATTTCTATTTGTCTATCAATCTCAAAATTGATGGCCCTTTGGACATTTCGTATAGAGTTCATATTCTTAACCTCTACTTTCGTTCCAAATTCTGGATCACCTTTCTTACGAACAGATACGTTAGCATCACAACGCAATGATCCTTCTTCCATATTACCATCACAGATCTCAAGGTACCTTACTAATTGACGGATTTCAGTTAAGTATGCATAAGCCTCATCTCCAGAGCGCATATCTGGCTCTGTAACAATTTCAAGTAAAGGAGTACCAGCCCTGTTTAAATCAACAAGAGTATCATAAACGTCCACGTCGTGAATACTCTTACCAGAATCTTCCTCCATATGAATACGCGTAATCCCAACGTGCTTAACTCCGTCCTCCATCTTTAGATCGATATGGCCATTCGTACAGATTGGAGTCGTATCCTGAGTAATTTGATAGCCTTTTGGTAGGTCTGGATAAAAGTAATTCTTACGCGCAAAATACTGATGCTCCGCAATTTCACAATTCAATGCTAGACCTAGTTTTATAGCATATTCAATGGTCTTCTTATTCATCTTGGGTAATGTCCCTGGATGCCCCAATGAAATTGCACTAACATTTGTATTTGGACGAGAACCGTATTCATTCAAATCATTTGAATACGCTTTAGTCCTTGTAAGCATCTGCGCATGAACTTCGAGTCCAATAACTGCTTCATAATCTTCTCTTACGTTTGAAATATCCATCTTTTCTTTCAACTCCATTAGTTATATACGTGCGATCAATTCTTTAATAATCTTTGTCATCTTAGGCTCTTGACGGTTTGCTACTTCAATAACATCTTGAACGCTTACCTTCTTTATCTTTCCTGCCACCCCAAGATCAGTAATGATAGAAACTGCAAAACAAGGAATCTCCATATGTCGTGCTACAATAATCTCAGGAACAGTAGACATTCCTACTGCATCTGCTCCAAGAATATTTATCATTTTATACTCTGCAGGTGTTTCTAAGGTTGGTCCTGTCAAACCAGCATAAATACCTTTAGCAATTCGAATATTGTTTTCCTCAGCTACTTTCTCAGCGATAGCAATCATATCAACATCGTATGCATCACTCATATCTGGAAAACGAGGACCAAGGTCGTCTATATTTTTCCCTATCAAAGGATTCCCAGGAAACAAGTTAATATGATCATTTAAAATCATTATCTCTCCGATCTCATAGTCCGGGTTAACACCTCCTGAGGCATTACTTACTACCAATCGTTTTATTCCAAGAAGCTTCATTACACGAACCGGAAAAGTAACTTCCTGAAGAGAATAACCTTCATAAAAGTGAAAGCGCCCTTGCATAGCAACCACGTGCTTCCCTCCTAATTCACCAAAAATCAATTTACCACTATGACTCTCAACGGTCGAAACGGGGAAATTGGGAATATCTTCATATGAGATTGTATCTATGATATTTATCTCATTAACTAAACCTCCTAGTCCTGTACCTAAGATAATACCTAACTCTGGTTGAACATTCGTGTGCTTCACTAGATATTCAACAGCTTCATTTATTTTTTCTAACATTCTGTTCTATTTTGTCTACTAGTTCTTTTCCTCTATCAATATCCACGGAGATTTCCTGATAAAACCAAGGATATTGCTGTATTGCCTTTTCGTGAATAGAATTCTTTAATCTCACGAAGTCTTTTGATGTCGTTATTATGCACTTTTTATGCTCTGCAAATGTATCAAATAATTTGTGAATTCGCAGTATATCGGCGCTTGTGAAATCATGATGATCTGAAAAACTAATCATCTCCACACTTCCAATTTTAGATAAGTGCTCTTTAAGAGGTTGTGGATTTGCGATTCCAGTAACGAGTAAAATCTTTTCTGGCAACTTAAAATCATATTCGATCCCAAACGGAATCATAGCTCCGTACTTAACTTTGGAAAAATATATATCAACTGATTTACTCAGCTTCAAACTGTTTTTAACCCTTTGCTTTTCGCGATCACTAATATCATTTGGACATTTGGTTACAATTACCACATCTGCACGATGTTTTCCTGACCGAAACTCCCTGAGACGTCCTGTGGGAAGAACAAAATCCCTATTAAAAGGAAAACTATAATCCGTCAGTAAAATATTTACATCTCGATGAAGATATCGATGCTGATATGCATCGTCTAAGATGATCGCTTCTAAATTAGGGTGAACTTCAATTAACCTCTGAGCTCCTTCCACTCTCTTCTCACATACCGCAACTTCAACATGATCTTTAAAATGTGTTTTATAGTAAAGTGCTTCATCGCCAACTGTAATTGATTTTGAAGATGAAGCGACTCGAACAAACCCCTTGGATTTTCTTCCATACCCTCGTGATAATATTGCGATTTGGAAATTACTTTTCAAGTGTTCCGCTATCCATTGCACATGAGGAGACTTACCTGTCCCTCCAACTGAAAGGTTTCCAACGGAGACAACAGCAGAGCTAACCTTTTCTGTTGATTTCACCCCCCAATCAAATAGCTTATTTCTAATCCAAAGAACAACTCCATAAACTGAAGAAAATGGTATCAATATGTAGCGTAAAAATTGCATTGGTATCAAAAATAGGGAAATCGAAATGATTACCTCTCCTAGGTCTAGATTTATCTTAAGTTCATTTGATTATTTTTAAGGATTAATTATTAAAATGAAGCGAATGTCTTTAGAATTCATAACTGCACAAACTAACGACCTAGATGAAATCTGGCGCATCATTCAACATGCAATTGGCCGAAGAAAAGCAGATGGAAGTAATCAGTGGCAAGACGGCTATCCTAATCCCGAAATTTTATCATTGGACATTTCTAAACAGCAAGGTTTTGTATTACGAGATGGACAGGCTATTATAGGTTATGCTGCCGTATTAATCAATGATGAGCCGCAGTATAATAATATTGACGGAGCTTGGTTAACGACAGATGATTTTGTTGTTTACCACCGTGTTGCAATCGCTCCCGAATTCTTAGGACAAGGGTATGCAAGAAAACTAATTGAAGGGATTCACAGTTTTGCATTAAAGAAGAAGATTAAGAGCGTGAAGGCAGATACCAACTTCGACAATCCAGCGATGATGAAGACCTTTGAAAATCTAGGATATAAGTTTTGTGGAGAAGTCAAAATAAACGGAAGTCCTCGTAGGGCTTATGAAAGAATACTTGATTAAACACGCACCCCAATAACGCAAACATCATCAACTTGCTCAAAATCTGATTGCCAACTTTCAAAGTGAGCACTAATCCTTTCGTGTTGTTCCGGAATTGTTAAACTCTGAATACTAAACAAGAACTTTCGAAAGTTTGCAGTCTTCATTTTCTTTCCTTTTTCGCCTCCAAACTGATCGTAGTAACCGTCTGAAAAAGTGTATATGGTATCTCCCTCAACTAAATCTATTGTATGCGACTCGAACTTACGGATATTTTCTGTGTAACCAATGGCTTGTTTCGTAGCTTTAATTTCGGCACCTGGACCTTCCTTGAAAGTTAAAGTATCTTCAGGCCAAGAATTTCTTGCTTCATTCATTATCCATACGGGATTATGTGCACCAGCATAATGCAACCTTTTGATTTCATCTTCATCATACTCTAGACAACAAAGTGCTATATCCATCCCGTCCCTTATCCTCTCTTCACTTTGCGTAAAGTTACTTTCGACAATTTCATTCAATTTATCCAATATTTCTCCCGGATCTCTCAAGCCAAACTCTTGTATACACCTTTTAAGTCCGTTCGCACCCACAATACTCACCATTGCCCCAGGTACTCCGTGGCCCGTGCAGTCTGCAGCAGCATAAAATATTAACTTCTGCCCTTCGTCACCCTCAACCACATCCATAAAATAGAAATCTCCAGCAACAATATCTTTAGGCTTATACAAAATGAAGCTGTCTAAAAGGTAACTCTTTACTAATCTTTGAGACGGTAAAATTGCATCTTGCAAGCGCTTTGCATAAGTTATCGAATCCATGATTTCACGATTCTTATTTTCAACCTCTAGCTTCTGTCCAGCAATTATTCCATTAGCCCTTCTCCTTCTTTTATTCACTACAAACAATCCAATTATAAAAAGAGCCGCAACGCTGAGTATAACAATTAATAGATATTGCTGTGACTTAGCCTGTTTAATTTCGGCATCTTTAAGCTTAGACTCCTTCAAAGTCATTTCAGACTCCATATTTAACAACTGAATTTCTTGCTCCTTCTTTTCAACCTCAAATTCCATTCTAGCACTCATTGTTGCCATCGTCTTCTCTTTATCAAACATTTCGTTACGAAGGTCGATTTCTTGTTCAAAGTGAAATGCGGAAAGGTCATTTTGACCAACGGCTTTATAAGCACGAGCAAGGGCAGCATGACTCATCATTACTCTTTTAGTAGCATTCGATTCTTTAGCATTTTTCAACGCCTCCTTTAAATAAGGTATGGCATCACTATGATTCTCTAAATTAACTAGTGACCTCCCTATTCCAAGCAATGTATATGTGAGTTCATCTATTTCCTTGTCGTTCTTTTTTCGATGTTCATGACTTTCTCTGAAGGCTCTTAGTGCTTTCTCATAATATGATTTCTTGTGTGACCCCCCCTCTACTTGTTCTGCTTTTACTGTATAAATCTCTCCAAGCCAATACTTGTAGTAATTGATCATTTCCAATTCATCTTTATGAAAGGTATTCAATATGTACTTTATAGAATCGTAATAGATTAGTGCACTATCAGGTTGCTCCAACTCTACGTAGTTACGCGTCAAATTGGAGAAGTTGATGTAAGACTTTTCAAATTGATCTATATGACGGTAGATTTCTAAAGCGTTTTTCAACACCTTATTTGAAGCTCTGTAGTCTCCGAGGTAAGAATAAGCTATAGACATGTTATTATACATGACAGCTATTGCTGCATCTCTATGACGTTCTTCAAAAAACCGAATTGCCTTAAGCTGTGCATCAATAGTAAGGTCATACCTAGCTATTCGACTGTAAGATCTACTTAAATAATAGAGAATATTTCCTTTGTAAATAGTATCGTTAATTTCGTCAGACAGCTTGAGCGCCTCATTGGAAAATTCAAGGGATCGATCATATTCCGTCTGATAAAAGTAAACCTCGCCAAAAGTATATAAAGCATATAACTGCTCGAGAGAATCATTTAACTCTTTAGCTAAAGAATCGTATTGATAATTAAAAAAAAGTGAAGAATCATTGTTATTGTACACATAAGCTCTAGCAAGTTCTCTCGCTGCCTTCATTTTGGAAGAGTCTTGCTGCTCGAACTCAAACACTCTTCTTAGACTATCCAGCTGAGCCATCGAACAAATCGATGTAAATGAAAATAAAATAAACACGAACCATCTGCTCATAACTAGCAATATTACAAATATTTACGGATATTCCTCACGTTAATTGAAAGATAGGTCAATGTAACACATGTCCATTATTTACTTATATTTAGGTCAGAGCTAAACAAGTCTAAACTAAACCCAATTGACTATGAAAAAAACAGTCTTATCAGTTTTCGCGATTTCTATTTTACTTTCATGCAGCAACAATGAAGAGGAATTAAATCAATCCGAAAGCACTGAGGAATCTCAAAACCAAACAACAGAACAAAGTGCTCCAAAGGATGGCATGTATCCATACATGAACATATACGGTGATGATTCGATAAATGCTGATGGAAATATTGTATACGGCACTGCAGAGGAAGTGGGTATGGAGATCGATAAAGAGGTTGTACCTCAGTTGGACAGCGCCTCTGGTAGAATGTACACTTTAGGACCAAGACCTGTTACACCTATACCTAATATTTATGGTGAGGACTCTATTTCTCCAGAAGGAGATTACACATACCCACCACAAGATACACTCTGGATCGAAAGTGATGACAAGCAAGAGTAAACCTCAGTTTTCCAGTTACTATCTAGAGTCGTATCATTCATTCTATTAAAATGTTCACAATTCTTTCTTGGAATTGATGAATTGAAACGTAAATTTATGCTTTCAAATTAATTGATCATGAAAGAAACAGCACTTACAAAAGTACACGAAGCTCTGGGGGCAAAGATGGCTCCATTCGCAGGCTATTCAATGCCAATTCAATATGAAGGATTAAAGCATGAACATGAAGTCGTCCGAACGGGTGTAGGCGTATTTGATGTTTCCCACATGGGTGAGTTTTTTGTAAGAGGCCCTAAGGCTGAAGATCTTATTCAAAAAATAAGTTCCAATGATGTAAGTAATTTATACGTTGGTAAAGCTCAATACAGTTGCATGCCAAATGACACCGGTGGAATTGTAGATGACTTAATCATTTATAAAACCCACGAGGAAGAATTTCTTTTGGTAGTTAATGCGTCTAACATTGAAAAAGACTGGAACTGGATTCAGTCTCATAACGATGTAGGTGCTGAATTGGAGAATGCATCAGACAATTGGAGTCTGTTAGCTATTCAAGGTCCAAAGGCGGCAGAGGCGATGCAATCATTGACTAAAACAAATCTACAAGATATCAAGTTTTACACTTTTGAGGTTGGTGATTTTGCCGGTTGTCCTAATGTTATCATTTCAGCTACAGGATACACAGGAAGTGGAGGTTTTGAAATCTACATTCCAAACGAATCTGCTGAAAAAGTTTGGGTTGAGGCAATGAAAGCAGGTAAAGAATATGGAATTGAACCTATTGGATTAGGAGCAAGAGACACACTGCGTTTGGAGATGGGATATTGCTTATACGGTAATGACATTGATGATACAACTTCTCCACTTGAAGCTGGATTAGGATGGATTACTAAGTTCACCAAAGACTTCGTTAATTCTAAAGATCTCAAGCAACAAAAAGAAGAAGGTATTAAAAAGAAGCTTGTTGCTTTTGAATTAATAGACAAAGGTATTCCAAGAAAAGACTACCCTATCTTTGATTCGAATGAGAATGAGATTGGAAGAGTTACATCTGGAACTATGTCTCCATCGCTTAACAAGGCAATAGGTCTTGGTTACGTCCCAATCGAATTTAAGGAAGAAGGCTCTACTATATTTATTGGTGTGCGAAAAAAAATGTTAGAAGCAAAAGTAGTTAAGCTTCCTTTTTATAAGGGCTAGCAACTAAAAAGAAATATAAAAATAAAAGGAGGACATTTGATTAAAATGTCCTCCTTTTATGTTAATGTAATTCTATAAACAGATTTACTTATCTTCTACTCTAGATATTTTACAATCCTCACAATCCTTAACTTCTCCACTATATGTTTCACGATACTTGTGAATGGTTTTATATGGAATACCTAAAATGTGACGTTGTATTCGAGTAACTTGAGCACTCAAGCGTCCCATGTTCGGATGAAACCTGTTTTCAAATCTACTCTTTCTAACTGTTCCTATTAATTTGATAACTTCTATTTTTTTAGATTATACTGCAATTTACGAATTATTAGCTCATCTTCAAATTAATTTACTGTTAAACTTGCATTTGACCCCCAATAAACTTGAGCTATGTGACCTAAAAACATAAATCAGAAAATAAAAAAAGGTGGTACGCAACGTACCACCTTCTGTTGATCAAAAATGATAATTATTTAACAAACTTGTGTGTAGTTATTTTTTCAGATCCTTCGATCAAGACAAAATAAATCCCTCTTGAAAGGTGAGCAACATTAATAATTCCGTTTCCATCCTCCACATTATGTAAAGATGTCACTTTCTGACCAGCAGAATTAATAACATACGCAGATCGAGCATCTTGACTATTCACAATTACATTTTCGTCACTAGGGGCGTAGAATACAACTGCCTCTTCTATTCCGTTCGTATTAATACCAGCTGAACAAGTCCCAGCAGGCATTACAACAATATCTTGAGACGTGTTGTCCGTTGCACCACAACCATTATCTACATTCAATGTAACGGTATATGTTCCAACTGCGCTGTAAGACGTAGACGAAATAGATCCAATACCTGTAGCAGGAGATCCACTTGGGAATGTCCAAGAAAATTCGGAGGCACCGTCAGATAGACCACCATTCAACTCTAATACATCTCCTTCACAAACTGTATCCGAACTCATTAAAAACTCTGCTACCGGTGCAGCGTCCTTAACTACTACAGCATAGTATGTTTCTGAGGAACAACCTCCCGTTGTTCCAGTAACTGTGTATGTTGTATTTGATGTAGGAGTTGCTGTTGGGTTCGCACAATTTGAACAAGATAAAGATCCAGCAGGACTCCAAATGTAACTGGATGCTCCTGAAGCTGTAAAGTCGACTGTTCCTCCTGGACAAATTGTATCTACCGTTCCAGTAACAGCTACGTTAGGTGTAGGATTAACTGTTACATCAATACTATCGATATGGAAGAATCCACAGCTGTTTTCTGCCAAAAGATAAGCTGTATGAGTTCCTGAAGCACTCATGATCACAGAAGGGTCTAAATCCGTTGGATAAGGAGTTGAGGTTCCATTGATTGCCCATTCCCAGTTCGATATGTTGGGCGAAGTTGATGCATCAAACGTAATAAATTCTCCTTCACAAACAGTATTCGGTGTAGCTGTAATCACGGCCGTTGGTGGAGTTTGTGTAATCCTTGGGTAGATATGAGAAACGAATTGTGCCCCTCCAGAAAATGTTGAGAATTCTTCCCACCCAGTGTAACCTAAAGAGCTGCCAGCACCAAAAAATGCAAATAATTTATTCGGTCTTGCTCCATCTGTTGTCACATTTACATTACCACATGCCACTGTATCTCCAGCAGCAGTTGCATTCTCAATAGAATAACCAACATAAAATGTACCGGTCCCTACCGATACAGGATTATCGAAATTCACTTGAGTGATAAAAAACGATCCAGCACCAGCACTTGTTACGTTATTTTCAATAACGGATAATGGAATATCTTCCTGATAAACGACTGTTCCTGGCTCGCCAGCGTTATCTTCCCAAACCATTACTGTTATATCTGAATTGGCATTACCTAAATTTGCTTCTGCAAAATAGAAGTCTGCCCCCATTATATTGGTTGGACCCAATGCTGAATACTCTTCAGCAAAACGCGTAATAGTATATGCGTTATGACCACTCAAATAACCATCACCAGCAGCCCAAGATATAATTGAAATTCCATCTGCATCCTGAGCATTCGAAATAGTATCACAGCCGGTTAAAGCGTTTACAGTTATATAAGCTGTTTTTGTCTCCGTATCTGTACCATTAGCATTTGATGCCGTTAAAGACACCTGATAAGTTCCTGCAGTATTATACGTTATCGCTGGAGGATTCTGACCGTTAAATGTTGCAGGAGTACCCCCAGTGAACGTCCATGACCAACTTGTAGGATTGTAGATAGAAAGATCGTTAAAGTTTACATCTTGTCCTTCTAGAATATTCAGTACATCTCCCTCATAGTTTGCTTCTGGGGCCCAATCAAGTGTTGCCGAGATACAATTCATAGCCGCTTGAGCATTTATTCGACCAGCTCCCAAATCCCCAACATAGCTAGGATTTTGAGTGTCAATATTATCAGCAGTACTTAAAATACAAGATTCTATATCTGCTGGAGATAAACTAGGATTTAATGATAGCATTAAACCTGCTAAACCTGCAACTTGAGGACTAGCCATGGAAGTACCTTGTTTCGTTCCATATGAATTACCAGGAATAGTTGAGTAAATCGCACTTCCTGGTGCCGAGATATCTATCCAACTCCCATAATTTGAAAAGGATGATTTACTATCTCCAAATGTTGTTGATGCTACTGCGATAACCTCACTGTAACCAGCAGGGTAAAAAACTGAAGAAACATTGTCGTTTCCAGCAGCAGCAATTAATACTATTCCCTCACCAGAAGCGTAACTAATTATGTTTTGAGCTGTAGTACTAGAGCCACTGCCACCCCATGACATGTTGATTACATCAGCACCAGCAGCTACAGCATATATAATACCTTCATAACCGTGCGTTACGGCAGTTGCAGAGTTCGTTGACTTAACTGGAATCAACGTAATATTGTGTCCGATAGAAGCTACACCATTATTATTATTTGTTTCTGCTCCAGCAATACCAGCAACGTGAGTACCATGGTCATAACTAGAGATAGGGTTATCCGGGTCAGGATTATT
>CBFHJL010000043.1:0-23053 GCA_965656195.1 Brumimicrobium sp. | reverse complement strand
TACGTTGGGTGTTGGAGCAAAAGTTGCTATTGGAGTAGTTGCAACTGCCGTAATAACAGTTGCTAGTATTCTCGTTTATAATAATGTATCGACACAAGATGTTTCTGATGAATATAAAACAACACAAAAAACATCTAAAATAAAGACAACATCTTTAGATACAATGAGTGTCAAAGATCAACTGACTAAAAATTCAAATAGTAAAGAGTCAATTGAATTGGAACCTGTTTTTGAGTCAAATAAAGAAGAAGTGCAGTTAGAACCTGATGTTGATAACCGAGAAAATACGGTTTCAATAAACCCTAATTCTATAGATGAACCCGAGAAAGATGAAGGTGATATAAAACAGGATTATATTGCTAACAAGGAACAAGATAGAGAGGCTTTAATCAAAGAGGACGTAAGAGAAACAAAAACTACAGATGAGTCTTCCAGAACTATGGAAAATGAACAAATATTAGAATTATATATAGAACCAGTAATTGCTAAGCAAGATAATCAATATGTTGTTTTTGATATTAAAGACTCAAATGTAGATAACGTAGTTTGGAACTTTGGTGATGGTGAGTTTTCAAGAGAGTTGAAAACAGAGCACTTCTATCAAAATCCAGGTGATTATACAGTTATTGTAAAGGGATATAAAGGCAACAATGAAATAAGTAAAACACTAAGCTTAAAAGTTAGTGTAGAAGGAGAGTTTACCAACTTACCAAATGGTATCACCCCTAATGGAGATAATGTAAACGATTTTCTATTTGTTGAATCAAATGGAATCAAAGAATTTCAGATTAATGTTATGAACAGCAGGCAAGAGGTAATCTTCCAAAGTAGTGATGTTAATTTTAGATGGGATGGTAGACTAAGCAATGGTTTACCGGCAAAAACAGGAAGGTATGTTTACGTTATTATTGCTAAAGATGAACAAGGAAATACCATTAATAAGTATCAACAACTTGAGATAAAACGTTAGTTCATTTTCCTATCTTTATCCTCTTAAATTTTTAGGGGATTGACAACGCGTATTTTCATATTATTAATATTTCTTAGCACAGCTGTTAATGCTCAAAAAGAGATCATATTCTCACCTGAGTCAGGAGTTCATAAAAACCTTGATAAAATTAGTATAGATGTACCATCAAACGGTAAAATATACTATACAGACAATGGTGATAAACCAACTCTAAAGAGTAAAATACTCTCCTCGTCAACGTTAAAAATCGCACAAAACACATCATTTAGATTTCTTTATATAAGTGATAAAGGTGGTGAAACAGAGTTTTCTAAAACCTATATTATAGATAAAGATCACGATTTACCCGTATTATCAATTATTACAGATCAATCTAGTTTATTTGATCAAGATACAGGGATTTATGTCAAAGGCTGTTGTGCGGAGAAAGAAAAGCCTTTTAAAGGGGCTAATTTTTGGAAAGACTGGGAAAGGGAAGCTGTAATTTCCTATGTAAATGAAAATAATGAGCAAGTTATAGATCAGAAAGCAGGGATTCAGATGTTTGGAGGGTTTAGTCTAGCAATGCCTCAAAAATCATTTGGTCTCTACGCGCGTAAAAAATACGGTGCACATAAATTTAATTATTCGTTTTTTAAGAATAGACCTTTTAAAAAATATAATAACCTAGTTCTTCGAAATGCTGGAAGTGATATGCAGGGGGCTCATATTCGAGATGCTTTTGCTACTACTCTTGTAGGTTCAACAGGTTTGCTAGTTCAAGCATATCGACCAGTAGCAGTTTATATTAATGGAAAATACTGGGGAAAGTATAATTTGCGCGAAAAGATAAACAAACACTTCATTAATCAGCATTATGGTTATGATACTGATAGTTTAATTATCATGCGACATGAAAAAAGTGTTCAATATGGCTCCTCAAAAGATTATGTTGAATTTTGGAATAGACTTAAAGGATTAGACTTATCTAATAAGCGAGATCTTGATTACGTCGATTCAAAAATTGATATAGCTAATTACTTGTTGTATAATGCTTGTGAAGTTTACACAGGAAACGCTGATGCAGGAGGAAATATTAGATATTATCGTCATACGAGTGATACAGCAAAATGGAGGTGGATTTTTTATGATGTTGATCATAGTATGAATATCTTTTCCACTAAAGCACACCTTAAAAACTCGGTAAGTCATTTCACAACAGAGCATGAAAGGGAGTGGCCCCACCCAAACTGGTCTACCTTATTGATAAGAAAACTGCTAGAGAACGACAGCATTAAAAACAGCTATATAGTTCAGTTTTCAGATTTAATTAATACGGTGTTTAGAGCAGAAAATGCAAAATTAGTCTTAGACTCTTTGAAGAGTGACGTTGCAAATGAAGTTAATTACCATAAAAAACGATGGGGAATAACTAATTATATATATGACTTTAGTTTTAATAAGCTATATGATTTTATAACTAGGAGACCAGAGTTATTGCAAAGCCAGCTTAAGCAACGCTTTGATTTAGGAGACTTAGTTAAAGTGAAAATTAATAACACTAAGGGCGGGGTTGTTAGGTTGAACACCTTACTAGTTCAAGACTCTTTTGAAGGTTTGTATTTTACAAATACTCAGATTCAGGTTGAAGCAAAGCCTGATTTTGGATATACATTTGTTGGTTGGAAACTGAATGAAACGAAAGGTAAATTTGTTGATATATTATTACAAGACAGTATCACGTTTACTCCAATATTTAGAAAGCGAAAAGCATCAAAACTTAAAGGTAGTATTATTATTAATGAAATAGATGCCGAGCAGGATAGTACTTACGATACAGATTACATAGAGTTAGCCAATATTGGAAATGAAGCTGTAGATCTTAAAGGTTGGATAATATCAGATGGTTCCCATAATTATAGTGTAAAAGAGTCACTTCTATTAAATCCGGGTGGTTATTTTGTTTTTACTGAGAAAAAGGATGTGTTTGAAAGAATGTATTCAATAGAAAATTGTAAAGGAGAATTAGGTTTTGGAATTAGTAAAAAAGGTGAAATAGTAACAATTTATGACAAAGACTCGTTAATAGTGGACAGAGTGTCTACTATATACTGGAAAAAAGAGTTAAAAAAATTGAATTGGTCAAGAGTGTCTCAAAGTTGTAATGATGAACTTTACAACTCTTGGGTGCAAGAAATACCTACTCCTGGCAGTAAAAACAGATATTGCAGTGATCTTGAAAAAGAGAGACGTAAATCAGTTGATATTAAGAATTGGCTTTTTATCGTGGGTGGAGCTTTGATGTTACTAGGATTGGGAGTTAGTTTATTTATCTTCAAAAGGAAGAATTAAGAATATGATAAGAACATACATTAAATATTACCGTGCGGTTCTGCTCATTGCGATTACCTTGTTAGTATCATTTGCATCAGTGGGTCAAAACTTTAAAAAAGTGAAACCTTATGGCTGGATGCTTGGTGTCTACTGGAATGCCATGGAAGATGATGGTTCTCGATATCAAGACCTATTTAATTTTTCTAACTCTTGGAACATGCCGGTATTTCCAGCATCGATTAATGCTGACATATATCTAAAAAAAGGAATGAGTATAGATGTTTTGGCATCTTATAACCGTTACGTAGCAGGAAAAACGATTAATTTAGATACAAATAGATCAGGCAGGGCTTTCGCATTATCTGCGAATTTTAAGTATAGTTTTGGGTTTTTAATGCGACAGCAGGTAGTGGATCCTTTTGTTTTTGGAGGTATAGGATATACAGGAAGAGAAGCTTTATGGCCTCAAAATATGCTCAGTGGAAATGTTGGTGCTGGTGTGAATATCATGATTTGGCAAGGTCTCGGAGTACAGATACGAACAACAGGAAAAATAGGATTACTCCCTGAGATCTATTCGGAAGAGTTTGATTACTTGCACCACCATTTTGGTTTAATTTATAAGTTTCCAGAATTAACGGGCGGGTATAGCAATTTTCATAAGCGAAAATACAAGTGGGGTCAAAAGACTTACCGCTACAGAAAGCCGAAGGGTATGTAGCTTTTGGAAGATGCATTCTTAGAAAGAAGGTTGTTATAAATAAAAAACCCTCAACTGTTTGAAAGTCAAGGGTTTTTAGAGGTCCCGAGCGGATTCGAACCGCTGTACGAGGTTTTGCAGACCTCTGCCTAGCCGCTCGGCCACAGGACCATATTCTGTTAAAGCAGTTGTACTGCTCCAAGCGGGACACAAATTTACAAATATTATTTGAATCCAGAATTATTGAAGAGTAAAAACAAAAGAGATTGTTTTAAAACTTTTCTTCTATGATAACAGCTACATCATTAACATCACCTTCTATAGGAGGGCAGTGTTTGATTACTTTAATCCGACCGCTATCAATATTATTAATTTCATTTTTGAAACGATTTAGAATGCGGTTGGCAACATGCTCAATTAACTTAGAGCGTTCATTCATTTCTTCTTTTACAATTTTGTTAATGATGACATAATCTACAGTATCGTTAAGGTCATCACTAATAAATGATGAAGAAAAATCGGTTGTAACTGATACATCTACTGTGTAATGCCCACCAATTTTACCTTCTTCGGGTAAACAACCATGATAAGCATAAAGCTTGATACCGTTTACTTCGACTGTGTGCTTCATGCTTCAGCTTTTTGACTTTTAACTACAGGGATGTTATTCTCAAGTCGAGCCAATGTTGTGTCCTTACCTAATAGAGCTGCTATTTCAAACATACTAGGACCCATTCCTTTTCCTGTGATTAAAACACGAAAAGAAGGAAGAACTGCACCGATTCCCTTTTCTATTTCAGCTAAATACTCTTTAAAAGCAACTTCAATATTCTCAGCAGAGAAATGTTCAATAGACTTCAACCTATTCATCCATTCTAGAATAATACCCTCAGTATCATCTTTCCATTTCTTACGAACAGTTTTAGCATCAAACTCTTTAGGTTCAGAGAAAAAGTAGTCGCCCTCTGTGAGTATATCCTCAACAAATGTTGCTCTTTCTTTCATTAACCCACATACTTCAGATAGATATGAATCTTCCACAGAAATAGAAGGATGTTGTTCCTTTAGCATAACCGCCAATCTATCATTAGAAAGCGCTCTTAAGTATTGTTGTTGAAACCATTTTGTTTTATCGGCATCAAACTTAGCACCAGCCTTACTTACGCGTTCGAGTGAAAAAGCTTGAATCATTTCATCAAGAGAGAATAGTTCTTGGGTTGTTCCAGGGTTCCAACCTAGAAAAGCAAGCATGTTAATGAATGCTCCGGGTAAATAACCTTGTTCTCGGTATCCAGAATACTTTTCACCCTCTGCCGTCATCCAGTCTGTTGGAAATACAGGGAATCCTAGTCTGTCCCCATCTCTTTTTGAAAGTTTACCATTTCCATCAGGTCTTAGTAAAAGAGGACAGTGAGCAAATTTTGGTGCCGTCCAATCAAAAGCTTCATAAAGTAATACATGCAAAGGTGCTGATGGCAGCCACTCTTCTCCTCTTATCACATGTGTGATCGCCATGGTATGGTCATCAACAATATTTGCCATATGGTATGTTGGCATACCGTCGCTTTTAAATAGGATTTTATCGTCAAGGTTATTCGTATTGACAACAACCCAACCTCTAATTACATCTTCAAAACGAACGTCTTCGTTTCTTGGCATTTTGAAACGAATTACATAGGGGTCACCGTTTTCAATTCTACTTTTAACCTCGTCTTCAGGAAGAGTTAAAGAGTTTTTCATAGAAGTTCTTGAAACCGCATTGTATTGCCAGTTAGGCATCTTCATTTTTTTCGCTTGTTGACGCATTTCATCTAGCTCTTCAGCCGTATCAAAAGCATAATAAGCTTTACCGTTTTCAACGAGTTGTTCAGCATACGGTAGGTACATATCTTTTCTTTCCGATTGCGTATATGGTCCGTAGTCACCACCTATACCTGGTCCCTCATCAGGAGTTATACCACACCAGTCTAAAGCATCTTTTATATATTGCTCAGCGCCTTCTACAAAACGCTTTTGATCTGTATCTTCTATACGTAGGATAAATTTACCTCCCTCTTTTTTAGCAAAAAGATAATTATATAGTGCTGTACGCACACCTCCCATATGAAGCGGGCCTGTAGGGGATGGAGCAAAACGAACGCGAACGTTTGATGACATAGTTGTTATATTTTTTTGCAAAGATAATTGATTCGAAGACGATATGAGAATATCTTGCTTGTAATTGCGTTTTTTAATAATGTAAAAGGTCTGTTATAGGTGTTTTAATGATATTAACATCTTTTTACACCGTTTTACAAGACCAATTCGTAACTTTATTTAGTTATAGCTGTACATAAATAGAAATGGGATCATTCGACAAATTATTGAATCAAGTAGACGCTTTCATTAGGAAGTATTATAAGAACTTAATGATTAAGGGTGTTTTATTGTTTCTACTCATTTTTCTAGCGTCTTTTTTACTCGTCGCCGGGCTTGAATATATTGGACGATTCAACTCTTTTGTTAGAGCAACTTTACTTTTCTCTTTTATTGGTATCAACGCTTATGTTTTAGTTCGATATATTCTTATTCCTGTAGGTAAACTGTTTTCATTTGGGAAAAGGATTGATCGCTACCAAGCAGCAAAAATAATAGGGTCGTTTTTTCCAGGTGTAAGTGATAAGCTGTTGAATACATTACAGCTGAGAGATGTAGCCTCTTCTAACCCGAACAACATTGAACTGTTAAGAGCAAGTGTCGAACAAAATGCTGAGAGATTAAGTGCTTTCCAGTTTGCTACTGCTGTTGATTACAGAGAGAATAGGAGGTTTTTGAAGTACGTTTTACCAGTTATTCTTACCATTGTTTTGGTTGGAATAGTTGTACCAAATGTTTTTACGGATGGACCGGAACGACTATTAAACTATAATGAGGTTTACGTTGAAGACCCCGACTTCGACTTTATGCTGCTAAACGAGTCACTTAAAGTAGAAGAAGGAACAAGTGTACCAATTATGGTTCAGGTTGATCCTAGACCAGGAAAAGCCGTTCCTAATGTTCTCTATATTCAAAGCAGTGAGGGTAGGTTTGCGATGAAGAAAACATCTAAAACTATTGCTGAGTATAGATTTGATAATGTTTCAGATGACATAACTTTTCAATTTGCTGGAAACGGACAAGAGTCAAAAGTATTTACTATAGATGTCGTAAAAAGAACATCTATGGGTCAGTTGACAGCTACTATTGATTACCCTAGTTATTTGGGGATAGAATCAGAATCTATAAAAAACCCGGGTGATTTAATTCTTCCGGAAGGAACGAAAGTTACGTGGGATGGGATAGTTAAAAACACGGAGGGCTTAATCATAAATTATAACGATAGTATTTCGTCTTTTAGAGAGAATGGTTTTAGATATGAAAACATGTTTAAAGAAAGTGGTCAACTTATGTTCATAATGAAGAATAAAGAACTCAACAAAAAAGACTCGTTATATTATTCTATTGATGTTATAAAAGATCAGTTTCCAAGTATTGCTGTAAGAGAAGAAAAGGATACCCTTTCTAAGGGAAGGCTTTTTTTTACCGGAAGAGCAGCTGATGACCATGGTTTATCAGCTGTTGACTTTCATTACAGTATAATAAGAAAATCAGGAGAGGAGATTAAAAAGAAGGTAAGTGTCCCGGGTATTGATGGAACAAATAGACCATTTTCGATGGCATTCGACTTGAATAAATTGTCTTTGGAGCTAGAGGACCAGGTGAGTTATTACTTTGTTGTTTATGACAATGATGGTGTCAACGGACCTAAGTCTACCCGTTCATCAATTTTTCAGTACAGGGCACCTTCTAAAGAAGACCTGCAAAAGTCAAGGTCTAAAACAAAGGAGGATGTTCAGGAAGAAATGAAGAAACTTATCCAAAAAACGAAAGATTTTAATGAGAAGGTAACGAGGCTTAAAAAGGAAATGATGAATACAAAATCTAATTCTTGGCAACAGTCTAAGCAATTAGAGAACTTACAAAAGGAACGTAATTCATTAGAGGAGAAAATGAAAGCGCTCAAAGAAAAGATGAAGGAAAGTTTTGAGGAAAAATCTAAATTTTCAGAAATTGATGAAGAGTTAAAACAAAAGCAAAAACAACTTGAGGAGTTAATGGATCAAGTAATGGATGACGAGTTGAAAGAACTACTGGAGGAACTAGAAGAGCTTATGAAAAATCAAGACGATAGTGAGCTTTTAGAGAAAATGGAAGAATCAGAAGTAACCTCCGAAATGATGAAACGTCAGATGGACCGTACCATGGAAATGCTTAAGAAGATGGATGTTGAAGAACGCACGGAAGACCTAATAGAGTCTTTAGAAGACCTAGCAAAAGAGCAGGAAGAGTTAAAAGAGAATATAGAAGAGGAAAAGATTTCATCGGAAGAGGGTGAAAAACAACAATCAGAATTGAATAAAGAGTTCGACAAGAATAAAGAGGAGCTTGAGGAGCTACTTGAGAAGAATGATGAACTAAACAGGCCGCTAGAAATGGATGGTTTGAAGGAGGATGCTGAGGAGACGAAGGAAGAAATGGATAAGGCACAAGAAAATTTAGATCAGAACAAAGAAAAGGCAGCAGGTGAAAACCAAAAGAGTGCTGCTGAGAAAATGCAAGAGATGTCTTCAAAAATGCAGGCTCAAATGCAGGAAAGTCAACAAGAACAGCAAGGTGAAGATATTGAGTCTATGAGAGCGTTGTTAGAGAATCTTATAAACTTGAGTTTCACTCAGGAGAAAATCATGGATGAATTTAATGATGCGAGCATATATGACCCTTATTTTGTAGAGTTGGGTCGTGATCAGAGGGAAGTTATTGATAACACTAAACCGGTAAAAGATAGTTTGAGGTCTTTAGCGGATAGAGTTCCAAAAATAGCGTCTTTCGTTGAACAGGAATTAGCGGAAATAGACAAGAACAATAAGTATATACCAACACATGTAGGTGAACGTGAAAAAAAGGCTCTAGGCGTGAAACAGCAAAAAGTAATGACAAGCTTGAATAATTTAGCTTTGTTTATGAATGAAGCACTTCAGAGCGCTCAACAAGACATGAAGAGTATGATGCAGGGTAATGGTAGTTGTAGTAAACCTGGGGGAAAGAAGGGTCAGGGAAAAAGTGGTGAAATGGAGAGTATTAAGAAGATGCTTAAAAAGCAGCTAGAGGAAATGAAAAAGGGTAACAATCCTGGAGGAGATAAGAAAGGTAAGAACCCGGGTAAAAAGAATGAAGGAGGTATGATGCCGATGAACTCAAAAGGGGCGGCGAAAATGGCTGCTGAGCAAGGGGAGATGCGTAGAAAACTTCAAGAGTTACGAGAAGAAATGAATAAGGATGGTAGTGGAAAAGGAAATCAGTTAAACAAACTCTTAAAGGAGCTAGAAGAGCAGCAAGAGGATCTTATTAATAAGGAATGGACTAGTGAACTTATAAAGAGGCAAGAGAGAATAATGACGCGTTTGTTAGAGAGCGAGAAAGCAATGGAAGAGAGGGGTTATGATGAAGAAAGAAAAAGTAATTCAGGAAAAAAAGAAGATTTTGGTAACCAAATAGAGTTTTTGGAGTATAAGAAACAAAAAGAAAAGCAGATTGAGTTATTGCGAACATTAGATCCGTCGTTCAGCAAGTATTATAAGGAAAAGGCAAATGCTTACTTCCTTATTCTAAATTAGTGATGTAAGAGCTCAATTGTTGATATAAAACTATATTGAATGGAAACTAATTACAAAGAATTTGAGACGGTTTCATTTCCATCTTCTATCGATAATATTAGCGTAGCTGAGAACCTTGTTGACAGGGTCTGCCGAGAAAACGATGTTCATGAAGATCACTTTGGTAATGTTCTAATTGCAGTGACAGAAGCTGTTGTTAATGCTATTCATCACGGAAACCTCAACGATCCTTCTCTAACTGTATCTATTGAAGTGATTCGCGAGGGAAAGAAACTTTGTTTTGTGATTAAGGATTGTGGTAGAGGTTTTGATTTTAATAGTTTGCCAGACCCTACATCACCTGAGAACATTGAAAAAGAAAATGGTCGAGGAATATTCTTAATGAAGAGCCTGGCTGACGATGTTTATTTTGAGAAAAGTGGCTCGGAAGTTCATATTGCTTTTAATATCCTTTGATGGTTACGTTGCAACATCTTGAGGTTAAATCTAATTTAACTGAGAAAGATATAAACGCATGGTTCAATGAAATCGCCCAAATAGAAGGTGTTATTCTCGGAGATATCGCTGTTGTCTTAGGGTCCGATAAATGGTTGCTCGATTACAACAGGCGCTATCTGAATCACGATTATTATACGGATATTATCACCTTTGATTACGTGGAACAGAATATTATTTCTGGTGACCTTCTAATAAGTGTTGACACTGTTTTTTCGAATGCAATCGATCAGAATGTTCCACGTGAAACAGAACTAAAGCGAGTTGTTATCCATGGCTTTCTGCATTTATGTGGTTATAATGATAAATCCCCATCAGAGGTGGAATTAATGCGTAAAAAAGAAGATTTCTATCTAAACCTGTTGTAATTTTGTTCCACGTGAAACAGGAATACTATGTTGAAAAAATATGATGTGATTGTTGTAGGGGGTGGTCATGCTGGTTGTGAAGCGGCAAATGCTGCAGGTAAGCTAGGTGCATCTACCTTGTTAATTACAATGAATATGAATACCATTGCTCAAATGAGTTGTAATCCTGCAATGGGTGGAGTGGCGAAAGGCCAAATTCTTAGAGAGATTGATGCTTTGGGTGGTGGATCTGCTATAGTGTCTGACCGAAGTGCAATTCAGTTTCGAATGCTCAATAAGAGCAAAGGTCCTGCGATGTGGTCGCCTAGGACTCAAAATGATCGCATGCGTTTCGCTGAAGAGTGGCGGCTTCTACTAGAGAGAAATAAGAATGTTGATTTCTGGCAAGATATGGTAACTGGTTTAATTGCTAACGAAGGAAAAATCGTTGGTGTGAAAACAGGCATAGGTGTTGATATTATGGCCAGTACGGTTGTCATAACTAGTGGTACATTTTTAAACGGCACAATACATCTTGGTGAAAAACAATTTGGTGGAGGAAGGGCTGGTGAAAGAGCGTCAACTGGGATTACGGCAGACCTAATTAAATTAGGTTTTGAACACGGTAGGATGAAAACGGGTACACCACCTCGTGTAGACGGACGTAGTTTAGACTATTCAAAAATGGAAGAACAACCGGGCGACGAAAGCCCAGTTACTTTTAGCTATACAGATACTGTTCCGTTGAGAGAACAAAGATCATGTCATATCACTTATACTAATAAACGAACTCATGAAATATTGGAGGGAGCCTTTGATCGAAGTCCTATGTTCAATGGTGCCATAGAGTCAAGTGGGCCTCGGTATTGTCCAAGTATTGAGGAAAAGATAAATCGTTTCGCTGATAGAGAGAGACATCAAGTTTTTGTTGAGCCGGAAGGTTGGGATACTGTTGAGATATATGTTAACGGGTTTAGTACTTCTTTACCCGAGGATGTTCAGCTGGAAGCCATGAAGACAATACCAGGCTTTGAAAATGTGAAAATGTTTAGACCTGGCTATGCAATAGAATATGATTATTTCCCACCAATACAGTTGCAACATACCTTGGAAACAAAATTGGTAAAGGGATTATATTTTGCAGGTCAAATAAATGGTACAACAGGCTATGAAGAAGCGGCGTGTCAAGGGTTGATGGCTGGTATTAATGCTGCACGTTCAGTGTTGCAAAAGGATCCGGTTGTTTTAACAAGATCTGACGCTTATATAGGAGTGTTAATTGATGATTTAATAACAAAGGGCACAAAGGAACCTTATAGGATGTTTACGTCGCGTGCGGAATATCGAATTTTGCTACGTCAAGATAATGCAGATGAACGACTATCACCATTAGCTCATTCAATCGGTATGATTGATGATAGTCGTATGAGTGCTGTAAAAGCGAAAATTGATAGAACAGATGCGCTAAAGAAGTTCCTCCGCAAGCAAGGTGTTACGCCAGAGGAGGTAAATACTAAACTTGAAAGCAAGGGTAGCTCATTAATAAAGCAACAAGTAAAGTTGACGCAATTAATTACTCGACCGAACATTACTATTGCAGACTTAATTGAGATTAATGCTGAATTAAGAGAGTATACTAATGAGTTAGAGTTAGAAGTTATAGAGCAAGCAGAAATTCAATTGAAATATGATGGCTACATTTCAAGAGAGCAAGATGTTGCTAACAAACTTAACAGGTTAGAAGATGTGAAGATTCCGAGTGATATGGAGTTTAGCAAACTTGAAAGCCTAAGTTCTGAAGCAGTTGAAAAATTGTCTAATATAAAACCAGCTAATATTGGTCAGGCGTCTAGGATTAGCGGGGTATCCCCGAGTGATATTAATGTATTATTGATCTATCTGGGAAGATAGTTTCACGTGAAACAAAAAAGAATGAATTCCATAGAAGAATGTGTTGTTTGTGGCAGTAAGAGCCATCGTGTCTTTTTGAATGTAAGAGACCACATGATTACGAAAGAGGATTTTAAGATCGACGAATGTGAAAACTGCGGGTTTCATTTTACGAATCCAATTCCAGACAAAGATAAGATAGGTGCATACTATAAATCTGAGGAATACATCTCACACAGTTCTTCGAAAAAAGGATTAATTAACGCTTTGTACAATCGTGTCCGCAAGAAAACCTTAAAAGATAAAGTGCAATGGGTTCGTAATGCGGTCAATGGAAACAGGCTTTTAGACATAGGTTCAGGAACAGGGCATTTTTTGAGAGCAGCGAAAGATGGAGGTTTTGATGGTTATGGTATAGAGCCAGACGAAGACGCAAGAGCATTCGCGCACAAAGAAAACCATGTGCGAAGTTGCGAGCAGAACGAACTATATAACCTTGAAAAAGGTAGTGTAGATGTTATTACCATGTGGCACGTACTTGAACATGTTTATGATTTAAAGAAGGATGTTGCAAAAATGAATGATGTACTTAGTGCAGGAGGTAAACTTTTTGTAGCCGTTCCGAATATGAATTCATACGATGCGCGTTACTATAAAGAATATTGGGCTGCGTATGATGTTCCTCGACATTTATATCATTTTCAGAAGCAGGATATTTCTAAGTTTTTCATGAGTAATGGGTTTGAACTAGAAAAAGTGATACCGATGAAATTCGATTCATATTATGTATCTATGCTATCCGAGAAATATAAGAAGCGATTTTCTTTGTTTGGAGTAGTAATTGGATTTCTCTCAAATATGAAAGGAAAAAAATACGGTTACTCAAGTCAAGTTTACGTTTTGCGGAAAAAATAGTTTTTAGAGCTAGATAAAATTCTTCAGTGTTTCGAATTAGCCATTTTAAGGTGTTGTTTACGCATCGTTTACCTGTCTAGCAATAGTATGATCGAATTTTCTACGAACGTGTAAAAAACGAAGTGAAATATTTAACAAAAACTAGGTTTTTTACTACTTAGGTTCGTTCCAATCACCATTCTCTTTAATAAGATCGATTAGGGCTCCCACTGCTTCATCCTCAGGAACATTTTTACGTACTACTGTTTTCTCCTTGTAAAGGTGAATTTTTCCAGGACGAGTACCTACATAACCGTAATCTGCATCTGCCATTTCTCCAGGCCCGTTCACAATACAACCCATAATACCAATTTTTACACCTTTTAAATGGGAGGTGTGCTTGCGTATCTTAGCTGTTGTTTCTTGAAGATCAAACAAGGTTCGTCCACAAGAAGGACAAGAAATATATTCAGTTTTAGATATACGTGTGCGCGTTGCTTGCAATATACCGAATGATGTAGCATTGATTAATTGAGGAGCAATACGGGTTTTATTAGATAACCAAACACCATCTCCAAAACCATCTATTAATAATGCTCCTAGTTTTGTGGATTGCCAAAGCTGAAATGATTCGGAATCCCCTGTATTGGTGGTGTTTTTGAGTATTACTGGAAGATCTATATTTTTCAATACTAGAGCTCTATAAAAATGTCGCATAACTTGTACGAAGTTGCTTGCAGAGCTTTCAACTACGAGAACAACATCCCTTAAGAAATGTAGTGCTTGAACATCTAAGTTTGTTGGATCCCATTTCAAAAAATTGAGCTTCTTATGGGCAAAACCTTCTTCTGGAATTGAGTCATAGATTGGATAGAAATGCTCTCTGTCGGAGCCATTCTTTGTCCAGTTGTCTATATTCATGACTACACCTAACATTCCTGGAACCTCAAAATCAATATTATGGTCTCCTGCAAAAACGAAGTCTGCTGCCAGGTCTTGAGTCGACCATTTATCTAAACTCTTAGAATAATTATAACCGAAACCGAAGAAGTGAGCGGGTGTAACACTTTCATTATCAGAAACATCAGCAAAAACAACGGGAACATTTCCTTCGCCAATATTCTGAATTTCAACCGAATGTCTTCGTTTATGTTCAAATGGGTCGTATGGTGTATCCAGGTTTTCTGGAAGCGAAACAGGAAGTTCTTGATCGATATACTGAGCAACTAGTTTTTGAGCAACGGGAATTTCTGCTTCTGGGGCTTCTGTTAATGAAACGCGCACAGTATCTCCAAGACCGTCTTCTAATAGTGTTCCTATTCCAACCGCAGACTTTATTCTACCATCTTCTCCATCACCAGCTTCAGTTACACCGAGGTGTAAAGGGTAGCTCATACCTTCTTCTATCATTCTAGCAACTAAAAAGCGATAGGCTTGAACCATCACTAGCGTGTTACTAGCTTTCATAGAAATAACAATATTGTGAAAATCGTGTTTTCTACAAATCTGAAGAAACTCCATCGCCGACTCAACCATTCCCTCGGGTGTGTCTCCGTATCTACTTAATATTCTATCAGATAGAGAACCGTGATTGGTCCCAATACGCATTGCGGTACCGTTTTCCTTACAAAGTTTAACTAAAGGTGTGAATTTTTCTTCTATTCGGTCCAGTTCAGCACGGTAGGATTCGTCTGTATACTCTATTTCTTCAAACTTCTTTTTATCAGCGTAATTTCCTGGGTTAACGCGGACTTTCTCAACTATTCCTGCTGCTATTTCAGCCGCATTTGGAGTAAAGTGAATATCCGCTACAAGAGGAGTATTGTACCCGCCTTTTACTAAAGCAGCTTTAATATTAGCCAGGTTTTCTGCGTCTTTCTTTGATGGTGCGGTAAGCCGAACAAGTTCGCAACCAACATCAATCATTCGTTTAGATTCTGCAACGGATTTTTCTGTGTCCATTGTGTCCGCAGTAGTCATGGACTGAATTCGTATGGGGTTCCTCCCTCCTATTCCAATATTTCCAACAGGAACTTCTCTCGTTTCTAGTCGGGATCGATTATAGGGATCATTGCAGTATTTCATGACTTTCTAGTTTGTCTAACAAATGTAATATATCAAGGTAAACCAACGCATAACAAAGCGTTAGTTTCTAGTGAAGAAAACACACCAACGATTTAAAAGTTTAATGAACAGAAGGAAAATATTGGGATAGTTTTTCTTGTTCGTTTTCCCAGCTTTCTTCTTTGGCTGCAGAGATACAATTATCTTTCATCTGTTTTAGAGCCTCTGGTTTTTCGAATAAATTGTTTATCTCATTCGCAATTGACTTTGAACCGTAATCTTTCAGGATTATCCCGACATTGTGCTTTTCAATTACTCTTCTGATTTCAACAAGGTCTGAACTTAAAACAGGGGTTCCTGTATGTATGTAGTCAAAGACTTTATTTGGCAGAGAGAATCTATAGTTAGGATTAGTGTCTTTATCTAGCGTCAGACCAAGGTCAGCATGATAGGTATAGTTCATCATTTCATCATACGGAACACGGTCAATAAAAATGACTTTATCAGTTAAACTGTTAGTCTTGACCATCTCCTTCAATTGATTGATAACATCTCCTCCACCAACGATATATAATATGGCGTTACTTACCCACTGCATAGACTCTACAGCCTCTTCTCCTCCTCGATCAATATTGATGCCTGAACCTTGTAGAATAATCATTTTCTTGTCCTCAGGAATTGAAAGTTCAGCTTTTGACTTGATGTTCTTTGTTTCCCATTTGCGTGAAACATTCCTTACTACCCCAACGCTTACCCCATATCGTTCTTCATAAATATTGGCAATGGACTGATTCACGGTGTAGACATGCTCTAGCTTAGGAAAAATCAGTTTTTCTATGGATAGCCATACTTTTCTCACTTTTGGGCGAGATGTTAACTCGGGAACCTCGGTAAACAGCTCATGTGAGTCATACACTAGTTTGTTTCTTTTAAGCCTACTGGCAATTCGATTCGCTAGCAAGGTGTCCAGGTCATTACTGAGCAGTAGATCACTTTTCCTAAATAGCAGAAAAAGACAGAGTCTTAGATTGAAGAACGCATAAAAAAGAGCTCCTTTTTTGAAGAGAAGTTTCATGCGGTGAGTAGAGTATGAACGGTCATTAAGGTTCTTACTCTCAGGTAAACGACGGCCTACCAAAAGCACATCATAGCCATTATCATGAAGGTATGAACAAACCTTATGCACACGCTGGTCCGTGTAAAGGTCATTCGTAACAGAAACAATAATGCGAGGTGCACTCATAAACGTAAATATAAGAAAGTGATTGATTCTAAATGACATTCATACGTAACTATAAAGCATAAAAAAAGTGTGGTATTAATACCACACTTTTCTGTTATCTCTTGAGTATACCTCTTCTAATCCAAATCAAACCTATCAAGCATCATTACTTTAACCCAGGCATTCACAAAGTCTTCTATAAAACGTTGTTTATTATCACTTTGAGCGTATACTTCAGCAAGCGCTCTTAGTTCAGAATTTGATCCAAAAATCAGGTCTGTTCGTGAAGCTTGATAGAGTTCATCGCCTGTTTCTCTATTTTTTCCTACAAATACTTCTTTACTTTCGTCGGTTGCTTCCCAAACAACATTCATGTCAAGAAGCTTCACAAAAAAGTCATTGTTTAGCTCGTTTTCATTGGTCTTAAAAGTACCCATATCTGAATCGTCATAGTTTGCACCTAGTGATCGCATTCCTCCTATAAGTACAGTCATTTCTGGAGCAGTAAGAGTAAGTAACTGAGCCTTATCAACTAAGAGCTCTTCAGTAGAAACAGTGTACTTTGTTTTTAAATAGTTTCTAAAACCATCTGCCATAGGCTCAAGCACAGCTAAGCCTTCAACATCTGTTTGTTCCTGCTTAGCATCCATTCTACCAGGAGTAAATGGAACTTGAACATCTACTCCTGCATTAATTGCAGCCTTTTCAATACCTGTTGATCCAGCAAGAACAATCAAGTCAGCCATAGATATCTTTTTTCCCTCTTTCTTAACTGATGTGTTGAACTCAGTTTGTATCTTCTCTAGTTGAGATAATACTCGATTTAATCGTTTAGGATTATTTACTTCCCAGTTTCGCATTGGTTCTAATTTAATATGGGCGCCGTTAGCACCTCCTCTCCTATCGGAACCTCTGTAAGTGGAAGCAGAAGCCCAAGCCGTTGTAACCATATCATTTAAGGATAGGTCGGAGTCTAAGAGCATTTTCTTTAAACTCTCAATATCTTTTTGATTAACAAGTTTGTGGTCTAAATCTGGGATAGGGTCTTGCCAAATAAGTTTTTCTTCGGGAGCTTCTGGACCCACATAGCTTGATTTTGGACCCATGTCTCTATGGGTAAGTTTAAACCACGCACGAGCAAAAGCATCTTCAAACTCTTCAGGGTTTTCTAGAAACCTACGAGAAATTTTCTCATAAATAGGGTCAAAACGCAAGGAGAGGTCCGTTGTAAGCATTGTTGGCTTTAACATTTTAGTAGAGTCGAAAGCATGAGGAACCATTACCTCAGGGTTTTTAGCTACCCATTGATGAGCACCAGCAGGACTTTTAGTTAGCTCCCACTCGTTTTCAAAAAGGCTTTTAAAGAACCCATGACTCCATTTTGTTGGTGTTGCAGTCCATGTTACTTCTAGACCTGATGTTATTGCGTCCACCCCTTTACCAGATTTGTAGTCGCTCTTCCAGCCTAGACCTTGTTGCTCAATTCCAGCGGCTTCAGGTTCAGGTCCCATGTGAGAGGCATCTCCAGCTCCGTGAGTTTTACCGAATGTGTGTCCTCCAGCAATAAGTGCAACTGTTTCTTCGTCATTCATCCCCATTCTGCCAAATGTTTCACGAATGTCAAAAGCTGCAGCTTTTGGATCTGGGTTCCCATTGGGTCCTTCAGGATTTACATAAATAAGTCCCATTTGAACTGCGGCGAGAGGCCTTTCGAGCTCTCGATCACCTGAATAACGTTGGTCGCCTAACCATTTTTCTTCTGGCCCCCAATAAACACTTTCATTTGGTTGCCAGACATCTACCCGACCACCAGAGTATCCAAATGTTTCAAAACCCATTGATTCAAGGGCAACGTTTCCAGTCAAAATCATGAGATCTGCCCACGAAATCTTGTTTCCATATTTTTGTTTTATTGGCCAAAGCAAACGACGCGCTTTATCTAAGTTTGCATTATCGGGCCAACTATTGATAGGAGCGAAACGTTGCATTCCAGACCTTGAGCCTCCCCTTCCATCGCCAGTACGATATGTTCCCGCACTGTGCCATGCCATGCGAATAAAAAATGGACCATAGTTTCCATAGTCAGCAGGCCACCATTCTTGAGAGTTAGTCATTAATTTTCGTAAATCTGCTTTCAGCGCTTCATAATTTAGATCATTAAACGCTTCAACATAACTGAAGTCTTCTCCTAAAGGATTCGATAATTCAGAATGCTGCCTAAGAACATTAAGGTTCAAACTGTTTGGCCACCACTCTTGATTGGTTTTTCCCATTCCTATCACATGATGCTCAATAGCCATCTCATTGCTAGTCGTATCCTCAACGTTTTTTGATACTGATTTTTTTGCTTCAATTTGACTACTTTCCGAGCCAAACCCAAAAGGACATTTTCCTGAACCTTCAGCAACATCTTGACCATATGTTGCCGTAGACAGAATCATACTTGTTATTACTACTATTTTTTTCATCTGTTTTTAGCATTTAGTTTTCTTGAATACAAATTTATAGTAAACCAGGTATTTGATTTAACAATTTATTCTATGTTTTAATAGAAAAAATCTATAAACCAGAAACAACAGGAGATTAATTCATTAAAGAATTTAAAATATTCACTTTAAGATATATAGAAATCAGTCAACCTTTTCAAACTTTACATCATCAACCCACAAAGTACAAGGGCTTTCAGATGAATTAGCGGTTATTCCTATTTCACAACTTGAGTATTGACCTTTTGTTCCTTGTTGAAAATACAATAAGTCTTTTGGCAAAGTACGGTGATTATCTTTTGATATAATGAGTTGGTCGTTTTGCCATACACGCACAGATCCATTGTCCTTTTGCGATAATGAGACCTCCCACTCTATGTTCACCCATTCATCACGAGGAAAAGTTATACCGCTTTCTGAGATTTGTTTTATGTTGGGTTCATTGTATTTATGTTCTACAAGCAGCTGATCATCTACAATCGCTAATCGCATTCCTGGACCAGCGCCAATAGGAGTCCGTTCTTCAAGGTCCATAATGAACAACCATTGAAGATTTTGATTTCCTTCAATATAGTACCAAGCAGATAAGCGCACCGTTTCACCTTCCCAGAAAGCAAAGTTTTGTTTGGCAATACTTGCTTTAGAAGCGCCTTCATCTGAAGAAGGTTCTGCATCAAAACGCAATGAGGAGCTACCCGAATGAGAAAAATCATCGACTAAAGTAATTGTATTTGCGTCCCGCGTAATTTGATTAAATGACCAGTTGATATCATCGTCAATTAGCAAGTCATCGTATGAAGAGTAGTTTTCAAAACCATCCTGGTAAAAATCTATACCATCAAAAAGCTTCTTCTTGTCACAAGAAAAAAGTAGAAATACAAGGGCTATTTTTACTGCTGTTCTCATTTACTTTGGGACTTAAAAGTATAGCCTATACTCAGGCCTCCCCATTGTTGAACTTGAAAGTCTATCAAGTACGATATCAAGGGAGTGTAAGTAGCACGAAAGAAAAGGGGATTATTTTTAGCGTCAAAGCGATACCCAATCACAGCTGTTGTCATAGTAAAGAAGCTTCCTCTTGTTGTCACGGTAAACCCTTGTCCAACTCCGATTTCCAACCTGTGGTTAGAAGCACCTATTAAACTGTTAATCATGATTGGAAAAACGATTCCTGTACCGTTATTTTTATCTATAGGAGCAAAGCTCAGACCTGCGCGCCATGTGTAGTTGATTTTTTCAGAAGACAAACTTTTTAGGATTGAAGCTTCATAATTTAAGGATCCAAGCCCTCCACTTCCTCCGACCTCGAAGTAAATCGATCGCTCTTTATCTTCTTGAGAGTAAATCGAAGAGAACATAATAAAGGCTGAAATTATCGTAAGAATTCTCATTAGAACGCATTTTTGTATTACGAATATAAACTATTTACAACATTAGACATCAGTATGTTATATATTTATGAGGTTAAGTCAATATCGAAGACACATTAGCCAAAACATCAAAGATGCTTATATTCACGCTTCAAATAAAGCTGAATTATGAAAGTTGCTCTTACATTTTTGACTCTTCTCCTTTGTTTTACGCTAGTCGCTCAATATAGCCATGATGATTACGTGAAAAAGGAGGTATATATAGAAATGCGTGATGGTGTAAAGCTATTTACTTCAATTTACCAACCTAAAAAAATTAAAAAAGATCTCCCCGTTATAATCAAGCGAACGCCCTACAGTTGTGCACCATACGGAGAGGAGTTGATGAAGTCTATTTCACACAATCCACACTTAGTAGAGTCCGGTTATATTTTCGTGTTTCAGGACATGCGCGGACGATATATGAGTGAAGGCACATTTGAAAACACAAAACCACCTTATTCTTTCTTTGATAAAGACAAAACAGATGAGGTAACGGACTCGTATGATACGTATGAGTGGCTAACTAAAAACTTAAAGAAATTCAACGGTAATATTGGCCAATATGGCAACTCTTACTTGGGTCATACCGCTTTATTGGCGAGTACTTCAGGTCACCCAAATTTAAAAGCGGTGATGCCGATGGCTCCTGTAACAAACTTCTATTTCGAAGACTTCAATCGATATGGGTTATTTGCCTTAAACTATTTACCTGTATTGGATTATTTTGGAGTAGCAATGCCAAACCCTTCAAAAGTGGGTCATAAAGTAAAGTTTAACGCGCCTTATGTTGTTGATGCTGAAAATGAATTAAATGCTGATTATTATGAGTTTTTCAGATCGCAGCGCTCGTTAAAGACAATGGAGAAGATGCTTCATCCAGAAAACGTGTTTTGGGATCAGATAAAAGCACATCCAGCTTATGATGAGTTCAGACAAAAGAGAGACTGGATCAGTTATTTAGACAGCGCAAAGTGCCACGTTATGGTAGTCGGAGGATGGAATGACGAGCAAAACCTTTATGGCATCTTGAATTCGTATCAAAAATTAACGAAAGTAGCGCCACAGATCAAACCTCAAGTTGTTATTGGTCCTTGGTCTCATGGTCACAACAAAAGAAGAGAAGGTCAATATACTATGGGAAATATTTTCTATGGTGACAGCGTATCAGAAAGGTTTCAAAGAGATATAGAGTTTCCATATTTCGAGTATCACTTGAAAGAGAGAGGAACGGCCCCTAGCTTTGAAGCTCGCGTGTGGGATATGGGAACTCACGAATGGGAAGACTTTAACTCGAACCCATTTGAAAGAGCTAAGGATAGCATTACCTTCTATTTAGGTGCAGATCGGACGCTAATGCAGGAAAAGCATGAAGGAGTGCTTAGCTTCGTATCAGACCCAAATAGTCCAGTTCCATTCATTGAAGGAAACAACTTTCACAGAATGGCACCAAAACACTATATGAATGATGATCAGCGTTTTGCATCGAAACGGCCTGATGTACTAACATTTACGTCTGAAGTGTTAACGGAAGAAATGAAGGTATCAGGAAAGATCCAGGCGCTAATTGACTTTGCAACAGACCACGAAGATGCAGATCTCTATGTAAAAATTATAGATGTTCTTCCTATGGATAGGGTTCCACAAGAAACCGATGCAGAAGGCGTAAAGATGAATGGTTACCAAAAGCTTGTGCGTTTAGGATATATCCGCGGAAGATACCGTGAGACCTTCGAAGAAGGAAATGCTTTTGAGAAAAATGAAAAAACATTAGTAAACGTTCCTCTTCTTGATGTTCAACACACATTTAAGCCGGGACACCGCATCATGATCCAAATTCAAAGTTCCATGTTTCCTTTGTTCGATATTAACCCTCAAAAATGGGTGGAGAACATTTACGAGGCAGAATACGAAGATTTTGAAAAAGCAAGTCATACGATCTTTGGAAGTAGTCATATTGTCTTGCCTGTTATTAAATAAGACTTTGTTAACCAATATTAACCTCTGCCATTGAGGAAATTACCAAAATGATAATTGTAAAAATGATGAGGCCAATAAATATGCCTAATTGTGCCAAGGTAAAAAGTGTTCTTTTTAATACTCCCTCAACATTTAAAACGATTGCGTTAGTATAGAAGAACCAAATAAGGGTCGCAAGAAGTGCAAAAATCAAAAAAAGAGCAGGTTCGTCTATCAAAAAGCTTATAATGGAAAAAACTACAACGAGTATGATGAAACGTGGTAAAAGCAGAAATGCTATGCTGACCATGTGAATAACCAATCCTTTGTGGCGACTCCAATAAAGGAACTTAGAGGATAATATCATAAATGGTATAAGTATGATCATGAATACTTTTAACGCACTAAAATCATCCTCTTGTTCTCCAGAAATGGTGACGTCTAGAACACCAAGCTTTCCAAAGATCAAATAAAGAATACCTAGAGAAAGAAACGTATAAAGTACCATTTTGCCGGGTGAAGGGCTTTGATTACGGTAGCCTTTATAATAATCTAATACAAGAGACCTTGGTGCAACCAAAGACTTCTTAAACCCAAGGATAAACCCGTTT
>CBFHJL010000042.1:0-24149 GCA_965656195.1 Brumimicrobium sp. | reverse complement strand
GTTATCTCCTTTCAAGATACAAGATGGATATTTCCATGTTACAGCTGAACCGGTCTCAACTTGGGTCCATGAAATTTTAGCATTTCGCTCACATATTCCTCGCTTCGTTACGAAATTGAAAACTCCTCCTTTACCATTCTTATCTCCAGGATACCAGTTCTGAACAGTTGAGTACTTGATTTCTGCATCATCCAGAGCTACAAGTTCAACGACAGCTGCGTGTAATTGATTTTCATCTCTCATCGGTGCTGTACACCCCTCAAGATAAGAAACGTATGATTCTTTATCTGCAACAACTAGGGTTCTCTCGAACTGTCCTGTTCCACCCTCATTAATTCTAAAATAAGTTGAAAGCTCCATTGGGCACCTTACACCTTTCGGAATGTAACAGAAAGATCCATCTGTAAACACTGCACTATTTAGTGCCGCATAAAAGTTATCTGTATGAGGAACGACTGATCCCATATACTTCTTCACCAATTCAGGGTGATCTTGCACTGCTTCTGAAAACGAACAAAATATGATGCCCAATTCGTTCAATTTCTTTTTAAAAGAAGTCGCTACTGAAACCGAATCCATCACAAAATCAACAGCAGTACCCGTAAGCCTCTGTTGCTCCTCTAAAGAAATTCCCAGTTTACTCATTGTTTCCTTCATCTCAGGATCAACATCATCCCAACTTTCATATTTCTTGGTCTGTTTAGGAGCGGCATAATAACAGATATCCTCAAAGCTTGGCTTTTCATAATGAACGTGTGCCCATTCAGGCTCTTTCATTTCTCTCCAAACCTTATAAGCTTCAAGACGTTTTTCTAACAACCAAAGTGGTTCTTCTTTCTTTGCAGAAATAAAACGAATAATATCTTCACTTAATCCATTCGGAGCACGGTCAGACTCAAAGTTTGATGTAAAACCAAATTTATACTCCTGTTTTTCAAGATCTTTTGCTAATTCTTCTTCTGTATAACCCATATTCGAGTTTTTTTGAATTTTTAAATTGAGAAACTCTCCCCACAACCACATGTTCGATCGGCATTCGGGTTCTTAAAAACGAACCCTTTTCCGTTCAAACCTCCGGAATAATCTAAAGTAGTTCCTACTAAGTATAAAAAGCTCTTTTTATCTACAACGATTTTAATACCGTTATCCTCAAAAACTTTATCATCTTCCTTCTCATTTGAATCAAAGTCCAAATCATACATTAATCCTGAGCATCCACCTCCTTGGACTCCCACTCGAATAAAACTATTTGGCTCTCCAGATTCCGCCATCAACCTAACGGCTTGATCTCGAGCTGATTCTGTTACTTTTATCATAATCCGTTTTCTTTATAGTTATTTAGACTTATTTTAAATAGAGACTAAATCTTCTGCAAAAATACCTAATTAATGGTATTTGAACAAAGAAACATTCAATTATTTTGGTGATCATTTCTAATCATTGTATTGCACAAAACAATAAAAGGATTTCATTTGTTTAGAATGAGTCTTAACTTTGCAGAAAAATTAAAGAAATGGGAGATGCTGGATTAGAAACTACAATTATCGATGTATTAAAAACTATATACGATCCTGAAATTCCTGTAGATGTATACGAGTTAGGCTTGATTTATGAAGTTAAGATCAATACTGATCAACACGTAGATATCGAAATGACTCTTACTTCACCTAACTGCCCGGTAGCAGAGTCTATGCCTAAAGAAGTTGAGGATAAAGTAGCGGCAATTGATGGTGTCAAATCAGCAAAGGTAAACATCGTTTTCGAGCCGGCTTGGGACAAAGAAATGATGAGCGAAGAAGCTAAACTAGAACTTGGTTTTTTATAACCTCGTTCCGAATCGATTCCTTTCAAATTCATAAATTTCTCTCCAAAAATCAACAATCTCTATGTTGGCGCAAGAGAGCATCTTAGGAACCAATGACTCCGATGAAAAACCTGGAGTACTATTTACTTCTATAACATAAGGAACACCATTAACGATCATGTAATCGACTCTTGCCAGAGACCTCATTTGAAGTAGTGTATATATTTCTCTAGTTAATTCCTGAATCTTTAAGGTCATCTCGTCGGAGATCCTTGCCGGAGTAATTTCTTGAGACTTTCCTAAATATTTTGCCTCGTAATCAAAAAAATCAGTCTCGGTCACAATCTCTGTACAAGGCAATGCCTGCAAACCATTGCTGTTTTCATACACAGCACACGTCACCTCTGTTCCAGACAAAAAAGATTCACAAACTACAGTTCTTCCTTCCTGAAAGGCTTCTTCTATCGCAAGTCCAAGATCCTGTAATTCGTAAACTTTAGAGATTCCATAACTAGATCCAGAGTCTGCTGGCTTTACGAATAAAGGAAATCCTAAATCTGATCCTATCTCGTCAACATCAAAAGGCTTATTGCTCAAAAGAAGTTTTGCTTTTGCAACCGGAATATCAAAACCTCTTAAAAATTGATTGCAAAACCATTTATCAAAAGAAAGCTCTGAAGATAAAGCACTACTATTCACGAAAGGAAGCTCTTTCATTTCAAAATATGCTTGTAACTTACCATTCTCTCCTGGGTTACCATGTATATAAATATGACCCAATTCTATCTTTACCTTATCGCCGTTTTCAATTTCAAAGGAAAAGTCTTTCGTTGAAACCTCGTATTTGGCTCCTTCATATTGAGCAAACCATCCCTTCTTATTAACCTCTACAAGGAAAGCATTATACTCTTCCCTATCGATGTTGGAGAGAATCATATTTGCACTTTTAAGCGAAATCTCATACTCAGATGAGTAGCCTCCACAAAATATTCCGACGTTAATCATCTATCTTTTTTTACGAAGAAAATAAATTAAAAAAGGTCTTCCTCAGTATTAGGGCAAAAGTTATGAGCATGAGATTATGAATAAACAATATTAATGTTCTATCCTGTACCACTTTGGATTCTATATTCACATTTTTTTAGTTTTCTTTTGAACAAAATCATTAGTTTTGCTAGAAATACCCGTTCATCAAGCGACATGCGATTAATAAAAAAAATAGGTAATTTTCTAATCAGCAAAAAGTTCATCATCAATGTTGGACTAATTCTGGTAGCTTGGGTCGGTATTATATGGGGAACAATGTCGTACTTCGACAGTTACACTAAATTTGGAGAAGCGATAGAAGTTCCAAATTTCCTGGGTAACAAAGTCAGTGATATTTCTGGGCTTTTAGATGGTGAGGAACTTACCTATGAGGTTCTAGACTCGGTATACAATCCTGATATCGTAGAAGGAACCATCATTTATCAAAATCCATCCCCTACGGATTCATCTGGGTTAAAAGTAAAATCCGGAAGAGTTATTAAACTTAGAGTTTCCAAGAGATCCCGATTAGTTTCTGTCCCTCTAGTTGTTAGTAAAAGTCAAAGATTTGCCGAGGCGCTACTTATGACTCAAGGGTTAAGAACTAAAATTAAATATGTTCCAAGTAACGAAGACCAGGGGAGTGTACTTCGTCAACGTTACAAAGGAAGACCCGTAAAAACAGGCCAACGTATTCCTATTAATTCCGTTGTTGAATTAACCGTAGGTAAGAAAACAAATGGAGAAATGGTTGTTGTTCCTAATCTTTTTGGTCTGACAATAAAAGAATCAGAAGATCGTTTACAAGGAATGAATGGCTTACGTCTATTTAGCGTATGTAACGCATGTGAAACCAAACAAGACAGCCTTTTGGCTAAGGTGATGAAACAAACACCTGTTTCTGGTGATAGTAGTAAAATTCCTGCTGGTTCAACAATAACTATATTCGCAAGCCCAAATAACAAAGAAGATTAATTTGGTCATGACAAAGTTCCTTTATTGCTTTTTAATAAGTTTATCTCTTACGCTATTTTGTTTTGGTCAAGATAGCGAAGGTCCGATCACTGTGAATGCCGACCTTTTCAATAATAAGATTGAATCCAAAGCACTTCCTAATAGTTTTGATAGTACATTTGTTTACATAACAGACACGTTATCGCTACCTTTTCTGGATGACTTTTCTAGAAATAATTTCCAGCAATATAATGCATCACCAACCGACCTTAATGTAAGTGATACGCTCTATCATCGAATGTTAGATGAATTGACGGAATTACCTTTAGATCCTAACTTCACTTTAACTGACAACAATACTTTTCGAGCAGAATATGACATCGTAAATGATACAACGATTTATTATTATTTTGATTCTACACGTTTTTTATATGATGACCTAGTCGATTACGCTCCAAATTATTTTCAAACCTACGCTTTCCCCCCTTATAATGTTTTTGATACAATCGGCGGAGGCTTAAATGATCCAGATACTGTTTGGATTTCAGAACCAGAATATTCTCAGGACTCAGCAAGAATATTTGTTGCTCAAATAAATGATGCTAACAAGTTATGGCTTGATGACAATGCATACCACAATTATAGATTCGCAGTTGACCCTTGGACATTAGGAGTTGTTTCATTTGACGGACTAGATCGAACTGGCTATCCATACATTTTCGGGTCGTCAGTAACTGGAACTGCAGACACATTAACTTCAAAGCCTATCAACCTTGCTTCTGAATCACCATCAGACTCAATTTACTTTAGCTTTCTCTATCAACGTGAAGGATTTGGGGAGAGTCCAGAAGAGGGTGACTCACTATTTCTTGACTTTTATTCGCCTCTAAACAATGAATGGACAAGAGTGTGGAGTGTCTCTGGAGGACCATTGGATGACTTCGAAGTAGCGCATATTGCTGTAACGAATACTGATTACTTTCAAAATGGTTTTCAATTTCGTTTTATGAATTATGGCTCACTGTCTGGAGGAATTGACCATTTCCATATCGATTACGTTAACTTCAGACCACTATCTGGCTATCAAGACACTTTATTCAAGGATTTCGCGTTCGTTTATCCAATCAAAACATTATTGGAAACATATACTCATGTTCCTTGGAAGCATTTTAGAAATAGTCCTAATGGTAAAATGAGCACATCGGTTGAAGTTTCCGTAAGAAATGGAAGTGAATTGACTGAAAACAATCAAAATGGAGCCGTAAATGTATATTTAGACGGAAATACCGAAGGATCGTTTGTCCTTAATGCTTCAACGCTTTCAGGAGGAAATATAAATTATGGCCCAAGAACAACTTATACTAGTTTCCATGATTTTTCCACGGGATATTCTTACGATGCGACAATACTTAATGATACAAGTGCTACTTTTGAATATGAAGGTATTGCGAATGCACAATTCCCAAATTATGCATTGAATGATTCAACATTCGGGGAACAAATTTTCGAAAATTATTACGCATATGATGACGGAACAGCAGAAAGAGCATATGGAGTTACTGGAGAGCAAGGTCTATTAGCTTACAGATTCAATGCTTATCAACCCGATTCTTTGCTTGCCATACAAATTCACTTTGTACCTTCTGTCGTTGATGTATCCAACAATCTTTTCTTGCTTTCTGTCTGGAGTGATAACAACGGCGAACCAGGAACATTGATCTATGAAGATGAATTTTTCTTTCCTAGACAGCCAAAATACACTAGTCTAAGAAATAAGTTCACTACTTACTACTTTAAAGACACCATAAAAGTTGCTGTTGATGAAGTTTTCTATATCGGAATGCGTCAAATTGACGAAGAGCGACTAAATATTGGATATGATAAAAATACTGATGTGTCAAATGAGGTTTTCTGGAGTGTCGACGGCGGTAATGTATGGAATAACGCGAGCTTCCCTGGGGCGCTTATGATGAGACCCGTAATTACCAGCAAAATGGATTACCTCTTAGGTGTTAACTCTACTCAATTTGAAAATATTAAAACTGAAACTGAATTGGTTATATACCCTAACCCAAGTAGCCATACTGTATCCTTTCGAACAAATGTAGAGGGTGATGTTGAATATGAAATGATAAGCATAGGTGGAAGAACGCTCTTGAGAACGAGTAACGCTAACAATATTGATGTCTCTAACTTAGAAACAGGAATTTACCTTATACGAATGTACAACAATGGTCAGCCTTTGATAACAAAGAAACTAATTGTTCAGTAGCCAATAAATATGGATCAAAAAGGGAGCGCACAAGATCAATCATCCGAATTTCAAGATGATAGTAATGAACAAGAAGAACTTTTCGAACATTACAAGTTCACAGCTGACAAAGGGCAGGAGGTAGTAAGAATTGATAAATTTTTAATGGATCGAATTGCTGATACATCTAGAAATAAAATTCAGATAGCAGCAAAGAACGGAAGCATTCTCGTCGGAGGAAAGCCCGTGAAACAAAACTATAAAATCAAGCCTAATGATGAGGTTTCGATAGTTCTCCCCTATCCAGTTCGTGAATTAGAGTTAATACCTCAAAACATTCCTTTAGACATTCATTATGAAGACGATACTTTAATTGTTGTAAATAAACAATCAAACATGGTGGTGCACCCTGGATACGGGAACTACTCTGGAACTCTAGTTAATGCATTAGTGTATCATTTTGATCAACTACCAACAAAACAAGATGATTATTATGGCAGACCTGGACTTGTTCATCGTCTTGATAAACATACGACAGGATTAATGGTTGTTGCAAAAACTGAACAAGCACTTACGCATTTAGCCAAACAGTTTTACGACAGGACTACAGAGCGGAAGTATTACGCATTAGTCTGGGGAGATGTCGAAGAAGACGAAGGAAGAATAGAAGGCCATTTAGGAAGGTCTCTTAAAAACAGAAAAGTAATGACTGTTTTTCCAGATGGAGACTACGGAAAATATGCAGTCACAAACTATAAAGTTTTAGAAAGATTTGGCTATGTCACACTAGTTCAATGCCAGTTAGAAACGGGAAGAACGCATCAGATTCGCGTTCACATGAAGTCTATAGGGCACCCACTCTTTAATGATCTTGAATACGGAGGTAATAAAATACTTAAAGGAACAACTTTTTCTAAGTACAAGCAGTTCATAGAAAACAACTTTTCTTTACTTGATGGACAGGCTTTGCATGCTAAAACATTGGGCTTTGAGCATCCAAAGACAAAAGAATATATGCGATTTAATTCTGAATTAACACCCGGATTCAATTCGGTGCTAGAGCGCTGGAGAACCTACTTATCAGGCAGAACCAATGATTAATCGAACCTTTTTCCGTCTTTATTGACGGACACATAACAAAACCATTTAATATTTTAACCATTAGTTAAAAGAAATTATATTATTTTTGGGGGTTATTGTTTTTGAGAGACTATTTTATTAATAGTGTTTCTTGTGTTTAATTTTTAAATTTATTTTCTTTCGGAAGATTTCACATAATGCCTTTTATCTTATGAAAATGAAAAGTTTTGCTATCATAATAACTCTCCTTCTAAGTGCAGGAGCATTTGCTCAACCCGCAGCCGTAAAAAAAGCTGAAGTAGCTTACAAAGGAGGTATGTACTTCGAAGCTGCTGAATTACTAACGAAAGCCTACGACCGTATTTCTCCCAAAAATGATAGAGCAGTAGCTCAAAAAGCTGACTTAGCTTATAAGGCTGCTTATTCCTATGAAAAAGCATTCAATACAGAAAAGGCAATAGAATGGTACCAGCGGTCTATTGACCTTAAACACTTTAACGACAATCCTCTTGTCTTCTTTAGAATAGGAAATATCTACAGAAAAAATGGAGATTATGAAAAAGCTAAAGAATCGTATGACGAATACTTAAATTTAGTTCCTGGTGACAAACAAGCGGAAAATGCTTTGTCTTCTTTAGAAAAAGCCAAAGTAATGAAGGACAACAGAACCCGATATACTGTAAAGGCAGAATTCAAAATTAATGATGAAGGCATGGAGATGGCTCCATCTGTAGCTAGTCGAAGAGGAAACGAATTTGTTTATGGATCAACACGAAAAGCGCCTGTTGGAAACGGGAAGGACCCTATAACAGGAGAAGGCTATTTTAACATTTGGCAAGTAGAAAAAGACAGATCTGGAAACTGGAATCCTCCAAAATTATTTGAAGCTGATAGTATCAATACAGAATTCAATGAGGGAACCATGGTTTTTGATGGTAGATTCAGAAACTTATACATTACAAGATGTCCTAATATTGAAAAAATGGATCTTGGTTGTCAGATTTGGACTGCAGAGAAAAAAGGTCGTTCTTGGTCTATCCCAAAGAAACTTCCTCTCAACCCTCATGATACTATTAGTGTTGGACACCCATGTCCAAATGAAGATGGAACTTTAATTATATTCTCTAGTGACATGACAGGAGGTCAAGGAGGAAGAGATCTTTGGTATACTACATATCAAAGACGAGAAGACTCTTGGACAACTCCAATAAACCTAGGTCCAGAAATCAATACACCTGGTGACGAACTTTTCCCAACATATGCTTTAAACGGGGATCTTTTATTCTCGTCAAATGGACGCGAAGGTTTGGGAGGCCTAGACATATTTAGAGCAAAGAAAACAGAAGGTGTTATGAAATTTGAGGCACCAGAGAACTTAGGAACTCCGTTGAACTCAGATAAAAACGATTACCACCTTACGGAAACAGATGACCGTCACGGTTATTTCACATCAAACAGAGATGGTTCTAGAGGTTCTAGAGGACTTCCAGATATCTGGTCTTACGAACTTCCTCCAAATATTTTTGACCTTAAGGTTATTGTAACAAAAATTGGAGGTTCTGAAAGAATTGATGGTGCAACTGTAGAGGTTTCTGCTGAAGGCGGTGGTTCTTTCAAAGGAGTTACAAATTCTGACGGGACGGTTTTCTGGGATAAAAAACCAGATGGAGATCGATTCATCAATGAAGAAACAAATTATACTGTTAAAGTTCTTCCACGTGAAGGATACCATACGAGTGATGACACTGAAGACTTTTCTACTGTAGGTTTGAAATATGACCAAAACTTTATTGTAGAAATGAACCTTTTACCTAAAACACCAATTGTACTTCCAGAGGTACGTTATCAATTGGGTAGTGCAGAGTTAATGGTAATAGAGGATTCTATCAACTCAAAGGATTCATTGAACTATGTATTTGAACTCCTGCAGGAATACCCTGGAATGGTTCTGAAACTATTGTCTCACACTGATAGTAGAGGTTCATCTAGAGCAAACGAAAAACTAGCACAAAGAAGAGCAAAATCTTGTGTTGATTACCTGGTAAACGAAAAGGGCGTAAACCCAGAACGTTTAGTTGCTGAAGGTAAAGGTGAAGAAAGCCCAAGAATGGTTTATCTTAAAGATGACACATATTATGTTAAGAAACCTACCGGTGAATTTGAATCGATTGAGCTAACAGAAAAATATATCAATCAATTTAAGACAAAAGATAAAGCAGTATTTGAAAAACTACATCAGTTTAATCGTAGAACTGAAGGTGAAGTTGTAAGAATGGATTACAACTCTCGCACCTCTGATGACAGCGAGAAAGCTGAGGAATAAAAAAGGTATCATGTAAAAAAGCCCGCTTAGTCAAGCGGGCTTTTTTTATCTCAAACAGTATCCTAGCGTTTCTTCTATAAATTCTTCTGGAGCTTCAGCATGAATCCAATGACCAGCTCTTTCAATAACATGGAAATCTGCTAACGGAAAATACTTTCTTATTTGATCGTAGTCAGCAGTCAATATATAGTTTGACTGCCCTCCTGATATAAAAAGAACTTCAGTTAAAGATTCATTTTCTGGTAATGCCTGAGTAATAACATCTAATTCTCTTTCTAATACTGGAATATTGATTCTCCAAGCCAACTGCCCCTTCTCTTTCCAATACAGATTCTTGAGTAAGAATTGTCTAATAGATTTGTTCTCTATATAGCCTGATAGTTGTTCGCGTGCCTCACTACGTGACGTTATTATTGATAAATCAATCGATTTCAGACCTTCAATAATGCGATCATGATGAATAGGGTATGATTTAACACCCATATCTACTACTATCATCTTTGATATACGTTCAGGGTATTGCTGAGCATAGCGCATAATTGTCTTTCCTCCCATAGAGTGACCAATCAAAATCACATCGTTAAGACTATGATCTTCGATAAACTCACGCAAATCTTCGGCCATAAGGTCATAGTTAAAATCCTCACTCCAATCAGATTTTCCATGATTTCGTTGATCAATTAGATATACCTCGAAATACTCTGCTAGCTTTTTACCATGTGTCTGCCAATTATCCAAGGATCCAAAAAGACCATGCAGAATAAGCAACGGTTGACCGCTGCCCATTTTTTTATAATGTAACTTCATTTGATTTTTTTAGGGTTAATCAGAAAGTAGTTCTTTGTATTTTTCAATTGTCTTCTCTAGACCAAAATATAATGCATCAGATATCAATGCATGACCAATACTAACTTCTTTCAAATTAGGGATAGAGCGTTTGAAAAACCCTAGATTCACAAGGTTTAAATCATGACCAGCGTTGATTCCTATACTCAATTCCGTGGCTAGTTTTGCAGCATCAACGTAAGGCTGTACTGCCTTTTCGGCATCTGAGTAATAGTTATCTGCATATGGACCAGTATAAAACTCAATCCTATCCACTCCAACTTCGGAAGCAGCTTTGATCATCACTGGATCAGTTTCAATAAATATAGATGATCTTACCCCCAGTTCTCTTAATCGATCACAAATTTCTTTTAGTTGAGATTTATTGTTCACTGTATCCCAACCAGCATTTGAAGTAAGTACTCCTGGGGGATCAGGAACTAATGTAGCCTGCTCAGGACGATTCTCTTCAACCAACCTCATAAATCTTTCATTGGGGTAACCTTCTATATTAAACTCAGAAGTAACTACCTCTTTGAGGTCATAAACATCTTGTTGTGTTATATGTCGCTCATCAGGCCTTGGATGTATGGTAATACCCTGAGCACCGAATCGCTCACAATCTATTGCAACTTGCACTACGCTAGGATTATTACCTCCTCTTGCATTTCTTAATGTGGCTATCTTGTTAACATTTACGCTTAAATTCGTCATAATTAACACAAATTTTGTTCATACAAAGTTATATACATTAGTGCAGAATTACTACTTTGGTCAATACAATGATTGCAATAGAATTAATAACAGAACAAATACCTCCGTTGAAGCATACAGATACCGGAGATATTGCCTTGAAATGGATGGAAGAATTCAAGGTTAGTCACCTTGCGGTTCTTAAAGGCGAGAATTTCGTAGGTCTTGTTTCAGAGGATGATTTATTGGATAAAAATGATTTAAGTATTACACTACATGAGTTATTCAATCACCTTCCTCGCCCTTACGTAAAAGGCACATCGCATATTTATGAGGTGTTAGCAATTGCTTCAGATGATCACTTAACTGTTGTTCCTGTATTAGATGAAGAAGAAAATTTCTTAGGCACAATTAGTATTGTAACATTAATGCAGAAAGTTGCAGAAACAGGAAGTATAAAAGAAACAGGGGGCATTATTGTTCTTGAGATGAACGATACTGATTATTCTCTTGGTCAAATCTCTCAAATCATTGAGAATGAAAATGCGAAAGTTTTAAGTTCTTTTATCACTTCAAACCCTACATCCACCAAGATTGAGCTTACACTAAAAATAAGCGTTGTTGAACTCGGCAGGATAATTAGGGCACTTGAAAGGTATGATTATCATATTAAAGCAAGTTATCAGCGTAATAGTCATCATGATGACCTCAAAGATAGATATGATGAACTCATGAAATACTTGAATATTTGATATGAACGTAGCTATTTACTCTAGGAAGATTTACAAACATGAAGTATCTTTCTTTACTCAGTTTTTTAAACATCTTGACCAATTAGGATGGAAACCTATAGTTGAAGCTAATTTTCTTGAAAAGCTACAAAAGAAACTCGGAATTGGAGATGGATTTGAGTCATTTAATAATTACTCAGACTTTCAAACAGGTATTGACCTTGCGATTAGCATTGGAGGTGATGGTACATTTCTAAAAACGGTAAGCTTTATTCGTTCAAGTGGAGTTCCAATAGTTGGCATAAATACCGGAAGACTAGGTTTCCTTGCAAATACTAGTACCGAAGATTTTGAACAAACACTTGAAAAAGTTAAAAACAAAGAATTTGTATACCAACAAAGATCTCTTCTTAGCGTACAAACAGAAGATAATATCTTTGGAGATGACAACTTAGCATTGAATGAATTAGCAGTGCATAAGAAGGATACTTCATCAATGATTACAGTAGATGCCTATTTAGATGAGAAATACATGAATTCTTATTGGGCAGATGGTCTTATTGTGGCAACACCCACTGGGTCGACTGCCTACAGTTTGAGTTGTGGAGGTCCAATAATAACGCCTGGTTGTGCTGTACATATCTTGACGCCCATTGCTCCTCACAACCTTAACGTTAGACCTGTTGTAGTTCCGGATCATATGCCCATTAAACTTAAGGTTCTAGGTAGAGATAGAAGATTTCTGATGACCTTGGATTCTAACTCCAAATCAGTAAGAAATGGAACAGAAGTTACCCTTCATAAAGCTGATTTCATGATTAACGTTATCAAATTCCAAGAGAATAACTTCTTGGATACGATAAGGAATAAAATGATGTGGGGAATCGACCAACGAAATGAAGAATTTAACAATAAAAGCTAAACTTTCTCGTTAAGGACTGTTGGATGCAAAACCTCTTCAGATACATATTAATTATATCGATACTTCTGATGTCCGAAGTGTCTCAATCTCAAACTGAAAACTTTAGATCTAGGTCTTCCTTTGGCTTTATGATTGGAGGGTCTTATTACATAGGTGATTTGAATCAATTCGCCCATTTTAGACGTACGAATTTATCAGCAGGAGCAGTTTACAGATACTATTTAAATTCTAGGCTCGCAATGCGTGCAGGTTTTAGATATGGAACGGTAGAAGGCTATGATAGCGACACAGACAATAGTTTTCAGCAGAATAGAAACTTATCTTTTCAATCAGATATTTATGAGGTAACCGGTGGGATTGAGTTTAATTACAAAAACTATAAACTCGGGAATTCTGATTTTTTCTTCTCTCCCTACATGTTTATCGATATTGGTGTATTTAGAATGAACCCTCAAACAGAATTCAACGGGGAACTAATAGAACTTCAACCTATTGGAACGGAAGGCCAAGGAAGCTCATTATCTTCCGAAAACCCCTACAACCTCACTCAAATCGTAGTCCCGCTAGGTGTTGGCTTTAAAATTAACCTAGGTAAAAGAGCTGCTCTTTCTTTAGAATATGGTATACGTAAAACCTTTACCGATTATCTTGACGATGTTGGAAAAGGGAATTATGTTGATCCAAATGATCTAGCACAAGAAAATGGAGATATAGCAGCAAGACTTTCAGACCGTTCCTTGAGTACCAGTCCTATGTTTGGTAGTAGAGGAAATAGTTCAACCAAAGATTGGTATTCAATGTTTGGAGCCATGTTCACATTCTCACTTGGTAATCCTGATAAGTGTTTTTATCATTCTAGATAAGATTTTTTTGGCTTCTTTGAAGCGAAGTAGATAATTACAAAAACAAGAATTGGGGCTTTAAACCTAACTAGCACGTTAAATAGTCCAGACGTGAAACCTACAAAAAAGCCGAAAACTAAGGCAAACAAAATTGCAAACACAAGAAACTCTTGCTTGTGTATATAAGAGATGTGATTCGTAAACTTTCCTGAAAAGAAAAAGAACTTTAATGCTAGTATAATCAAAAGTGTACTTTCTAAACCACTAATAATAAGAAATGCGCTATTCGCTTCCCATAAAAATGGTCTAAAGAAAGCAGTAATAATAGCGATTGGCGTCGCCTTCAGTAATCCCCAGGCAGAGTAATCCTCTATTCCTAAATCATAGCGATAGCCTGTGTACAGTTTATTTTGCTCAAAGTCTTTCTGAATAACAACAACTTCATTCAATATCTCATTATTATCAACCAATCCTGGCCCTATTGACCCCTGAGAATAAATACTTAACGCTAGCAAAATAACACCGGCTATGACCAATCGGTAAACGTTTATCAAGATAAGGTTATCACTTACACTTTTACCCCAGCGCACTAATAACGCAGAAAGTAATGGCAGCGCAATGGCGATAAGCATAAATGATCTCGTATGAAATAAAATAAAAGAGAAAAACATCAAGCTAATTAATTGCATGAATGTTATTCTTTTACGCATGAAAAACACTGGGAACAAATAAGAAAAAACATAATAGAATGAACCTAGAACAAACGTATCCTTAGAAATTCCAGAACACCAAAAAGCAACTGTAGGAATATACATAGTAGACACAACAATAATCCATTTCGGACAGAATTGTAATCCTTTTAAAGTTGTAAAGAGTCTCCACGATGCAAATGCGCTAAAAGTAGAGCATATTATTGTCATAGCCGCATAACTATTAAAAGTAATAATGGAAAATACAGACATCAACTTACTTATGAAAAAGCTTTCAGGCTCTCTATATATCCATGATGGAGGATACCCTGTAGTCACGGAGAACCTTTCACTAATTGATTGACCTGTAGGGGTAGTTATGAGCTCAACAAAATAATCCAATGGCCGTTCCCAAAATAGGTTACTTAGATGATAGGCTCCATCATGATATGCTAAAGTATCACCTCCCTCTGTTAATATAACGGAGTATGCAAGGGCAAATAATAAACCGAAGAAAACTCGAAAACTCAGATTGGGAAGAAACCACTTGTAATGTTTAATGTGAGATTTCGATAGATAGTACCAGAATGAGAGACCGAAGATAATGACCAACCAGCCAAAACCTATCAACAAATCAAAAGTCCCAAATAGTTCTGGCTTCACTTTTACAAAGGTTTACAAGCTTTAAACAAATCGCTCATCTGACTCCATCACTGTTCCACATTTATCACAAGTTCTATTTTCTATAGATGAATAAAACTCTTTAAATCGCGGAAGAAAGTCGCTTTCAATGTTATTAAGTTTAAACTTAAATGACTTCAACGGATTATTACAATTATCACAAAACCACATTAAACCATCCATTAAATCCGTTCCTTTTCGAACTCTTTCGATAACCAAACCTACAGAATTCTCGCCACGAATTGGGGAATGAGGCACTTTAGCAGGTAATAAAAACATTTCACCCTCGTTTATCGGTACATCTTTAGATACTCCGTCCTCTTGAATTTTGACTAAAATATCACCCTCTAATTGAAAGAATAGCTCTTCTGATTCATTATAATGATAGTCTTTTCTAGCGTTAGGCCCACCTACAATCATAACAATGTAGTCACCAGCCTCTTTGTACAAGTTTTTATTTCCAACCGGCGGCTTTAATAAATCCCGATTTTCCTCTATCCATTTAAACAAATTAAAAGGCGCTTTCATTTTATTTTTTTCTCTAATGTAAAAAAATAGTCGCGAACATTTTAACTTTCGCGACTAAAAAGAATTGACTCAAAGTCTACTATACATCTAAAATATCAACCATTCATGATTTCACCTAATTCCTGTTGCAACGACTTATCTTGCCTAACCATCTGGTAAACCTCCTGATACCTTTTTACAGACATACCCTCTTCTTTGATCATCGAAGTAATTTTCACTTTAAAATCATCTTGTATCTCAGTAAAAGATTGCCCTAAGGCCTTAAGTATCTCTTTCTCTTCAGCCGTGGCAGAAACCTCACCATCTGGATGCTCTTTTTGATTTGTCAAGGCTTGATAACGCTTAACACTTAGACCTTCATCTTTTATAGTTTGTACCATCTCTTGTTGAGCTTCCTTATTTTTTATTTGTACCTGTTGGTAAATATTCGCAAAAGTCTGCAATTCTTTAGAAGACAAGTCGTCTTTCAGACCTGTAACCTCTGTTTCTATTGCCTGTTCTTGCTGAGAAATCCCATTGCTGAAAATAAGACAAACGAAAAAACTTAATACCCAAAATTTCTTTAAATACATAATACTAGTTATTTTGATTTAGGTCAAAGTAGTGTTCTAATGATTCTGTACAATGCGAATTTTCTTAAGTTCTGTTAAAACTAAAAAAACTACTCTTTAAAATAGTTCAATTTTGAAACAACCCTTTTGTTTTTATTTGCGTCTTAATGGTACAAAGTTTATTCGATTTATTGAAGGGGTTCAATAGTTTTCGAAAAATACTTGCAGATTAGACTCAGAAAAAACTTCTACCTCGGAGAATCTACAGGACAATCCTAAGTTTTTTTTGAGTCTTTTTTATTCTTCTCTATGTCAGTCTGTAATTAGTCTTTTTTATTTATTAAAAAGCGTTACTTTTATCTATACTAAAAATAAAAAGAGATGAAAAAAGTAACGGTCATTCTTGCCTTAATAGGTTTCTATTTTGTAGGTATAGCTCAACAACAAATTGAGAATGGGGATTTTGAAGCTTGGGAAAATCAAGGAAGTGCAGAGGAAGAACCAGTAAATTGGAGTTCTCTCAAAACTGCTGATGCCCTAGCCGCAACAGCACCTTCTGTATTGTCTCCTGACACTGGTAGAAACGGAGGACTATGTGCGAAGCTAGAAGTCAAGGAAGTTCCTTTAATCGGAATTAAAGCGAATGGAATAATGACAAATGGTCGAGTGCACGCTGATTTCAATCCAGAAAATGGATATGTTTTTACAGACCCTAATGATGCGCAGTGGCATACAAGTTTCACTAGCTCTCCAGACAGTATTGTGGGTTGGTACAAGTATGAACCTCAAAATGGAGACAAAGGTAAAATTGAAATTGTTCTCCATATAAATCAAGGAAACCTTCCATTTAATGGTACTGAGAATAATATCGTTGCAAGAGCGAAAGAAGAATTCACTAGTCAAGCGACAACTTGGACAAGATTTTCTCGTGCCTTCAATTACTACAACCAACAAACACCCGAGTTTATTCTTACTACAATAGCCTCTGGTGATAGCACGATTTCTGAGACGGGTAGTATGCTTTGGATAGATGATTTAAGCTTGGTTTATAATAATACAAATAACATTACAGAAGAAACTAACGTGATCACATCGATAAATGCATCAGACGAATTAATTCATTTCTGCAGTAAACAAGGTTTAGAGGGACAAACATACACTGTTCTTTCACTAACAGGACAAGTGATTCAACATGGAAAATGTGAAGAAAATGTATCTTTCTCGCAGCCTTCTGGAATTTACTTGATATCAGTAAAGAACGGCGTTAATCAGTTTACTAAGAAACTATACATTCACTAATACTTTCTGAATCTTGTTTCGTATTACCATTTTATTTCTTCTCCTTTCATTTTGCATGGTTGGACAAGAAGGAACGCTTGTTGGAAAAGTCTCTGAAGACAACGGAGAACCTTTAATTGGTGCGTCAGTAATTTATAAAGGCGACATAACGCGGGGAGCAACTACTGATCAGGAAGGAAATTATAAATTGCAGTTACCTGTAGGAACGGTCCAACTCATTTGTCGTTTTACAGATAAAATCACGGATACTTTTTCTGTAGAAATCATTGAGAACCAATTTGTCGAACATAATATCACACTTAAAAGTTATAGCGACATAACTGAACTAGAAGAAGTAGAGATTAGAGTTGGGAAGTTTGATAAACGACCAGAAGATATTACCGTATCGCTAGAAATAATCAAACCAGGTCTAATCGAAGATAAAAACACAAGAAGTGTAGAAACGATACTTGATCAAACTCCTGGGCTGAATATCATGGATGGTGAACCTCAAATAAGAGGAGGCAGTGGATTTACTTTTGGCGTAGGTAGTAAAGTTGCAGTTATTGTTGATGATATGCCTTTACTTTCGGGAGATGCTGGAAGACCAGAATGGAGTTTCATACCCGTAGAGAACATCAAACAGATAGAAGTGGTGAAAGGTGCTGGATCCGTACTAGCTGGTAGTTCAGCTTTATCAGGCGCAATTCATATACGTACGAAATACCCCACATCTACTCCTCAAACTAAGGTTAATTTATATTCAGGATTCTATAGCTTCCCCAGAGATACTGGACAAATTTGGCAGGAAAGACGCTCTGTAATTTCAGGGATGAACTTTCTGCATTCACGAAAGATCAAAAACTGGGATCTTGTTTTAGGTGGCAACTTGAACTATGATGAAGGGTACATTGGTCCACCTAGACAAGATGCATTTATCGAACAAAGTTATCCCGACACCGTATCTAACTTTAGTAACCAGCAGATGAGATCTAAGCGAGCGAGAGTAAATTTCAATATTCGCCATCGATCTAAAAAATATAGAGGATTATCTTACGGTGTGAATGGAAATGGGATGATCAGTGAATCACCGATGATGTTTGCATGGCTAAACGATACCACGGGTTTATTTCAGGGTTATCCAGGCGCTGTTTTTCTACAAAAACAAACCATTGCCAACATAGACCCTTTTATTGACTTCAAACAAGCAACTGGAGCTTCACATAAATTAAGAGGGCGTTTTCTTTATACTGATAACAATATAACAGCTAATCAGTCAAATAATTCTTTATTATATTATGGTGACTATCAGTTTAATCGTTCCTATGAAAGTTTGGCTAACCTAGAGTTTATCGGAGGTATTTCTGGATCATATACGGACTCTTATGCTGAGCTTTATGCAGGTTCTGGAACACCTGAAAATACTTTGCTTAACATCTCTGGTTACGGACAAGTTGAAAAAAAGATGTGGGATATCGTAAATCTCTCGGTAGGAGGTAGAATGGAATACTTCGCATTAAATGATACAGTAACAGCTATTAAGCCTATATTCAGGGCTGGAGGTAACATTAAATTACACCAAGAAACATATCTTAGAATGTCCTATGGTCAAGGCTATAGATTTCCTACCATAACTGAAAGATTCATTCAAACGGGTATAGGTAATTTCGGAGTATTTCCTAATCCTGAATTACAACCTGAAACTTCTTCAAACAGCGAGGTTGGAATTAAACAAGGAGTGAAATTTGGTTCTATTTATGGATATTTAGATATAGCTGGATTTTGGCAAGAATATGATAATACGATAGAGTATCTTTTTGGATTTTGGGACCCAAATTCACCGACTGGAGCAGGTTTTAAATTTTTGAATACTGGTCGTTCAAGAGTTATTGGTATAGATGTTTCTTTCTCTGGGAAAGTTAAATTCAATAAAAAAAATGAACTGACATTTATTACTGGTTATAATTACATTTTACCCAAAACACTTAATCCTGATTTGATTTACGCATACGACTCAAATCCTGTTCAGGCGCAAGGATATAGTTTTAATAACACATCTTTAAATCCAGATAACAACATCCTCAAATATCGCTTTCTACATAATATAAAGGGGGATATTTCCTACTCCTTCAATGATGTTTTATCCATCGGAGGCACTGTTAAGTACTTTAGTAGAATGGAGAACTTAGACCTTGTTATTGAGAAGTTTGAAGAGACTACAGAAATTATCAATACTATACAAAATATTCAATTCATGGATTATTTTGAAGAGAACAACAACGGCACATGGATTATAGATGCTAGAATCAACTTTACAATTAAAGAACAACATAAAATTGCAGTAATCGCTGCTAACCTTTTGAATAATATGTATTCGCTAAGACCGTTAAAAATGGAAGCGCCGCGTTCCATAATGTTTCAGTATTCGCTAACAATAGAACACAAAAACAAAGATTAAAGTTCTATTCCTTGCAGCACACTAAAGTATTGAAATACACGTTTTCACATAAAGAGATTTTATGAAGTACTTTCTGGTTATCTTGATTGGAATTTCGCTAAACTGTGAAGCTCAACAGCGGTTAAGTATAGATGGCTCTTACAAAAAAAACATGTTGAACGCCACCTTAGGTTTCCACAAAGTGGTTAAAAACAACTGGCTACTATCCGGAGGAATAACTTTGGGTGGGAAAGGACAATCATCCAAACATTATTTAGACTATTCCCCAAATTATGGACGTTTACGCTCCTCATACAGCATGGTTGATGAGATGATCATCAATGATAATAGTACATATGAGTTAAAAAGGTATGATGTACAAACGAATGTTTTAACAGTACAATTTGGGATTGGATATTTTCACAGTTTTGATGTAAAGCATGGACTTAGAGGACATCTCAATATTATTTATGGTCAGGCATTCAATAAAATATCAGCGTATTACAACAATCAAAATACGCTATATGTACAAAAACACACCCCTCAACATCAAGTATCAGCTGTAAATTTTGAAATCTATCATACCATACAAATGTGGAAAAAGTTTACGTTCTTCTACGGCGCCAAGATTCCCTATTATTTTAGGTTAGACCAAAACAATTATAACCCGATTGACACACGTGAAAACATGTTTGGTTTAGAACCAGAATTAAGTTTAGGTTTAACATTCCTTATCGGAAAATGCTAACTAATCGACGATCTTCAGTGAATAAACAATTGCTCTAAGACGATTGATATCAAAGCTGACGGACATCGTTGGAGGAGCATCTATATAACCACTAATGGCTACAATAGTTTCTCGTTTCGGATGCTTGAAATGAAAACTCCAAAACTTACCTCCTGAAGGCTCCATAGCTCCAGTGAATTTGAATAAACCCCTGAATTGATACCCTTCTACTCCATTGATTTTAAAACGCTCATATTCAGGAACAACTGCTGGATGATCCTGTGTACCCATGTAAACACCAGGCACTTCATGCTTTGCATGATACTTCAAAATTGTATCTCTTAACTTCATTAAGTACGAAGGATTCATTTGGGAAGAATCTTTATAAGGATATTGCCAAATCATTACACCGCTCTGAATAAAGTTTGCCTTTTGGCTGTTAATTGCATCACCTACTTTCATTTCCATTTGGCGTGATCGATCGGGCAAGAGGATAATACCGTATTGATTATCTACTGATTCATATCTAAACTTACCCGGCAAGTTGAGCGTAATCCCAAATTTCTTGGATAATCGTTTATTAACCGATTTACTTTTATTAGCGTTGTGACGATAAAATTCTCTTTTCCATTCCTGCGTATCATACAATCGAAACAAACTGAATAACTCTTCTTTTAGAAAAGCATACAACTCATTAATGTTATTCGCATATACATCAGTATACATTTGCGTCTCAGCAAAGTAATTTTTACGAACTACCATTCTCGGTTTACCCTCGGGAGTCTTTTCAGATATGTTCAATCGAATTACATTTCTCAGTCTTCTAGAGTTTTCTTTAAATTCTTTCGGTGTTCTTTGGTAAATTTCAAAATAAGGATGTTTCGGATAATATGGTCTAACTTCTTTTGCAAAAATAGAATCAAATAAGTGAGCAATTTCCTCAGTATAAAATCCATTTTCTGCAACAACCATTAATCTTCCTGGCTTGCCAACATATTGCGATACGGATTTACCATCTACAATCCTAACTCTCTTGTACTCTGAATCATCTGATACTTCTTGATCAACACTGTTAACATCAACACCATTATTTTCTGAATCTTTACATGAAAACAAGAGCGTTAACAAGAATAAAATAGATATTGAGGCTAAAACTTTTTGCATATACTTTTTTCTAAAATTAAGCAAAAATCGTGCTGCAATTAGAATTGATTGAGCAAGAAGTGCATACGGTTTATTTTATACGAATTTTTTGACCTACTTTAAGGTCTGAAGAATCAATCCCCGGATTTAACTTTCGAAGTTCGGAAACTGTAGTATTATTCGAACGTGCTATATCCCAAAGATTATCTCCGTTTCGGATCACATAGAGTGTTCCCTTTGTTGGGGTCTTGAATTTTTGCGCTGGTTTGGAGGATTTTTTCTTAGGCTCTACTTTCTTCTTCGGAGGCGGAGCTGAGGTATAAATGGTAAGTCGTTGGCCTATGCTAAGTCGAGTAGAACGCAGGTTGTTCCAGTTCATAATATTTCGTACTGTAGTTCCATAACGGCCTGCTATAAAGCCTAAATTCTGACCGCTCCTGACATAATGAATAATCGTATTTTGTTCCTCCTCTTCTTCTTCAACAATTGACTCATAAATTAAAGAGTCAAGAGCGTATATACTATCTTCCATAGCAATCCACTCAGCTACATATTCTTGTGGGATTCTAATGCATTGAGCTGGCGTTGTTTTAGGTATATAAGTCGTTTTGTAAATAGGGTTTAAAGCTTGAATACTCTCTTCTTCCCAACCGATTATAGAATCTATCACCTTCATATGCAAACCATCTCTCAGGCAAACAGTATCTAATTGATAGTCATAAATCTTTGCTTCCCTTGGTCTAATATTATGTTCTGCATGATAAGTCATCATATAGGACATTGCAATAAAGTTAGGAACATACATTTTCGTTTCACCTGGTAGAAATGGTCTTATTTCCCAATATGTCATTTTACCCCCTGATCTGCGAATAGCTTTATTAACATTTCCAGGTCCTGCATTGTAAGCCGCAAGTGCCATGTTCCAATCGTCATACATTTCATGCAGTCTTTTCAAGTACCTGCATGCAGCCTCGGTTGCAAGCTCAGGATCCATTCGCTCATCAATGTAAGAGTTTTGATTTAAGCCATACATTTTTCCAGTTCGATACATAAACTGCCATAACCCCATTGCTCCGGCTCTAGATCTAATCTGAGGTCTCAAACCACTTTCTATTACTGACAGATACTTCAATTCAATTGGCATATTGTTTTGAGCCAATTTCTCCTCAAACATTGTAAAATAAAGCTTCGACCTTCCTAAAGTAACGCTTGTAAAACTGCGCCTCTTTCTTGTAAAATAGTTAATCACTTTCAAGACATCTTCATTGCAGTCTAATTGAAAAGGACTCATTTCATTCATCTCACTCAACCGCTGGCAATAAACTGAGTCTGGAAAAGAAGGTACTTCAGACTCATCGTATCCAAGAGCCTCTATGATTGAGTCTGTTTGTTTATCAGTTGATGAGTAATCTGCATAATATTGGTTCAATGACTCTTCCATTACGCGAATAAAACGCTCATGTTGAAGTGTATCTAGAGAGTCGCTTAAACTAGACTGTGCATTGGAATTAATAGATGCAACAATAAAAATGAATGAAAAGTAAAGTTTGATATTACGCATATTTAACAGAAGTCCATTAAGAATGCTGATGCATCTATGAGTTCTTTTTCCTCGAAATGCTTTCCAATCAACTGAAGTCCATAAGGCATACCATTTGGGTGTTGACCAATTGGTAAAGAAATCGCCGGATTACCCGATAAGTTCGCCTGTACAGTGAATATATCCTGTAAATACATTTGAATATTATCCTTTACTGCATTGATTTCAAAAGCAGTAGACGGTGTTGTTGGTAATAAAATGAGATCATTTTGACCCAGAATCTCATTGGTTCTATCTTGAATCAATCTTCTAACTTTTTGAGCCTTGGTATAATAAGCATCGTAATAACCGTGAGATAGTACGAATGTACCTGTCATTATTCTTCGTTTCACTTCTGCTCCAAATCCTTCGGATCTTGACTTAACATAAGTTTCTTCGACACCTTCAGCTTCTTCAGATCTGTAACCGTAATGAACACCGTCAAATCTTGCAAGGTTTGACGAAGCTTCTGCAGTAGACAGAACATAATAAGTCGGAACCATATAGTCTAGATATGGAAAAGATACCGGGATCAGTTCATGACCATCAGCTCTCAAACAATTCACTAATTGCTCTATTCTAGATTTTATCTCTGGATCAATACCCTCAGAGTCTAGTGTTTCTTTTATGTAAGCGATCTTTAACTTTCCAGGTAAATCCTCAGGTTTCAGAGAAGGGACTGGTTTCGAAGAAGCAGTTCCATCAAACTCATCTTTTCCAGCCATTACCTCAGTAACAAGTGCTATATCCTCAATATCATTTGCGATTGGCCCAATTTGATCAAAAGAAGATGCATACGCGATCAAACCATATCGACTCACTCTTCCATAAGTAGGCTTGAGACCGATAGTTCCTGTGAATGATGCAGGCTGACGTATAGACCCTCCTGTATCACTACCTAAAGCTACCGTGCAAAGATTAGCCGCTACTGCTGAAGCGCTTCCTCCTGAAGAACCTCCTGGTACAAAGTCTTCGTTCAACGCATTTCGAACCGGACCATATGCTGAATTTTCATTGGAACTACCCATTGCAAACTCATCACAATTTAGTCGTCCAATGATCACAGCATCCTCTGCTAACAATCT
>CBFHJL010000041.1:0-24371 GCA_965656195.1 Brumimicrobium sp. | reverse complement strand
GCAATCACCTTATAGTCAAGTTCTGCTCTTTTAGCGCCTTCAGTAGTTTCATTAACTACGCCACTTTTATTTCGTTTCTCATTCTTTTTCAAATGATTGATAAGCGTCCCAGATTCAACTACGGGAGCTTTTTCAACAATTGCCCAGTATGTTTTTTGAATAGTTTTCTTTTGAAATAAGGCATTCATTCGTGAGAGTCCCTTACTCGTTTTCGCTAACATGATCAGTCCTGATGTAGGTCTATCAATTCTGTGAATGACTCCACAAAATACATTACCTGGCTTATTGTACTTTTTCTTTATCCAACGCTTGACTTTCTCAGGAAGAGGTTCGTCCCCTGTTTTATCACCTTGCGTAATCTCACCAGCTCTCTTATTGACAGCTATAAGGTGATTGTCTTCGTAAAGTACTTCAACCTCATCCATTAATACTGCTCATTTTCATTCGGAAAATCTCCTCTGCGAACATCCTCAATATAACGCTGGAATGATCCAAGCATTTCTTCAAACAGGTTGTGATACTTTCTTAAAAAACGTGGATTGAATTCGTTATTGATTCCCAACATATCATGAGCCACCAATACTTGACCATCAACTCCATTTCCTGCTCCGATACCGATAATTGGAATAGATACTTCTTTTGCCACTTTCGTTGCTAATTCCGCAGGTATTTTCTCCAAAACGATTGCAAAACAACCAGCTTCTTCTAGTGCTTTTGCATCTTCAATAAGTCTATCCGCCTCTTCATTTTCCTTTGCACGAACTACATAGGTTCCGAACTTATATATAGATTGCGGAGTTAAACCTAGATGTCCCATAACAGGAATACCTGCAGTTAGAATTCTTGAAATAGATTCAATGATTTCTTGTCCTCCTTCCATTTTCACAGCATGTCCTCCAGATTCTTTCATAATACGAATTGCATTAGAAAGTGCTTCTTTCGAGTTTCCCTGGTAAGATCCAAATGGCATATCAACAACAACCAATGCACGATCAACGGCACGAACTACAGAAGATGCATGGTAAATCATTTGATCTAATGTGATCGGTAATGTTGTTTCATGACCAGCCATTACATTGGAAGCAGAATCACCGACAAGAATTACATCAATTCCAGCAGTATCTAAAATACGAGCCATGGTGTAATCATATCCAGTCAACATTGAGATCTTCTCCCCATTTTCTTTCATCTCATGCAACACATGTGTTGTTACACGTTTCACGTTATTATGTACAGACATATTGGTTGTAATTTTAAGGCAAAGGTATATAAAGTTTAGGGTTTAGGATTATGAATTTAGAATTATGAGTTTAGAGTTTAGAGTTTAGAGTTTTAAAAATTATTCTTCACTTGTCACTTAAAATTCTAAACTCTACATTTTGAACCTGTACCTAAACCATCACTAACTTGTGACGTTCATGCTTTTTCTTTTCTCCGAGATAAAAGTCGATTCTTCCCAATGCTAGACCTGCCCAACCTACTTGATTGATCAGGACCTTCTCTCCTATTTTATTTTTATGCACTTCTGGTCGATCTAAAAATGTATGGGTATGTCCACCAATGATTAAGTCAATATTTTCGCTCTCTGCGGCTAGAAGCGTATCACAATCATCGAATTGTTTTTTATGATATCCGAGGTGGGATAAACAAATCACTAAGTCGCAATCCTCTTCAAATCGCAGATGTTTAGCTATTCTATTAGCTATGGGTATTGGAGCCTGATGAACAGTATCACCGTAATGTACTTTTGGAACTAAGCCTTTTAATCCAACTCCTAATCCAAATATCCCAACTTTAAAAGGGCCTTTTTGAAAAATGTGATAAGGCTTTGTGATTCCTTTCAACTGAGTATTCGTAAAATCATAATTTGCACAGACAAAAGGAAAGTCAGCATACTGATGTGCATTTAAGAATCCATCTAACCCCGCATCGAAATCATGGTTTCCCATGGTTGCGCAGTCATATCCCATCTGCGACATTAGTTTCATTTCTAACGTCCCATGGAATTTATTGAAATAAGGAGTTCCTTGAAAGATATCTCCCGCGTCTAGGACAAGTACATGCTGTTCTTCTGCTCTAACACTCTGAATCAGCGTATGTCTTCGGGCTACACCTCCTTGATCGGGATATTTGGCATGATTTGTAGGAAATGTTTCTATATTCGAATGTGTGTCATTGGTATGTAGAATCGTCAATTTCTCAAATTCCTGAGGAGTTTTTCCAGCTGCCAATGCAGAAGGTGCTAGAGTTAATCCAGCTCCCATCAAAGCACTATGTTGTAAAAAGACTCTTCTTTTCATCATTCAAAGTTTATTCTCCCTTCTATAACTGGTCTAATCGTATCGTGCTCTTTCACATAATCGATAAGCATATCTCTTAAAAACACTCCAGTATTTCTAGCGCTGTAATTCATTTCAAAAAAATCCATATGATCCCCTCCATTGAATAGATAATCACTTGTAACAACGTAAATAGTATCGGATGTGTTTTTAAAATTCAATGTACAGGAAGCATTTTTCAGGGTAAAACCTGCTATTGGTTCTCCTCCTGAAGACTGAATATAATTACAGATGGAATCCAGAGAAGAAATGGGCAACTTGGTTATTACTACCGTATTATCAAAAGGCATTAGTTTATAGATGTCCCCTGTAGTAATATTACCTTTGGAAATGGGAGCACGTAATCCTCCATGATTCATTAAACAGATGTATTGATCCTTTGGAATTTCTTTAGAACGAATCAGATAATCTAATGTAGCGTCTGCTACAAAATTACCTAATGCCCCCTCAGGTCTTAATCTCACAAGATCTTCTGTAGCATAGCCAATGACTTTATCCATTTCATAGGATAGTTCTTTCTTGTATGGTTTTATGAAGTCAGATATGCTATCATTAGGTTCCGTCAATGTAGTAACTGGAACTCTATCCGTCTGAACATATATATTACGAACAGAAGAGCAGGCCCACAGACCTGCTCCAACTGTAAATAGTAAAATAACCTGCTTAAAACTCATTTAAAAGATGACTATTTTACGAGAATCTTTCGTGTAGTTGACCCAGCGTTTGTAATTACCTCAATGAAATAACTTCCCGCTGGAATATTTGCAACATTTACCTCGACTGCATTTTTATTTGAAGTAAAAGACTGTACTGATCTTCCCATCATATCAATCACCTTCACTTCCTCTACCTTCATTCCATTCACTTGAACGTATACGATGTCATTTGAAGGGTTAGGGAAAACAACCAAGTTGTTTTCTATATCCTCTTGAGAAACTGATAAGTCTTCACATCCTGTAGCATTTGCATCGTACGCCATTGAAGAGAAGTCAACATAACATGCGAAGTCAACACTATCAATATATGGATTACGATTATCCTGAAGATCATAGATTAACTCATGACGAGCAATCTCATAATTATCAGGAAGGTCACCAAAATGCCAATCTTTCAAAATTTCTTGAGATTGATTGGATGGTATTGACCAATCATCACCTGTTCCATTCGCGCCATTGTAACACGTTGCCATATAGAAAATCGCACGGGCTAAATTCCCCTTTTGAGCTTCTCGTGGCTCGTAAACCAAGTCTCCATCAGCTCTATAACCAACAGATCCTTCTAAATAATTAAACACTGGATTTCCAACGATAATATCGAAAGGTAAGTTACTTCTAGGCGAGTTCGCCTGAGAGAGGTTTGTTGGGTACAAGTTATGATAATCTACGTACTCTAACTCATTCGGCTGTCCATCAGCAGGAAATGTTGGCATCCAAGAGTGAGCATAAGTATGCTCTCTAGAATAACCTACTGTTTGCCAATCAAACAAACCACTAAATACTTTACGTTCTCCTGAATAGGCGCATACCACATATGATTCTCCATTCACTGTATCTCTAACTTCAAATTGATCCATCATCAACGTTTTATAAAGAAAGTATGAATTGAAAATATGTGGATTTATCAAGGTTGTTAAATCGTCGATCAATGATGTACTTTGGCTAGAGATACCGTTATAATATGTACCAATTTCTTCACCTGTCGAAGATTCATTTCCTGTAAGAACACCCGATTGATTATAGTTAACATATTGACCATAGCCATTGAAACCATAAACGGCAAAGTAATAATCAGTATTTGCTATTATTCCTCGCGGTGTAAAAGAGTTACCTGACCCAATAAAAGCCACTTGTCCGTCACCGACAACATCACCTCGTTGATATTCTGTCCCATCAACTGGAGCTCCACTCGGTGCACTTCCTTCTTTCCAAACTACAATGTATTGTTCAGCATCAGTTGCTGCAGAAAACGTTGACGTTAATGTGTAAGGGTTTACATTTGAGAATTGTAAAGCAGATGGACTTGTAGCTGGTTCTGTAGCAAGGTTATCCGAACCTATAGCATATAAATCGATAGTGAAGTTTGGGTTATCAGGGTCATCTGATACTATTTCTAAGACAGCCTGACGTGAACCGTTACCTCCAGACGTGAAAGTAATCGTATTGTTCGTTTGACCTGCACCAGCAATAGCACCTGTTGCAATATCAGTTGAAAAATCACCAGCTTGCGGCCCCGTGATATTGACACTTGATATCGTCAAGTTATTTACTCCAAGGTTCTTCAAAATGATTGGAGTTGAAGCTGATGTTCCTAGGAATGCCGTTTCTCCATTCAAGAAAACAGCTCCATCTACCTCAACCTCAAGCTTTTTATCCGGAGCTATATAAGGAAAGATGTCGTTTGCGTCTCTTGGTAAGATCTGATAGTTTGAAATATATTGACTCATCAATCCAACTAAAGACTGAGCACCAGATGGGATAGGTTCACCAACTAAACCACAGTCTGGGGAAACTCTCAATTGACCTGTATTTATACCGTCCGTGAAGTCATAATTTGTAGATGCCGCAAATGTCCCTCCAGCATCAGGAAAAGTTACATCATCGAATTGTACTAATCTACCTTCGAAAGTCTCTCCCATATTAGGGATTGAAATCAACCAAGGAGCGATTTCATCACCAGCACCTTCTACTACTAAACTTGTTATGGGGTCTATTTCAAGAAGTCCGTTAAAGTCTTTCAACTCTCCTGTAACTGTAACAGAATCGCCACGACTCACACTTCCGACTTGAGAAAATCCATACACTGGAATACCTCCAGTCTCATCCTGGATGTATCGAATTGGTCCTAGTTCACCCCCATCAGATGAAACTCCAGTTATCGTTACTGTTTGTCCTATTGAAAAGTTCGAACGAGCATCATCAATATCTGTTTGCCCAAACAACGAGGAAAAACAGAAAAGAGCTCCAATAAATGTTAACTTTTTATTCATTTTGTATTATTTACACCATTAATTAAAATTCAAAACCTACAGACACATTGAAACGAACTCCTTGACCGAAAAATACTCCGGCAGAGCTTGCAGCAAAATCTGACCCGTTTTGATTATTTCTTGCATCTGAAATATAAAATTGATTCAATGCATTGAATATATTACCTCTGAATACGAGATTAGAGTTTTCAAATTTCACACGATAACCCGCATGAACAGACAGCAAACCATATGAAGGTATTTGCCATGACTCTGTACCACCATTTCCGCCTGTTAAACTAAATGGATCAAAATCTGAATAGTATCTATCAAAATATGTGTACTTCAGTTTGATGTATGAATTGCGAATTGGCTCATAACGAATAGCAGCAGCATAAGTTGATTGAGCAGCGTCACCAACGTGCACACCTTTAGCATCGAACTCAAACGTTTGACCAACTACGTTAATAGTTTCAGAGGATTGCCATGTCCAATCCCCCAATGAGATCATCCCTTCGATCGCCAAGTTTTTAAAGATCTTATATACACCATCAAACTCGATTCCCATGTGAAGCGCATCCATCCCATTCACATTCGCTCGAATAAACTGAGTAGGATCATTTGGATCCGGAACAGCTACTCCAAAAGGAAAAGGTTTATTTTCCCAATAAGTATAGTATCCATTCACATTCGCACTAAACTTTTTTGAACGGTATCCATACCCTGCTTCAAAAGCTAGAATATTTTCATTCAATATTTCTTCAAAGAACGTATTTGTATTGTTGTCAATTACATTAGAGAAAAGTGGAGTTCTTGAAAGATACCCCATATTTACAAATACATTTGAGCTTTCTGTAATGTTAAAGTTAGCACCTGTTTTAATTGTAAATCCAGGAACCCATTTCCATTCAGTTTGTTGATTTTCCAAACCAGGGCTACTCGCATTATAGGTATTACCATTGTAATTGATAGTATCCGTTGCTCCGATTAGAAGCGTAGTATCGCTTAGCGCTAATTCTCTTTTCGCATGGTAATCAATGCCCTTGTATCCATTTACTACAGTTGAAAGGTTTGCAAATGCCGACCATCTTCCTTTGGAATACTCTGCCTGAGCAAATCCACCTGCCCATTGGACTAAACCGTCTCTATGATTGTGGTATGGCTGCCATCCTACCTTATCTCCTTCAACCTTCATCGGATCTGGATCATTTTTATCTTGAGTATTGACCCAATAATCTCCACCGAGGAGTTCTCTAAGTTCAGTATAATGCTCTCCACGGTAATACCTGTAATCTAAACCTCCAGAAATATTCCAGTATTTATTCAAATCGTAATCAAATTGAGAAATTCCACCAATCCACATGTGGTTGTTTACCGAAGCGGTCAAAACCTGAGATGATTTTAATAAGTCATCATCATAAGCAGGGTCTACAGCAGGAAACTCCTGACCAAACAAAGAAACAACCTGATTCCCTTGAATGATTGCATCCCAATCTACTAGCCCTTGATCGTCTCTAATGATTCCTCCTGAATTTCTAAGGCGTTCTCCTCCACCTCTACCTATAGATACATAAGCCATGTTGGAAATAGACAATTTATCATTCACTCTCCAAAAATCTTTTAATGTAATTTGCGGTTTGTGATAATAATTTCTTCTTTCAGCCTTTACTTCTCTTTGACCATTTTCATTAGTCACGTATCCATAATGTTGGTTATGTCTAATGCCCCAACCAGTATTAAAAGCAGTATCAGAAACCTGAATTCCAAGATCTCTTGCGTATTCTCTATTCCAATATTCGATAGGTTGATTGAATGATCTTTGCGCATGTTCCTGAGGAGCTCCAAACCCACTCAAAGATATCAAGTGTTTACCCATACGCTTCTGGATTTTCAAATAGTAGAATCCACCGCGAGTGTATAGACCATCAACCCATCCATCACCTTGTTTGTAAGAGCCTGAAAAAAGTACTCCCCATCCATTCTTTAATTTCCCTGATTTATACGAAAAAGAAGTTCTTAAAAAGTTTCCTGCTCCGTATTCTTGATTAACCTTAATTCTGCGCTTACCCCCCGTTGGTTGTGTTATTATATTCATGGTACCTCCTACAGAAGGCATTGCTAATTTCGTAGCACCGAGTCCTCTTTGCACCTGAATTTGACTAGTAATCTGATCTAAACCAAACCAATTACTCCAATATACCCATCCATTTTCCATATCGTTCACAGGTACACCGTCAATCATTACTCCAACATTTCGTTGATCGAAACCTCGAATACTAATTCTAGCATCTCCATCTCCACCACCTTGCTGAGTTGCATGCACTCCTGGTGTAGAGTTCAATACCATCGGTAGTTCTTGCGAACCTAACTCTTCATCAATTTCTTTTGCTGAGATTCGCGTTACCGCCACTGGGGTCTTTCGATCCACAGCAAGCTGACCAATTACCTCAACTTCGTCCATTTCTTGAGTATCACCCATGCTGAAATTCTTTTCGATCACAGGTTTATCAATTGTAATCTTCTTTACGACTGTATCATATGAAAACATTGATATGCGTATTTCATAAACTCCGTAAGGAATATCCTTGATTTCATAAGACCCGTCTAGTGCAGCTTTCGCCCTGAATTCATCAGAGATATAGATATAAGCACCGATTACAGCTTCTTGTGTTGCATGATCTTTTACTTTCCCAGTCAAAACACCTTTTTGTGAAAAGGCAATAAATGGAAGTAAAAAGGCTAAGAACAAATAATTTCTAGTCACAGCAAAAAAAATTAAAAAGGGGAGCAATTTGCTCCCCTTATACTTATTATTTAATTACAACTCTTCGAGATGCAACTGTTCCGTTAGCAGTTTTTATATTCACAAGGTAGACACCTTTATCTGCAGCGATCGTTACAGTAGTAATTCCGTTTGTGTTCACCTCAGTCAAAATATTTTGACCTAAAGTGTTGTAAACAGCAATCTCTACAATATTTTCTTTAGACGTAAAGTTGAATACACCATCTTCTGACGGGTTTGGAAAGATTCCAACATTCGCTACAGCTTCGTTATCCACTGAAAGGAATTCACAATCACACTCATGTGAACCTAATGACTCCCAATTCCCAACTAATTGCTGGTTTTGGTCTAAAACATTTGGTGGAATTGTATCCCATTCATCCAAAGGGTCAAAGAATGAAATTACCGGACTTGTTATACCTGCAAGTACATCATTCTTACGGATCATTGAGTGGTCTGTAGTTGCAACAACACCCGCTGGCGCAACATATGGAAAACCTGTTGTCCAACCGCAAGTACTAAAATCATCAGTATTACAGTTACCATTATCAGGATCTTCACCAATCTTTCCAAAAACATCAATCAGTTGAGCACCAGGAACATCAACTACTGTCCCTTTAGCAAGAACTACTGCATCATTCCCGTTAAAATACATCGCATTCGACACAGGATAATCTGGACAATAAAACTCATCAGCTTTTGCTTGAAGTTCATCCCATACTGGAGCATCCTGACCTGTTCCTTGATCATCAGTTTTATCAATTACAGCTACATGAACATCATAAGGCTGAATTGTGCCAACTAATTGAACAGCTTGAGCTTGACCAGCTGATGTACTTCCATTAGAATAACGAACGATCATATAAGCACTCAAATCGATTGCTTGATCTGTTGGATTGTAAATCTCTAATGCTTTGTTGTTTGACCAACCTTCAACATATTCTGAGATAAAAAGGTCTTGGCAGTCTTGTGCGCTCACTGCTGCACTAAACAATAGACCTACCGAAAGTAAAAATTGTTTCATTGTATTTGTTATTATAATTATTTACGAGAGAAAGAACAAAAAATGGGATACGTTGCAGACTTGAAAAAAATCTATATGAACCAACTTATCTCTTCATCATTTTTTTGCTTTTATATCTTTCTATGGTTTCAGCAGACAATTAAAGTTTGTCTCTTCAAGGAGAACACAAAAAGATTTTCACGACAAAATTAAGCCATTTCAATCGACTTAATATTATTGAATTATTAACAATTGCAATGTAAACGTTATTTTTGAGACAGAAGTGGATACGAAAATTCTCTTATATTCGTTCAAAACAAAAAAACAATCATGATGAAGTCGTTGCTATTATTCACACTTACAGCGTTTTACACATTTACTGCTTTTCTACAAGAATCTCAGGAAGATAAAAATATAACTGTTGAAAAAATTTGGAAGAATTATGAATTCTTCGGTAGCGGTGTTGATGGATTTAGATCTATGAAAGATGGAAACCATTTTACACGATTTACAAAAATAGATGGGTACAGATCTATTGTAAAGTATTCTTTCGAAGAAATCACTTCCAAAGGAAAAAAACTTCTCCATGGAAAAGATCTTGTTTATAATGGCAAACAACTAAACCCTGACAGCTATGAATTCAACGATGATGAGTCTAAAATTTTACTTACAACAAAGAGGACAAAAAGATATAGGAGAAGTTATTTTGCCGAATATTTCCTTTACGATTTAGATAAGAAAGAACTGCAACCGTTAGACCCTAATCATGTTCCACAAACTTTAGCTAGTTATTCACCAGATGGTAAAAAGGTAGCATACATTCACAAAAACAACATTTACGTCAAAAACCTTGAATCTGGAAAAGTGAAAGCAATCACAAGTGATGGTGTGGAAAACAAAGTCATTAATGGTACAACGGATTGGGTATATGAGGAGGAATTCGCTTATACAAAGGCCTATGAATGGTCTCCAAACAGTGAATACATCGCATATTTAAGATTCGATGAATCTGATGTAAAAGAATTCACAATGATGTACTATCATAGCCTTTATCCCAATGATTATACCTTTAAGTATCCCAAAGCTGGTGAAGCTAATTCTAGAGTTTGTTTGAATGTAGTTAAGATTAAAAATGCAAAATCACAAAGCATTGACTTAGGAGAATACGAATATATCCCAAGGATCAAATATTCTAGTCATGAGAACAAGGTAATGGCTTTGACATTAAACCGTCACCAAAATCATCTTAAATACCACTGGGTAGATATTGACGACAAGAACATGAATGCTTCAGTTGTTTACGAAGAAAAGGATGAAGCATATGTTGAGATTGATGACAACCTTCATTTCCTTAAGGATGGGGATCATTTTATACGAACGAGTGAAAAGGACGGTTACAATCATGTATACTTGATAGGAATTGACGGTTCAAGCAAACAAATCACGACAGGATCTTGGGATGTTGTAGCGTTCAAGGGTATAAACGAAAAGGACGGCATTCTCTATTACATCTCGGCAGAAGAAGGCGCACCCTACAAAGCTCTTTATTCGATAAATATTGACGGTTCGAATAAGCGAAAGATAAGTGCTAACCGAGGTACGAATGATGCGACTTTCTCAACTGGAATGAAGTATTACGTAAATCGCTGGAGTAACGCTAACAACCCTCCTATATATTCACTTCACAAAGCTGACGGATCTCTTATTGAAATCCTTGAAGATAATTCTTTCCTTGCTGATCGGTTAAAAGAATTCAATTTTCAAGAGAAAACATTCTTTAAAATTCAAGGGGCCGAATATGATTTAAACGCTTGGATGATCAAACCGCAAAACTTTGATTCTACAAAGCAATACCCAGTGTATTTCAATGTCTACTGTGGACCTGGTTCTAATATGGTGTCAGACTCTTATGGTAGTGGCAACTTTGCTTACCACCAATTACTTGCTCAAGAGGGTTACATTGTTATCAGCGTAGATACAAGGGGAACAATGTATCGAGGAGCTGCATTTAAGAAAAGCACCTACCTAGAATTAGGAAATAAAGAAACTGAAGACATTATAGAAGTTGCAAAAAATGTCGGTCAATGGGATTATGTAGATAAAGATAGAATTGGAATTATGGGATGGAGCTATGGAGGCTACATGGCATCCCTAGCTATGACTAAAGGAGCGGATATTTTCAAAATGGGTATAGCAGTTGCACCTGTTACCAACTGGAGGTATTATGACAACATTTATACAGAACGATTTATGCGCACACCTCAAGAAAACGCCAATGGATATGATGACAACTCTCCTATTAATCACGTGGATAAGTTGAAAGGAAATTACCTTTTAATTCATGGTACCGGGGATGATAATGTTCACGTACAAAACACAATGGAGATGGTCAAGGCATTGGTCAAAGCAGATAAAGAATTTGACCTGTTTGTTTACCCCAATAAAGATCATGGAATTTATGGTGGAAATACAAGAAATCACCTTTTCCAAATGATGCTGGACTATACGAAGAACAATCTTTAAAACGATTGATACACCTTAGTTTTGAAGCGCATAAAAACTTTTTATGCGCTTCACTGTTTAATAACAAAAAAGTAATAGTTAAAAACACTCTAGTTTAACATATTGTTTAGTATATTAGACAGCCGAAAATTTTTATTCATTAAAACAAAATTAAAAAATGAGCGAAACTGCTAAGATTGAGATAGATGGGAAGTCGTACGAATTTCCTGTAGTTGAGGGTTCAGAAAACGAAAAAGCCATTGACATTAAAACGTTGCGTGGTACAACTGGATGTATAACTATAGACCCAGGATTTAAAAATACCGGAAGTACAACAAGTGCTATCACTTATCTAGATGGTGAAAACGGAATATTGAGATACCGAGGTTACCCAATCGAACAGCTAGCAGAAAAAGCTACATTTTTAGAAGTTGCATACCTATTAATATATGGTGAGCTTCCAACGAAAACTGAATTAGATAGCTTCCAACAAAGTATAACAAATCATACTTTGGTTCATGAAGACATGAAACAATTTTTCGAAGCTTATCCTGCAAAGGCTCACCCAATGGGTGTAATGGCTTCTATGGTTTGTAGTCTTTCTACATTCTATCCTGAGTCTCAAGACCCGAATAGACCTAAAGAAGCTATTGACCTTACGATGCATAGATTAATTGCCAAGTTACCAACACTTGCTGCAATGTCATATAAAAATGCAATGCGTCATCCATTTGTTTATCCAAAAAATGATCTTGGATATTGCGAGAATTTCCTAAACATGATGTTCTCAATGCCAACAGAAGATTATACTCCGGACCCGGTTGTTGCTGAAGCATTGAATAAATTATTGATTCTTCATGCTGATCATGAGCAAAACTGTTCTGCATCAACTGTAAGAATTGTTGGTTCTTCACAAGCAAACCTTTATGCCTCTATTTCAGCAGGTGTTTCTGCATTATGGGGACCACTTCACGGTGGAGCAAACCAAGCAGTAATTGAAATGTTGGATAAAATTCAAGCAGATGGAGGCGATCTAGAAAAATGGGTTGCTAAAGCAAAAGATAAAAACGATTCATTCCGTTTAATGGGCTTCGGACACCGAGTATACAAAAACTTCGATCCGCGTGCTAAAATCATTAAGAAAGCATGTGATGATGTTCTTGAAAAATTAGGTGTTCAAGATCCTGCATTGGATATTGCTAAAAAACTAGAGAAGATTGCCTTAGAAGATCCTTACTTCGTAGAAAGAGGTCTTTATCCAAACGTAGATTTCTACTCTGGAATCATTTATAAAGCTTTGAACATACCAACAGAAATGTTTACAGTGATGTTTGCTTTAGGAAGATTACCTGGATGGATTGCACAATGGAAAGAAATGGTTGAGAACAAAGAACCAATTGGACGTCCACGTCAAATTTACACTGGTGAAAACGAGCGTGACTACGTTTCAATAGATAAAAGATAATATAGAATTGATTACATATCAAAGAGGCTGCTTAATTATTAAGTAGCCTCTTTTTTTTAGGTATACCTTTACTTTTCAACCTTTATTTATATATTCAATCAAAAACATATTATATGAAGATATATCCATTAAATACAGGCAATTTCAAATTAGATGGAGGGGCAATGTTTGGAGTTGTTCCAAAATCATTGTGGTCAAGAACGAACGAACCTGATGACAACAACTTGTGCAGTTGGTCCATGCGTTGCATGTTGATCGAAGATGGAGACCGTCTCATGCTAATAGATACTGGTATTGGTGACAAACAAAGTGAAAAATTCTTTTCTCATTATTACCTTTTTGGAGATGACTCGCTGCATGGAAACCTTAATAAATTAGGATTTTCTGCGGATGACATAACTGACGTTTTTCTAACTCATTTACATTTTGACCATTGCGGTGGTGCGATTGAGCAAATCGGAGAAAACAGCTATAAACCGGTCTTTAAAAACGCTACGTTCTGGAGTACTAGCAATCATTGGAAATGGGCTACCGAACCTAATCCAAGAGAAAAAGCGTCATTCTTGAAAGAAAATATCTTGCCCATTCAAGAATCTGGTCAATTAAAATTTGTCAACCGACAAGGTGACTTTACCGAAAGTGTATTTGAAGATATTGATATTCTATTTGTTGATGGACACACAGAAAGTCAAATGATTCCACACATTCGTTACAAAGGAAAGACCTTGGTATTTATGGCAGATTTACTTCCATCAGTAGGTCATATTCCACTACCATATGTAATGGGTTACGATACTCGACCATTAAAGACATTGAGTGAAAAGGAAAAGTTTTTGAAAAAAGCAGTGGAAGAAGAATACATCTTATTTCTGGAGCATGACATCAACAATGAATGTTGTACGTTAAAAATGACTGAAAAAGGTCCAAGACTCGATCAAACGTTTAGGTTTGACGAGATGTTTTAAAATTCTTCCTATATTTAATAGCTTTTAAATATGCGTTATGGATAAATATATCAAACAGCTTCTTGAACAGTATTCTAAAGTAATTCTTCCAAAGTTTGGAGCAATCGTGATTGAAAACGATGAAACTGGCGAACTCATGTTTAATGAGTACTTGAATTACAACGATGGAAAACTCGATGCAATCATCGAGAAAGAATCCAATATGGAGCTCCAAGAGGCTCAAAATATGATCGCTAAATACATTCGCGACATCCAGGCACAAATTGACAAAGGTGAAAGCTATGATATATTTGGTTTAGGCAGCTTCAGCAAAAACAAAGATGGTGAAGTAGAATTTTCAGGGAATATAAAAACAGGGGAAGCCAAGAAAGTTGAATCTACAGCTGGTCCTTCTCCTTCTCCTACTCCAACGAAGAAAGAAGAGGTTAAAAAGGTAGAACCTAACAATAAAGGTATAGAAAAGACAGATGTCAAGGACACTCAAAAGAAAGAGAATAAATACGTCGCTCCTGCACCTACACCTTCAGTACAAGAGAGTACTAAAAAAACTAATGACGCTCCGAAAGAAACGAAAACTTCAGATAGCAAAACGGAAGGAAAATTAGCTCTAGATAAAAAAGATAAAGCGCTCAAAGAAGAGAAACTAAAAGCCAAGAAAAAAGCAGAGCAAGACAAAGTTAAAGCTAAAGAGAAGGCGAAAAAAGAAAAAGAAGAGGCGAAAAAAGCGAAGTATAAGTCAAAAGAGGAAAATAAGAAAACAAAGAGTAAAAAGGCTGGAGAGCCTAAAAAGAAAAAAAGAAGAGTCGGTGTATTTGGCTGGATCATTATAATATTATTGTTTTTAGCTGCAGGAGGTAGTATTACCGCTGGTCTTTATTACGATGAAATCAGTGACTACATGGGGTGGAATGAATTTACTGATCAAAAAGAAATTGCTCAAAATGATGCTATCCTTACTGATGATTCCAATACTAAGGAAAACGAAACATCTAAAATGACTGATGATCAGCAAGATGCAGTAGATGAAACTGAAGATGATCAGGTAAATACAGATTCAGCAGAACCGGAAATGGTTGAGAAAGAGGAAGGTAATAATAACGCTAAACAAGTGACTGAAGAACCGGAAGAAAAAGTTGAGCCTGAACCCACTAATAATTACTCTTCGAATACTAATAGCGGTTCCTACCACTTAATTGCAGGAGGGTTTAGAGAGAAATCTAATGCTGAAGATTTGGTAAATGAACTGAATGGAAAAGGATTAAATGCTCAAATAATAGGTAGAATCAATGGACTTCATTTTGTAAGCGCTAAAAGCTATAACTCGCTTCAAGCAGCTAAACAAGACATCAATAATGTTAGGTCTCAAGTTCCTGGAGCTTGGGTTTACAAGAAATAATTAAAGTAGAGCTTTTTTCAAAATGAGTGAGTCACACAAGATGATTGACGTCAAAAAAGTCATTCACGATAAAAACCCAAAACTTTTAAAGCGTTTACCCAGATTCATTGTAAGTTATCTTCAAAAGATCTTACATGAAAAAGATGTGAATAATTTTATATATGAGCATCGGAATGACTCCCCTATTGAGTTCTGTCTGTCTGTGATGCGGAAATTCAATATTCAAGTTGCCAGTGAAGGGCTGGAAAATATCCCGAAAGAAAAAGGAGCTGTTTTAGCAATGAATCATCCATTAGGCGGTATGGATGCCATGGCATTAGTTACCGTTCTGCATGAGATTAGACCCGATATAAAATTTGTAGTAAATGACGTATTGTTGCACCTTGAAAATTTGCGACCTATTTTTGTGGGTGTAAATAAACACGGTAAAAATGCAGCACAATCTTTACGCAAAGTAGATGAAACCTTTTCGAGCGATCAATTACTATGCATATTCCCTGCTGGACTAGTAAGTCGCAAACAAAATGGAGAAGTAAAAGATTTAAAATGGAGGAAAACCTTTATATCGAGGTCTAAAAAATACAACAAGACTATTATTCCCGTGTATATCGAAGGTGCACTATCCAATTTCTTTTACAATTTATATACTGTAAGAAATAAGCTAGGAATAAAAGCAAACATTGAGATGCTTTACCTTGTTAACGAACTATACAAACAGAATGATAAGAGAATTACTATTAAATTTGGGCCGGCACTAGATGCATCTAATTTTGACAAGTCAAAATCTGATGATGAATGGGCTCAATATGTTAAAGAAAAAGTATACGAATTAAAGGAATAGCATGTCACAAATAGTTGAAGAAATCATACCACCCGTTGATCGTTCACTTATCAGAGACGAACTCACATCTGAGAGGTTTGCTCGCACAACTCGGAAAGGAGATAATGAAATCTATATTGTCAATTATCACAACTCACCAAATACGTTGCGTGAGATAGGCAGACTGAGAGAACTATCTTTTCGATCTGCCGGAGGAGGAACAAAAAAGTCTTTGGACCTAGATAAATACGACATGAATGAAAAATGCTATGAACAGCTGATCGTTTGGAGTCCAGAAGATGAAGAAATTATCGGTGGATATCGTTTTATACATTGTGCAAATATTTTGAACGATGAAGAGGATCAATTCATTCCTATGAGCACCTCTCATTATTTTAGCTTCTCAAAAGAGTTTAAAGAGGTGTATTTACCGAAGACTATTGAATTAGGTAGGAGCTGGGTTCAGCCAAACTATCAACCTTCGGTAAATCCGAGAAAAGGATTGTTTGCACTCGACAACATATGGGATGGCCTAGCAGTACTTACGGTGATTTATCCAAATTTGGAGTACTTTTTTGGGAAAGTTACCATGTATCCAGATTATGATATTGAAAGCCGTGATTTCTTGCTTCATTTTCTAAGTCTTTACTTCCCTGATCCTGATAATTTGGCTAAATCATTGTATCCTCTAGAAAAACAAGGAGATGTCAAAGAGTATGAAAAACTCCTTAAAGGATTAGACTTTAAAGACGGTTTCAAAGTGCTCAATCAGTACATTAGAGCAAGAGGAGCCATTGTGCCACCGTTAATGAATATCTACATGCATCTCTCTCCAACAATGCGCACATTTGGCACAGCTAAGAATCCCGATTTTGGAGGAGTTGAAGAAACAGCAATTATTGTAAAGATTTCAGATATTTACGAGGATAAAAAAGAACGACACATTGCCCCGTTACTAGAGAAATAAAAAGAGCGCCACAAATGGGCACTCCTGAACTTCAAACTCGATGAATAAAGTGCCATCGATCACTGCAAAACGACTTTTTTGGTATACACCTTCTCTTTGTACGTAAAAGTCAGTAAATATAAACCTCTAGCGTATTGACTTAAGTCTCTCTTAAGTGCTCTATCTTTTTTAAGGTTAGCATATCTTTCCATAATCTTGCCTGAAAGATCTGTAAGAAAAACCTCTTCTATATCACGGTCAATCTTAATGTTGATTATTCCACTTGTTGGGTTTGGCCATATTGTCCATTCTATCTTCTCTCTATCCTCACTATCTTGATCATCCTGCACAATATCATCTAAATCATCCTCTTGAACAGGTGTTTCACAATCAGGAAGATAGATGTAGGATGAGATCAAACGAATCATTAGATCATTCAATAACTCAACATCATATTCATCAGTTGTTGGCTCTAAATGGTCAGCCCCTATTCCACTATGATTTGTTAAGAAGGCATAAGTTCCATTTGTTGCGAGCGCCATACTTCTTAACAAGTACTCAGCATCTTTATTTATCCCACTTGCAACTAATGGAATAATTCGAATTCCTTGAGCTGCTGCTTGACGCATTATTGCATCTAACTTTAATCGGATTTCTGGACTATTATGCGGAGGAGCATCTAAAATCAAAAATAATATACGTGATCTAGCTTCATCTGACCAACTTAGGTCATTAATCGCTTCTTCTAGCGCCACATCAACAGCTTCTTCATAATCACCTCCTCCTCTCGCGCTCTGTTCATCAATGAATTCTATAGATTTAGAGAGAACATCATTAAAATCCTGATGTTTTGTTACATACTCCTCATTATTGTCACGATAGAACGTGTTCGCAAAATTAAATGTCAATTCCGGATTCGCATTCTTTGTTTTGAAAATCACATTGTTCAACTCTTCTCGAAGGAAATTGATCTCATCACTCATTGACCCTGTAGCATCAACAACAAAAGCTATATCTACCACTTTTGACTGTTCGCAATCCACATTTATAGACTTTTGATTAATACCATCTTTAAAAGGCATTAACTTACGGATTTGAAATTCTTTACCTTCATGATAAATAAGCGCTGAACATTCGCCTACTGCCTGAGCACCTAAAACCAAGCTACCCCACAATTCTGATTTACCCGTATTATCAGTTCTACTTTGATACAAAACTGTTCCACTCGCATCAATCAGTTGAACTATTGCATCCACTACAGGCAATTGAGCAGTATTGGTTAGCTGAATCACATACCTATAACTCGGTTCTATTTTCCAATAGTCTTGGTATTTTTTGAGTTGGTCGCTTACTATGTCAGACCACATTTCCCATTTACTGAAATCATTAATTTCTCCTGCTGTAAGCACTCCAGACTTTCCTTCATTAGACTCTATCATTCCATCATAAGAATCAACAGGAGCAAACTCTCCATCAACCAGAGGCTTCCTAATTGATTTGGATCCGAGTTCACTCTTAGTTTCAATTCTAGACTTTTCGCTGATTGACACTTCATCTGAAAACATTAACATACGCTCTCTATCCTCAGAATAAGACTCTTCACGAATCTTTTTCTTCTTGGCTTGGTTTGCCACATATGCTTTATCGGCTTTCATCTTAAAATCTGTCATTTTATCATTTTTAACAACGATATCCTTATTGATAGTTTCAAAGCCAACGTATTCCACCTCAACACGGTAAATACCTGTATCAAGTTTCACATCAAAGTTCCCATCAGCATCTGTAAGAACTGATGCTACCCTTTCTTCTCCTTTATAGATATTTACGTTTCCATATCCTAAAGCAAGATTAGTTTCAGACATCATATTTCCTCTTAGGCTTTGAGCCATTGATATAGAGGTAAATAATAAGCAAAGAGAAAATAGCAAAGTAATTTTATTGATCATAGCATTCTGTTTTATGCTATGTTGTACAGCTACTTTTGGAAACGGTTCAAAAATTAATTAAGAAAGAAACTTATGAGCTATATCGCTTCAAGATATCCTTTGCTCTTTTTATCAATTCTCTGGATAAGGATTGAGGTTGAATAACTTTCAATTCGCCCCCGTAGCTCATGAGTTTTCGAATCAATTCTTCTGATACTATAGCGTAAAGAGAAAAGCGCGTTCCTTTATCATTAGATTCAAGTACCTCTTGACTATCATGAAAAGGCTGGGAATCAATATATCGAGAAGCAACGCTATTTGCCTCAAAAACAATCTGCTCTGGCTGAGCATTGTGACTTGCTGTTATTCCAATGGAATACTTAAAGAATAAGTCTGGATTGAAGTCATTAGGTGTTTTACCAGTCTGTTCGGATACTTCTAAATCTGCTATTCTATCCAAAGCGTAAGTAATGATTCCGTCCTTGACAAGGTCATACGAGATCAAATACCATCTGTTCTGGTATTCCTTTAGTAGCAATGGAGTAACCATTCTTCTCTTTCTTTGTTGAGAGATAAAGCTTTCGTACTCGAAATAGGTTACACATTTATCCTTTATAGCAGACAACAGCGGTGACAAGTACTCATTACCTGTAGTCGTATTTCCTGTTTCAAACTGCACTGAAGTTTCAATACTCTCATCCTTTTTCGACTGATCAACATTTACACGATCTACAATTTTATTCAAAGCAAATCCAAATTGCTTAAACATGGCGGTGTCCTTGAACTGAGAAAGTGTGCTTAGTGCAAACTGAATCGAAGATATATCATCATTTGAAAGCGGAATTTCATTAATGCTAAAGTCTTTATCAGCATAATAATAGCCTTTTTCCCTTTTGCTATATTTTATCGGTGCATCATGTTCTACACGCATTGCGAAAAGATCCTTCTCTATAGTGGAATCACAAATATGCTCTCCGCTTGAATCACCGTATAAAGACTCTTCACAGGCATACCTCAAATCTTGTTTGGTTGGAAAAGGATGGTATTCATCGCGCAATGCTTTATCGATTATACGATAACGAATCAATGCATTTTTGATATGAGGCACGGCTATTCAGTTTAAAATTAATCATGAAATCCCTGACGTATAAAAGTAAGATTTTCGCATTGCTCTTCCTACTCTTACGAGACATTATTATTTTTACACTAAAATAATTATTCATGATGAGGTTATCTTTCGTAATCATTGCTTTGCTGCTATTTAGTTGTACTCAAAACTTAACACAAGAAGAGATTGAAAAGCGTATTAAATCCAGAGATTTCTCCGTTTTCAAAGAATTACCCTCGTGTTCTTGTGATGAACTCAAAGAAGCCGAAGACCTATTATATAAAGATGATTCACTGTATACTGGAAATTGTTATCTCAACTACCCTAATTTGGATCAGAAATATGAAATACGTCAGATATTTAAAGGTCAACTCTACGGAAATAGGATTATTCTTTCTCCAAAAGGTGATACACTTACACAAAGTGAATACAAAAAAGGAGATGTTTTTAGAGAGAATGTTGGTAAAGAAACTTGTGACTGCGAAGAGTTAGAAAAGTTTGAACGAGCAGATGGGATTGTAATTCATAAGTACTTCAACGATCCATTTACTGGCTATTGCAAAAGGTTCTACCCTGCTCCATATGAAGATAAAGTATATTTAGAAGCACAATATAAAAATGGCAAGCTCCACGGTTCGACAATAATGTATGATAAAAGCGGAAATATAATCCTTGAAGAAAAATACGTGAAAGGAGAAAAGATATAACTAAAACTGTTTTAATATTTTAATTCTCTTTTCAATAGGCGGATGCGTCGAGAACAAGCCACCTAAACCACCAAGAAAACCAACGGATGAATCTTCTGGAGCATTCTCTATAAACAGTTGCTGAACATCTTCAGACTTCACCTTATCAACGTGGTGATTACCCGATATTTTTTCCAATGCACTTGCAAGCGCATCTGGATTTCTAGTCATTTGAGCAGCACCAGAATCTGCCATATATTCTCTCTTTCTACTCAAAGAAAACTTAAACAACATTGACAATAAATAGGCGACTAATGCAGCAACGAGAATAATGATCATTCCTTTCCCATCATTCTTTCGTCTATTGCTACCTACAGACCCGTACAAAACACTTCTAAATGCAACTTGAACAATGAATGAGAAGATACCAACAAATATTATGGATACAATCAACAAGCGTACATCCTTATTTCTAATATGCATTAGTTCATGTGCAATTACTCCTTCGAGTTCATCATCATCTAATTTCTCAATAATTCCTTTCGTCAATGTTACAGTATATGTCTTTTCCGTAATTCCGCTGGCGAACGCATTCAATGCATCACTATCAATGATTCGCAGCTTTGGCATTGTCATACCTACACTCATGGTCAGATTCTCCATTAAATTGTAGACACGCATATTCTCTTTACGAGAAATTGAATGAGAATTTGCAGCGCTATTTATCATCTTAGAATGTGCGAAATAAGCTATAGCAAACCATATTCCTACTGCGATAATAATAAACGGTATAACGGGCAGGAATTGTTCGAATACAGCCTTTGGATCTGGCGCTCCCTCCTCCGTGAAGCTCATAAAGAACATCACACCATAAACCATAAGGAATATCAAAATAGGAAAAGCCAATAAAAGAATTACTGATTTCCTGTTATTTGACGAAATTTGTTGTTGAATTCCAACGTATTCCATTCTCCTTATTGCTAGAATTTAATATCTGGTGCTTTGTCCAATTCCTGACGTTGTGAATCACCAAGATCAAACATCGGTTCTTCTTTAAAACCAAACATTCCAGCAAAAATAATATTAGGGAACTTCTGAACAGATATGTTCAATTCTTTTGTAGAGGAATTAAAATAACGACGAACTGCAGCTAACTTATTCTCAATGTCAGAAAGTTCGTTTTGCAATTGCATAAAATTCTGACTTGCTTTTAAATCTGGATAAGCTTCTACTTGTATGTTCAAACCACTCAAAGCCGAAGTCAATTCTTTTTCAGCCGCTATTTTATCATTGATAGAACTAGCATTAATGGCTTTTTGACGTGCCTGTGTTACAGATTCTAAAGTACCTCTCTCATGTTCCATGTATCCTTTTACAGCCCCAACTAACTGTGGAACTAAATCATGACGCTGTTTCAACTGAACATCTATATCGGCAAAAGCGTTATCTCTATTTTCTCTTAATCTAACAAGGCCATTGTATATCGCAATTATCCAGATTACAATAATTACTAATACTATTACAGCTATCCATATTCCTGACATATCTATTTTATTTGAAATTAAAAGTACAATAAAATTTTTACTCAGGAATCACAAAAATTACAAATCAATGCTCTAGATCAGCATAATAATTATCTGGCTGACCCTCGTTCTTCAATTTCATGATCTTATCGAGTAACTTCTTATTCTGATCTCCCGATATTTTAAGCTTCAAAAACTCTCCTTGCCCATGTATCACCAAAATATCAGTTTTAAAAATTGAAAGGTAACGATACGGTATAACCCAAGAGTAATTGCTTGTTCGAATGAAGAAAACAACTATAATACCTTGTGGACGAACCGCAATATTCGCAAACACAGCTTGCTTGCGACGATTCATGACATTATCAAACAGCTTACTGTGAGCGATAACTTCCATACGTGAAGATCCTATTTGGCCAACACCTTTAAAAAACATATCAATAACGTTGTAGGGCCTACCAACCGCTTTATTGATTTCTTTTTTTGTTTCGTTATCCTTTATGGAAGTATCAAATAACATACTGTGACTTTCCTATAAGACAAAATAATTCGTGAATAGTTTAGAAGTGCACAAGAAAAATATACACTTGTCTTAAGTCAACAAAAAAAGCCGTATCATCGACTGATACGGCTTTCAATATAAGTGTGTTTTACATTACTCTTCTTCTTTCTTGTCTTTATCACCTTTTACCAGATCAGCAACAATTGGAGTTGCTATACATACTGATGAATAAGTACCCACAATAATACCTACCATCAAAGCAAAGATAAATCCTTTGATCGCTCCACCATCAAAAAGGAAGATTGTGAGCAATACAATAAATGTAGATAAAGAGGTATTAATTGTACGACTCAATGTTGAGTTCAATGCTGAGTTGATAATCTCTTTACGTTCTTTTCTGCGATACTTGTTCAAGTATTCTCTCAATCTATCGAATACAACTACGGTATCATTTATAGAGTAACCTACTACGGTAAGTATAGCCGCAATAAATGCCTGGTCAATTTCCATATTGAATGGAAGAACACCGTGAAGCAATGCAAATAATCCTAATACGATAATCACATCATGCGCCATGGCTACAATGGCTCCAAGTCCATATTGCCATTTACCGAATCTAATCAGGATATACACAAAGATTATAATCAGAGAAAGAATTATTGAGACAGTTGAAGACTGCTTCAACTCCTCAGAAATTGTTGGAGAAACCGAACGACTATTCTGAATAGTTGCAGTTCCGTATTTATCAGCTCTAGAGTTTAAAGCTTTCATCATCTCAACATTTACTTTCTCTTGAGAATTCGGAACATTCATTAAGTAATCAGTCGAAATTTCAACTCGGTAATCAGAATTTCTCATTTTAACTTCTACCGATGCAGACGCACCATCTTCTTGAAGTGTTTCACGCAATAGCGCTTTAATTTCTTCTGTTTCCGAAGCTACGGGTTTTTCAAACACTGTTTCAAAAGTTCTACCTCCAGAGAATTCAACACTCGGCTTCAACCCTCTCGTGAATAAAACAGATAATCCACCAATTACCAATAAAGCAGATAGAATATAGAACTTCTTACGATTCTTAATGAATTGAAGATTAATACTCTTAAAGGCACCTTTTGTTACTGGAGTAGAGAATTGGAAAGACTTTTTACGCTCAATCTGAGATTCAAATACTAAACGTGTAATCACTACGGCAGCAAATACTGAAGTAAAGATACCGATTATTAAAGTTGTTGCGAAACTTTCGATTGGTCCTGTTCCGAAAGTCTTCAATACGATCGCTACAAGCAAAGTAGTAACGTTAGCATCTATAATAGAAGACAATGCATTTCTATAACCATCTTTAATTGCCAGTTTCATTCCTTTACCTTCAGCAATCTCCTCTCGAATACGCTCATAGATCAGTACATTAGCATCCACTGACATACCAATTGTCAATACGATACCA
>CBFHJL010000040.1:0-25379 GCA_965656195.1 Brumimicrobium sp. | reverse complement strand
TTAATTCTCAAATGCACTTGTTACGCGGAAGCAATATTACGAATTTTATAACGAAGGACTTGAGTGAAATATTAGAGAAAAAAAGAAACCCATACAGATCAATTTCTGAAAACCTCAGAAAACATGGTTAGTACCTCCGATCTGATTCTGTAATCCTCTGGGTTATCCTTACCTTAAAGATGAAGGGAGGCCCGCCATAGTCAGATCAAGTACAGTACTAAATAAAATAATTGTAAGCTTCAAAATAACACTGTATGGGCGGTTTTTCAACCTCAAGTACAATCCATCTCTCTGAGTGGCGACTTGTGATGTAAAGATATTAATTTTAAGTCTCAGAAACAAAGTAAAACACCTCGATGTTCTCAAGTATACAGAGAAATCAAACCACCTTCTATCCGTTCTTGTCTGAAAATTAGATAATTGTAATAATAAGCATTAAAAACAGGTAAATCGTCCTATTTCCAGAATTCATCTTTACATGGAAATAAGAGATATCTGAGATTTAAATTGCTCAGCTGCTGCATTTACAATTTGCAGTAATACATTCTCGGATTGATTCTTCATTACTAGCTTCAAAGTTATTCCATCAGGATTAGCATTTAAAGTAAGATAATCGGCAAGTTCTAACATAGCTTCTGCTTGTGACATTTTCGTCAGCTGCATACTACTGATCTGTTTCATATCTACATAAAAAGATACAGGCTCCACTCCAAAATCATTCATCCCATCAACTTTAGTGATTGGCTCAACTCGAAAACGCTCCTTAACTGAATCATTGGAATGAAAAATAAGTTCGTTATTAGTTACGTACCCAATCGCTTCATCCATTTTGTAATAACCTCCTTCAAGATCTTCAACTTGACCATCTTCAGAGTACGAATGGATTAAGTCTTTTAAATTTGAACCGTTCTCTCCAAATCCTACATAACCATTGATTGTTGTTACACCACCAAAAGCAGCGAAGTCTTCTTCAATCCCTAGTAGGTTAAAACCAATATCTCCGTTAAAAAGAGACGAAACCCCTTTAGGTCCCATAGCTTGTAAAAAGAAACCTCCTAAACCAAAATTCTTGTAAAGTTGTTTAGTGGCATTTGGACTGAATCGATTCAAGAACTTTTCCATTTTAGCAATATCTAGCGCACCAGCCATTGCCACAATTGGTTTTCCTGGACCGATAGATTGAGCCACTTTTCCAGCACCTTCCTCTTTGAAAAAATAAGCTTTTTTCATCGCTTCACTAACTCTTGATGTATTCGCATGTACTACAAGTTGTCCTTTACCGAATGTTACACTTGTAGAAACATGACTATTATCTACCATCGCTTCGATTTCTTTTTGTTGTTCTTTCGGCAAATCACTCAAAGAAGTGCTTGAAGTTTCATACAAGTTCTTCAAGTGAGAAGCAACAAGAAAGTCTGTCTCCTCCTCTATCACCGCTGTTACCCTTTCGTCGCGATCTTTCTTACCCATATTATCAAATACATCCAACATCACCTGTTTAGCATCTCCTTGAGGGTTTGTAGATGCCATCACTACGAAATTATCATCAATCCCAATTGCTGTAGTCATATCGTAGTGCACAAGCATATCTTTTTCCAACTCAAAACCATAGCCCATTTCAGTAAATACTTTCCTTACAGAATCTCTGTTTTTTACTTTACTTAGAACAATAAAGTTCGTAGGCATTCCATCTCTTTCCAATGGCCCCGTTAGGGCGTAATAAATCTTCTCCTCTGCATTAATAGCATTGGCAACTCTTACATAATTGCTTTCTACTATTGAACCAATCCCATCTAAAGAAGTTAAATTTCCTTTATTCAAAATAGACTCTACATCAATATACCCATATCCAACAACATCTTTCTGGTTGGTTACCAAAGACACAAATGACCCTTGAAGGTCTTTATCTTCGTTGTTCCCTCCACAAGAAACCATTAAAAAAGCAAGAAAAGTAATCCCGAAAAGGTGTTTAAACATCTTCATTTTAGTTCTAATTAGAATTCTTTCAAAAATAAGTATTTCAATCAATAATGTCTTTCTCTTATCAATTTGATTCAATAAAACAGCGTTTTAAAAACGATTTCTCTTGATCCATGTTTCAGACATTGTGCTTTGGATAATTTATCTTATAACTTTGCATCATGCATGAAATTGAACCGTATTTCAATTGGAGACATCTTTATATTTCTTCAGAAGATGAAAGATCTCCTTTTTATGACAGAGAATATAATGAATTCGAATATACGGATCAGGTTTATAATTATTTGTTGCATCCTCAATGGGATAATATTGGGTCTCCTACTTTATTTCTGAAAATCCTTTACGTGGATTATGAAGAAGGGTATTGCATTATAGAAATGATTGGAGAATGGAACGATGCCATCCACAACGATATAATGACCTTGAAAAGAGACATTGCCGAAGAGTTGATGTATGAAGGAGTGGATAAGTTCATTCTGATCGGTGAAAATATATTGAACTTTCATTATTCAGACGATAGCTATTATGAAGAATGGTTTGACGAACTTGAAGATGGATATATTGCCTTAGTCAATTTTCATGACCATGTTGTTCGAGAATTCAATGAAATCCACATCGATCAATATTTTGTATTAGGTGGAGAACTGGAGGATGTATCATGGAGAACCTACGCTCCAAAACAATTCTTTACAAAAATAGATAGCTACGTTCAGAAGAGGTTATCTATTTAAATTTGATTGAATCAGTTTACCAACAACCAATTTGTCGATTGGAAACGTAACATCTTCTTGAGTTATTTCTTTAATACTCTTCCACCTGTGCGACTCAATAGCATCTTCAACAAAATCAAAAGGTCGGGTAGAACATTTTATTCTATCAGTTTTTAAACTACTAACTCGGTAGTATATACTGATGAGCTGCTCATTATTTTTAAAGGCTGATTCTTGATAAAAATCAGTGAGATAGAAAAGATCTAAAACTTCAATATCTAAAGATAATTCCTCTTGAAACTCTCTAATCAAACAGTCTTTTATACCTTCTCCTTCTTCAAGTCCTCCACCAGGAAACTTCGTAAATTCTCTTCCAAACCTACGTTCATCTGAAAGAAGAACTTCTCCTTGACCATTAACTAAGAGTCCATAAACACGAATGTTCAGCGCCATCTTATTTTTTAAGAATCGACTTAATGTCCGGTTTGAAATAATTCTTGCCTTTTAAAATCTTACCATCTTCACGGTAAATAGGCTTTCCATCCTCTCCCAACTTACTCATATTGGAACGTTGTATTTCTTGAAAAACTTCCTCGATAACATCTTGCATTCCATGCTTCATAATTGTACCACATAAAATGTACAGTTGATCACCTAAAGCATCCGCTATCTCAACCAAGTCACCCTCTTTTGCCGCTTCAAGATACTCCTCATTCTCTTCTTGCATCAATCTATGTCGCAATTCTACTTGTCCCTCTTCCAGCTCTGCAGTAGGCATGTAATTGTTTTTAATTCCAAAACTATCGTGAAAAGTTGCAACGGCTTCAATGGTTTCCGCTAATGTCATTTTTTTGCTCATCTGATCAATTTTTTGGAAAAATAATCAATGCGCACAGTTCAAACCAGAAACCATTAAGATTTTTTCTATTTCAACTCCAATAACATTTGATTTTCGTTAATTTGCATCTATGAAACTAAAGTTCAACGCACTACTTATCTTATTGAATACACTGATCTTATTCAGTAACAGTTTTGCTCAAGATTTTTTTCCTCCAATAACAAATTATACGACAGAGGACTATGGAATAGATTTCGCTCCTGAAAATCAAGGTATTTGTCAGGATGAAAATGGAGTCATGTATTTTGGAAATACTGGTAATATTCTAACCTTTGACGGAAGTCAGTGGGGATCAATAATGACGGTACCCCAACGTTCCACTCACTCTCTTTTGAAGGCTAAAAATGGTGTTATCTATGTTGGTTCGCAAGGAGATTTCGGAAAACTAATTGCCGACAGTATCGGTAAGTACCATTATACTTCTTTGGTAGATTCCGTTACAAGAAATGAAATACCATTTAGTGAGGTATGGAACATCATAGAAATTGATGGGGATATCTTTTTCCACAGTGAAAAACAGATCTTTAAACTTTCTAAAGGTAAAGTATCTGCTATAAATATGCCCTCAACAGTGCATACCGCTTTCAAAGTGAATAATCAGTTGGTTGTTCGGATGAGAGAACATGGATTGATGGTCTGGAAAAATAACGATTGGTCCAAAGTAAAAGGCTCAGAGTTGTTTGAAATTTATGGAATCTTTGGCATTGTAGATACTGACAAGTCAACTATTAAACTCGTTATCTCTCAGGAAATCGGCCTATTCAAATGGAATTTAGAATCGAATTCCTTAGATCCTTACATTACAGAATATGACGACGAAATCGTAAACTACATATTATACGGAGCTAAGCGAGTAAGCGAGAATAGAATCTCATTAATGACCAATGGAAAAGGATTGGTATTCATAGATAATCAAGGGAAAGAAGTTGGAAGAGTCAATAAAAGAATGGGGCTTGTTTCGAATGATGTCCGCAATCAATTCATGGATATGGATGGAAATCTATGGTTGGCAACAAACAACGGCTTGGTGCTTGTAAACCTAAATGCTAGATTATCTTATTTCGGTCAGCTACAAGGTTTACATGGAGGTGTAAAGTCCATTCTGGAATTGACGGTTAATGGCAAAAACGAACTGTTTGTTGGGACAAACGAAGGGCTGTATGTTTTGAAGCCAGAGGACGAAAGTTCCTTTCGAATATTTCAGAAAATAGAAGGCATAAACCACGCTGTTTGGGACCTGGGAGTGTACAATGAGACTTTATTTATTGGAACTAGTGAAGGCTTGTTCACCATGAAGGTTGATAAAGAGCCTTATTTCGTTGAAAACATCTTACGAAGAAATACTAATGCTATCGCCATAGATACTGCCAATAGTCAACTCGTTTCTGCTGGTGGTAAAGGACTATATGTTTTGGATCTTGAAAGTCTAGATTTAAAACATGCAATTGAGGAATCCTTTAAAACTGTTACAGGCATAAGCACGAAAAAGAAAGAAGATACTACTGAGTACTGGATGGGTCTTCACGGGCAGGGAATTCTAAAATTAAGTTATACCGAGGATTTTAAAGCTGACTTTTATGGAGGAATTTCTTATGGTATACCCGAGGACCATATTGTTGTTCCTCATGAACTAAACAATAAAATAATTTTCGGTAGTTCTAAAGGGTTATTAAATGTAGATGAGACAAGTATGGACGGTGAAACATACACCTTCTTCATGCCTCAAAATATTGGTGATAGTGCAATACAAGAACCTATTTTTTACTTACTTGAAGACGATAAAAAGATTTGGTATTGCATTGATAATAACGTTGGTGTTTTTGATAAACAAGATGAAAAATTCACGAATAGACCATTCTGGGGAATCAAAAAAGGAAAAGTAAATGAGCTTTATCGATCTCCAAATAAAGATTATTTATGGATTGGTGCTTCCGATGGATTGATCAGGTATAGTATTAATAGCGAAATACCTTACAAAGAAGACTTTCAAGCATTAATAAGGTCTGTCCTTACAAATGATAAGCAAACGTCATTTGGAGGAGTCAGGCATGATGATCTCAAAGCTATTGTCATTGATTATGATAAAAACTTTATCAAATTCAATTATAGCGCACCATACTTTGAGGACCACCAACCCATTGAATATAGCTATTGGTTAGAAGGTTACACTAAAGAATGGTCTGATTGGAAAGAAAAGAATGAGATGGAGTTTTCTAACCTTCCCGAAGGAAAGTACACGTTCCATGTAAAGGCTAGAAATATATACAAGCAAGAAGCTGAAGAGGCAAATATTGAATTCACCATATCTACTCCCTGGTACAGAACAACGATTGCCTACATAGGTTATGTCCTGCTTTTCTTAATCATTGTTTACTTAGCAATTAAGATAAGCTCTATGCAACTTAAGGCTCAAAACAAAAGACTTGAAAAGGCAGTTCAAGAGCGTACGAAAGAGATTGAGGAGAAAAACACTCGCTTAGAAAGCCAAAAGTCTGAAATTCTGCATCAAAAAACTGAAATTGAAGACAGTATTAACTATGCTCAACGAATTCAAAAGGCTATACTTCCATTGAAGGATGAAATGAAAGAGCACTTGTTGGATTCGTTTATTCTATTTTGGCCAAAAGATGTGGTGAGTGGAGATTTCTACTGGTTTTTTCAACGTGGAAACGAATCAATAATTGTTTGTGCAGATTGTACTGGTCATGGAGTTCCTGGAGCATTCATGTCGATGATTGGCGTCGATAAATTGAATGTTTGTGTAGGAGAAAAAGGAATAACAAGTCCTGATAAGATTCTTTCTTTCTTAAACGAAGGGATTAAAACTTCACTTCGCCAAGACGATAGTAAAAAAGCTACCCGAGATGGAATGGATGCCGCTATCATCACAATAAATCACACAACTAAAAAGGTGAAATATGCCGGTGCCCATAGAGCTCTATGGATTCTTAACTCGGCCGGTGAGCTTGAGGAAATTAAAGCTACCAAAATGGCAGTAGGTGGCTTTACTCCAATTGACCAGGTTTACGAACTGCATGAAATTGACATTTCTGAAACGTTAAGGTTTTATATGAGTTCCGATGGTTATGCAGATCAATTTGGAGGAGAAAGAAACAAGAAGTTTAAAATTAAAGCGATGAAAAGCATCTTAACAGAGAATTATAAGCTACCTATGGAAGAGCAAAGAGCAATTCTCGAAAAAAGGATGATTGAATGGAAAGAAGGCTATGAACAGATAGATGATATTTGCGTTATGGGTATCACTGTCAATCCAGACTAATTCATAATCCAAGCAATGATAGATACCATAAGTAACAATACGAACGTTTTCTCAATAATTGATTTCATACCTTTGTATTTCCCTTATATAAACAAGAAATAAGCCAAACTAAAAATGCCCCCTATATATTATTTATTCGCTGCACTGGGTGGGATTATCCTGAGTAGTCTTAATAGCTGGTATTGGTACAATCAAGGTTATCGCGGAGGTAAACTTTTTTTCATGGGATCTATAGCCTTTTTCGGAATTATCATGTTAATTTTAAAATTCTTTAATTGAAAACATGAAGGCAATTACTGATCATTTTCATTCTATCTCCAAAGCACTTACTCTCTTATTCAAGGGGCATTATTTGATCTATTTCATACCTGGGATAGTAATTGCTGTGTTTTTTTACATGTACACTAGAGGATTAGCTTCGGCCAACTCAACCTTAGGCTTGGTGGAACATATACCATGGATTGGAAGCTATTTACAATCTGCTGTGGATGCTGTTTTCGGATGGATCACGGATTTCTCAATCTATATATACCAGTTCGCAATAATAACTTTACTTTCTCCTTTTCACACAATGTTAAGTCAGCGATTGGACGAACACGAGACAGGAAGAAAATTCGATGATGGATGGCAAAAATTCTTTAATGACATCCTTAGAACAATTGGTGTAGCTTTGTTAGGAGGATTGATGTACCTATTCATTAAACTCATTTGGTGGGCTTTTGCATGGGTGCTAGGCATTAGTTTTCTGACGCCATTTATATCCGCAATGTTGATTGGCTTTTTCACTGGTTTCAATAGTTATGATTACTCTCTTGAACGCTATAACGTGAGTGTTGGTAAAAGCTGGGGATATGCATTTAGACATCCCTTACAAATGACGCTAACAGGTGGGATTTTTACGCTTCTACTTTACATTCCTTTTGTTGGAGTTGTAATTGCACCAGTACTTTTAACGATGGTTGGTACATTGAACTATCTCAGAATGGAGGCCAGAGAAATACCACCTAATCCTATTGTAGTGAAAGAAGAGAAAGACTTACTCGATGATACGCATAGTGACTCAAACAAGATAGAATAGTCTCGAACCTAGTTCATCACTATTGATTCGCAAGTCTCCCACAGCATATCTTCGAAAATTAACATTGCTGCTAATGCAAGTTGAGAATAGTTTTGAGACGCATTCTTAAATCTACCAGCTTCAGTAACCCACATGGTTTGAATCAAGCTAATACCTCCAGAAGATGGTGCAATTTTATTTATCACTTGACTCACGTTGTATGCTCCAGCGTGGTATACATGCAACACAAAAAGTCTAAACCACAAATCAGTTTCTTCATAGGCTACACCTTGTCTTTCCAGTATTATTTTAGCTTCAGGAATACAGGTAGTTTTTATAAGGTCACTAGCAGCCTGAGCTGATTTAACAAAATCTTTTCGTTCATCAACGTATCTATTAACAGTTAATCCATGTTTTCGAGCAACACCAGGCATCAACTGAAATGAACCATATGCGCCTACATTAGATCTTGCAATTTTCCCTGGACTCTCGATAAGCAATATTGCCTGAGCATACCAAGGATCAACTCCTTCTTCTTTAAATACTTCTACGCCTTTAGATATTGTGGGTAAAGCAAGGTCAAACGCATAAAAATCACTTTTACCAGTGGTCATATATACTTTATCGTCTTCATGAAGGTTGTAAACACCCCTGATAGAATCTCTATAATCATCTTTTTCATTGTCCGACCATCGATCCCAGTCTTCGACACTCATACGCGCAACAATATCTCTAGTTTTAGCAATATTAATAACACATGAATCTGGAGACAGAGTCATCATCGTTTTCCAAAAAACAGGATGTGCTAAACGATCCCATCTCTCAGTAAATAGCGCGTTATTTTCCACATAAGTAACATGAAGAGAATCGTTTAAATGCTTTACTTTTAAAAGTTCCTTCTGCCATGGCGGAGTGCAATCTTCAAGAACTAAAGAATCTGTTTCTTCTGCAAATAGTGTAAAGGAAAATAGAAAAGGAATAATTAAAAATAGTTTGTTGCGCATAATTCATTGACAGGGTTCAAACAAGTATAATGAAAAATAAGTGAAATAGTTACGCTTCTAACTTATTTTTAACAAGTTCCAATGCTTTTTCTAACTGTTCTGTCTGAGTTAAATTAGAATTATCGATTACAACAGCATCTTCTGTCTGAATTAATGGGCTTTCTTCTCGAGTTGAGTCTAGATGATCTCTTTCCTTTAAATTTTGTTTGACCTCATCTAAAGATATATCATCTCCTTTCGAAACCAGCTCTTCATAACGTCTCATTGCTCTTGTATCGACATCTGCTGTAATAAAGAGCTTGAGTTCTGCATTCGGAAAAACTACAGAACCGATATCCCTACCATCCATCACTACACCTCCATCATCTCCCATTTTCCGTTGTTGATCTACAAGGAAAGTCCGAACCTCTTTAATCGCAGCAATCTTACTTACATGCTGAGAGACTTCAAGAGTTCTAATAACATCCTCAACATTTTCTCCATTGAGGATAAGATCTGGAGTCCCGTTTTGATTTTGACTAAAACCTATTGAAACATCTTTTAAAGCATTAATGATACTTACATTTTCTAAAGATTTATCACCTACCCAACCTTTACGAAGGGCAAACAATGCAACACCTCGGTACATTGCACCAGAATCAACATATATGTAATTTAAGGATTTCGCCAAAGCCTTGGCCATTGTGCTTTTACCACATGATGACCAACCATCGATAGCAATAGTGATTTTATCTTTCATAAGTACAAAGTTAAAAAATACACTAATCTTTAATCCAAATTAAGCTCTCCCTTTTAACTTTCATTCTGGCAAAACCGAAAGTGACGATAATATCATTCTTTTCCACTTGCTCCACCTCGCCTTTTTGCTTGGTTGAAATCATTTTAACAGTGCTCCCTTCTTTGATTTTATCTTGATGATATTGCTCAGCACGTTTTGATGGTTTACTTTTCTTTTTCTTTGACTGTTTTTTTAATACCTCTTCTTTCTTGGCGACTTCAATTTTGGCTTTTTCAACAGCAATATATTTTTTAACCTCTTGCATCAAAGAAGCATTAACAGTCTTCTTCTTACTTTTCGTAACATACTCGTTGATGAATTGCTGCAGCTTTTTACCTAGACTAACAAATTTGCTGTTTTCCTCCGCCCTTTCACGCATCTGCTTCAACTTAGCATTGTACTTGGAAAGTGCTTCTTCAGATTTAACTCTTGCCTTCTCTGCCGCTTCTTGAGCTGATATATGCTCTTTAGTCAATCTAGATAAATAAGACTTCTCTCTTTGCAGTTCGTGAAGCAATTCATCCATCTTTACTTTTCTCGAATCTAATTTAGACTTAGCTCTTTCAACAAGGCTTTTTGAAATCCCATTAATCTGAGCCACTTCAAAAGTAAATGAACTCCCAGGCTGTCCCATTGAAAATGTAAAAAGTGGCTTTAGTGTCTCGGTATCAAAGAGCATACAACCGTTAATCGCTTGATCAAGTTCATCAGCTTTGAGCTTAATATTTGCGTAATGAGTCGTGATTACACCAAAAGAGCCTTTGTGATAAAGTTCCTCAAAAAACACCTCTGCCAATGCTCCTCCTAAATCAGGGTCAGAACCTGTTCCAAATTCATCGAGCAAAAGCATTGTATTCTCATCTGCTACTTCTAGAAAATGCTTCATCCTCTTTAATCGGTATGAGTATGTACTCAGTTCATCAACGATGGATTGATTATCTCCTATGTCCGTAAGTAAACCATCAAATAAAGTCATTTTACTATTTGGATGCACTGGAACGAGAAGGCCACATTGCAACATTAGCTGAAGTAAACCAATTGTTTTTAATGTGATACTTTTACCTCCAGCATTCGGTCCGGAAATGACCAAAATTCTGGAATCTTTACCCATTGTGATTCGCTGCGGTATAGTATTCTTCCCTGCTTCATCATTCGTCAATTTTAATACCGGATGATAAGCATCAATAAGATCTAATGACATGTTATCTGTCAAACCAGGCAGAACAGCATCAAACTTCAGTGCGAGTCTCGATTTCGCATTTATAAAATCAAAATTCACCAAAACTTGCTGGTACGATTTTATGAGAGAAAGATGCACAACCATTTCATGCGTTAGGACTTGCAGAATCTTAAAAATCTCTTTTCTTTCGTCGTCTTTCAATTGTTCCAATTCATTATTAAGTGGAACTGTCTCTATCGGCTCAACATAAGTTACGGCACCTGTTTTTGACGATCCAGTAACTTGACCTGGCACTTGTCTTTTGTAAGAAGACACAACGGCCAAAAGACGCCTGTTTTCCATGTATGCTTCTTTTGTATCACTGAGATAACCTTTTTTGAGATACTTCTTAATGACACGATCAAAATTGCTATTAACCTTTCTTTCTACCTCCCCTATTCTACCTCTTATTTCAAACAAATCCTTGGAAGCCTCATCTCTCACCTCTCCATGCTTATCGAAAATTTTATCTATCGCTTCTACTATTTCTTTTGTGAAATAGACATTTTCAAGCATTCGATACAATTCAGGATACTCATTTTCTCGCTTGTTAAAAAAATAAATAAAGCTATTCACCAAATTTGATGCGAATCTGATTTTACCAAAACTCTTTTGAGGTAAACTAGCATTTTGGATAGGTAACATTTTAATCTCATCAAGAAGCTCATCAAATTCAATTCTTGGAAAAGTTTCACCCTCTTTTCTAATGGCAGTTAACTCGTTAGTCTGTTTCAAAAACTTTAAGAGCTCAGAATTATTTTTAACAGGAGATAACTTGGCAATTCGGTTTTCCGCTGTCCGACCAACGCAAAAAGTCTTCATGATGTTTATTAAGACATCAAATTCTAAATCTCGATATGTTTGTTGGTCTACTTTTAACATTTGCCACAAAGCTACAGAATTCATTACATTTGCCTCATGAAAAAGTTCGTATCAATCGTCATTTCTTTATTTATTCTTGCGTCATTTGTTATTCTTGCCTGGTGGTTATACAAGAATTTCTACAGCACACCAATGCTCATCGGGAACATGCTTATTATTTTGACAGGTATCCTCGTCAGTATTACTTTCTATTTCAAATTTGGTGAAGACATGAAAAACAAAATAATACTCGAAGCGGAGGATTTCCCATCTATTGAAACAGGTTTGATTTATGCTCAGGTTCCTGATTTCGTAGAGAAATATGAAAAAGAAAAGGGTAAACTATTTATTGCAGGTACTGAAATCAAGGATACAACGGTGAATCTAAATAAAATCTCTTATGACAAACTGATAGATGAGATTACGCTTGACTTCGGTTCATCACTGAAAATCAACCTCACTGGCGTATCGACCATAGCTGTAGGTGACAAGCAATTTCTAATTCATGGCTTTGAAACTGCACATATTGATTTTGATCAGCAATACAATTTAGACTGGAAACAAAATAAACTTCTACTTATTTCTGGTAAAAACGAGCCTAAACAGATTAAAATCCCTGCTCAAATGCCAACCATAGTTTTTGATTGGGCCTAACAAATAGTGGACAAAGCAAAGTGCTTTGTCATATATTCGACACTATACGGTAATAATAATTGTGATTTTATTTAACGAAAAATTTCTTTTTCATTAAATTTACGTTTCGAATAATTATGTTAAAACTAAAATCTGATAACATGAAAAAAAGTTACTTATTGATGATGGCAGGATCTATTCTTCTCTCTGGAGCGGCAATAGGTCAGTCTTCGCAAGCAAAAATTAACCGAGCAAAATTAGGTGCTACTAAGCAATCTAACTTTGAAGGTTTCAAAAAAAGCCGTGCTAATACCAACGCGGTGCAAGAAAAAGGTGCGTTACTATGGGAAGATGACTGCTCAAGTGCAGCTACATGGACATTCGCAAACACAAGTGTACCTTCTACTGATTTCTCAATAGAAACTGATGCAAACCTCGAGAATTTAAACGTTACTCCTATGCCTGCTGATTTGGCAACTTTTGGAAGTACGACTGCATCCAATGGTTTCCTTTGGATAAGTTCTGATGCAGCACCTAACAATGCTGACAATGACGGAACTCCAATTATTGCTGAAGCAACTAGTGAGTTAATAGATTTGACGGGTTCTCCAAATGTTATTCTAACTTTCGAACATAGCTATCGTTGGTGGCAAGATGCTCGTGGAGTTCGTGTATCTGGAGACGACGGTGCAACTTGGACAGATTATGAGGTGACGAATAATGCTGGTTCTCCAGACGATCAAAACTCAATGAATCCTGAAGTTACACAAATTGACATCTCTGCTGTTGCAGGAAATTCTTCTCAAGTAAGAATTCAATTTTATTATGATGATAATGATTTCTGGGGATGGTATTGGGCAGTTGATGATGTAAAAATCAATGAAGCTGACGAATTCGATCTTATTGATGAAGGAGTTTACTGGGGAGCTGCAGGAAACATTGGTGTTCGTGTACCTTATTACCAAGTTCCTCTAGAGCAAGTTACAGCGTATGACATTTCTGGAATCGTGAAAAACTTCGGTTTTGCTAATCAAACTGACGTAGTTTATACTGCTGATGTTGTTTCTGAATCGTTCTCTTCAAGTTCTGCTGCAAGTACTGTAAATGCTTTTACTACAGATACTATTGCTCTTGCAACGCAGTTCACTCCTTCTGGATTAGGAGAGTACATTATAGACGGAGATGTATCTTCTGGAGCTACAGATGCTGTTCCTGGCAATAATACTGTTGCCGGCCACGATACAATGAATGTAGTACAACATATCTATGCTCGTGACAATGGTCTAGTTGATGGTGGATTCTTCCCTGAGGTTGCTTTCGAAGGTGGTAACATGTTTGACATCAACCAAGATGCAGATCTTTACGCAATTGACGCTCAGTTTGGAGCTTCAACGGCTGCTGGTATAGAAGTATACGGTACTCTTTATTCAATCGATGCAAATGGAGAATTCCAATTTGAAGCTGAAACAGAATATTACACAACGCAAGCAGGTGATGCAGGAACATCAAGATCTTTCATTTTTCCAAATGAAATTACGCTAACTGCAGGATCAACATACTTAGTAACAATTGGTTCTTTCGCTATTGATCTTTCTATTGCTGTTGCTGGTGCTTCTCCAGACCAAACTTCATTCTTATATGGAGACCTTGGAACGGGAGGTGTTGATTGGTATTTTACTAACAGTACACCAATGGTGAGAATGAACTTTGACCCTTCTTTGAGTGTGGATAACGCAGAAGCTACTGAAGCAAATGTATCTATCTATCCAAACCCAGCTAACGAAGAATCAAATGTTAACTTTTCATTAGAGAATACTACAGATGTTCAAATTACAGTAACTGATCTTTCAGGTAAAACTGTATTTACAACTTCTTTAAATAATGCAGCAAAAGGACAACATACAGTTGCTATTCCAACTGCTAAATTATCAAACGGAGTTTACATCGTAAATTACAACGCAGGAAATGCTTCAACTGCTAAGAAATTGGTAGTGAACAAATAAAGATTATTTTTAATCAAACAGAAGGCCTCGAGAAAACTCTCGGGGCCTTTTTTTTTATTCTAGATCATCAGACCAATAAACACAATATTTTTAATTTTGTATAAAATTATAGAATCATGAAAGCATATGTATTTCCAGGTCAAGGAGCTCAATTCATTGGAATGGGTAAAGACCTTTACGATAATTCAGAAGTAGCGCGAGATTACTTTAATAAGGCAAATGAGATCTTGGGATTCGATATCACAGAGATCATGTTCAATGGGACAGATGAACAACTGAAAGAAACCAAGGTTACTCAACCTGCAATCTTTTTACATTCTGTCATCCTAGCGAAGGTTCTAGGTGAAGATTTCAAGCCAGATATGGTTGCAGGGCATTCTTTGGGAGAGCTGTCTGCACTTGTAGCGAGTGACGTTTTATCATTTGAGGATGGGCTAAAATTAGTTTCTCAAAGAGCGCAAGCAATGCAAAAAGCGTGTGAGGCTGAACCATCTACCATGGCTGCAATATTAGGACTAGAAGACGAAGCTGTAGAAAAAGTTTGCTCTTCAATTGATGAAGTAGTTGTTCCTGCTAATTACAACTGCCCAGGACAGCTTGTAATATCAGGATCAAACAAAGGAATAGAACTAGCATGTGAAAAAGCTAAAGAAGAAGGTGCTAAACGCGCACTACCTCTTCCGGTAGGTGGAGCTTTTCACTCTCCACTCATGGAGCCAGCCCGAGAAGAACTTGCAAAAGCAATTGAAAACACTCCTTTCAAAGTTGGCAAATGTGCTATTTATCAAAATGTAAATGCAAAAGCTGTTACTTCACCAGAAGAGATCAAATCTAATTTAATTGCACAATTAACAGCACCGGTAAAATGGACACAAACAATGCATGCTATGATTAATGACGGTTGCGAAGAAGTCGTTGAGGTTGGACCGGGAAAAGTACTACAAGGACTATTCAAAAAAGTAGATAGAAAGTTTCCAACGAGCAGCGCTAGTATTGCAACAGAGGTATAAATAAAAATAATAATCAAAAAAAAAGCTCGATCAATTGATCGAGCTTTTTTTGTATTTAGAAGAATCCTAAGATTCTTTACTTTCAGGCTTTGGAAGTAATACCTTTCGAGATAGTTTCCATTTCTTAGATTTTGGATCTTGTCCTACAACCTTAAACTTCAACAAATCACCTTCTTTGGCAACATCTTCCATTTTATTAATTCGCTCATGTGCGAATTCCGAAACGTGAATTAACCCGTCTGTACCTGGCATGATCTCAACGAATACACCATAAGGTTGAACAGATTTCACTTTTCCTTCGTATTCAGCACCATTCTCAACTGTAGGAGGGAATGCAATGATACGAACAGCTTTGTTAGCAGCGTCCATTGTTTCCTTTCCTTCAGCTAAAATCTGAACAACTCCTTCTCCAGTTTCTGGATCCTCATCAATCGTGATTGTTGCTCCAGTATCTTTCTGAATTTGTTGAATGATCTTACCTCCAGGTCCGATGATTCCACCTATCGCCTCATTCGGTACTCTGAATGATTCAACACGTGGTGCACTTGGTTTCAAATCAGCTCTTGGCTCAGCAATCGTTTCAGTGATCTTTCCTAAGATATGTAAACGTCCCGCTTTCGCTTGCTCTAATGCTTCGATTAGAACTTCATAAGGAAGACCATCTACTTTAATATCCATTTGACACGCTGTAATTCCTTCTGCTGTTCCTGTGATCTTAAAGTCCATATCACCTAAGTGATCTTCGTCTCCAAGAATATCAGATAAAACTGCATATTTTCCTTCAGCATTCATTACTAGACCCATTGCTATTCCTGATACAGGTGCTTTAATCGGAATACCTCCGTCCATTAATGCCAATGTACCAGCACAAACCGTTGCCATCGATGAAGAACCGTTAGATTCTAAAATCTCTGAAACAAGTCGGATTGTATAAGGATTATCCTCAGGAAGAACTGGTTTTAGTGCTCTTAAAGCAAGATTACCATGACCAACTTCTCTTCTCGATACGCCTCTTATCGGATATGCCTCTCCAGTACTAAATGGAGGGAAGTTGTAGTGTAACATAAACTTCTCATACCCCTGATATGTAGCAGCATCAATCATCTGTTCCTGAAGTTTACCGCCAAGAGTTAATGTAGTCAATGACTGAGTTTCACCTCTTGTAAATACTGATGATCCATGTACTAAAGGTAAATAGTCTGTTTCACACCAGATCGGACGAATCTCATCAAAGTTACGTCCATCCAAACGGATTCTCTCGTTTAACATTACATCACGAACTGCTTCCTTCATTGTTTTCTTGAAGTAAGTACTAACGAATCCTCCAACTTCTTCGAGTTCTTCTTCAGTAAATTGAGCTTTCGTTTCTTCTTTAACTGCGTCAAAGTCATTTGCTCTTTCTGTTCTGTCTGAATTACCCTTTCGAGCAACAGCCTTCAATTTTTCAAAAGCAAAATCATGCACTTTCTTCTCTACCTCCTCATTGGTATCAATGTGGTTGTATTCTCTTTTTGGACTTGATGAAGGAATCTCCGCAGCCAAATCCAATTGGAATTGACATTGTTCTTTAATCGCTTCATGTCCTATCTTAATTGCCTCAACTAGTTCCGATTCCTGGATAAACTCCATCTCACCCTCGATCATAACAACATCCTTCATAGTACCAGCCATCATGATTTCCATGTCAGCCTTATCTAATTCAGATTTCAAAGGGTTAACGATATACTGACCGTCTACTCTAGCTACTCTTACTTCTGACATTGGTCCATTGAATGGAATATCTGAAACGGCTAAAGCAGCTGACGCTGCAAAACCTGCAAGTGCATCTGGAAGGTGTTCACCATCGTACGCCATTAACTGAATCATTATCTGCGTTTCAGCACGATAATCATCATTAAACAATGGACGAAGAGCACGGTCTACTAGACGCATGATCAATATTTCCATATCTGAAGGTCTTCCTTCACGACGCAAGAAACCACCTGGGATTCTTCCTGCAGCGGCATATTTCTCACGATAGTCTACTGTTAGAGGGAAGAAGTTCATTCCTTCTTTTGCCTCTGGTGCTGATACTACTGTAGCCAGCATAACTGTGTTGCCCATTTGTAACACTACTGATCCGTCAGCTTGTTTGGCAAGCTTTCCGGTCTCAACGGAGATTTCTTTTCCTCCTGTAGTGATGGACTTTTTGATTCCTATATTCATATTTATTTATTTACAAATTAAAATTTTAAAGAAAAAAGGGGAACTTCGAATTACTTCGACTGCCCCCCTTTTTTTATTAAAACTATGTTGGATTAACAATTATCTTCTTAATCCAAGTTCTTTAACGATTGCACGATAACGATTAATGTCTTTCTTTTTCAAGTAATCCAATAAACTTCTTCTTTTACCTACTAGTAATTGAAGAGCTCTCTGTGTACCGTAATCCTTACGATTTTCTTTCAGGTGTCCCGTTAAATGACTAATTCTGTAGGTAAAAAGAGCGATTTGCCCTTCTGCTGAACCTGTGTCATTTTCTGATTTTCCGTGCTTTTTGAAAATCTCTTTTTTCTTCTCTATTGATAAATACATGCCAATATTATTTAAATGATTTTTATGTACGTGTTCGTGTAACACGGCGCAAAGATAGGTTAATTATTTTGTTTGACGTCACATATTTCACTTTTTTACCCTAAACACCTGAATATTAACATTGCTAGCCAATAATGTATTTTTGATAATAATTAATTCATATAAATACAATGCACGCATTACTTTACGTCTATTTTTCATATATTTAAGAAAATTTTCAAGAGTGAAACACATTATAACTACTACGTTACTCACCTTTGCGATGTTTTACAGTCTCGCAGGTGGATTCCAAGTCAACCTTCAAGGTCAGCGAAGTGCAGGGATGGGGCATACAGGAACTGGACTTAGGCTGGGAGCAGCAAGCGGTTTCTTTAATCCAGGAGCATTAGCCTTTGCAAATACTGAGATCATGATAGGTATAAACCTGATCGCCTCTAATGTAGGTTACCGAGAAATGCAACCCGGTGTATATACCGCCAATAGCACAAGTGGATTAGGGACCCCTTTTAATGCCCATCTAGCTTACAGGTTTTCCGAAGATTCTCCTTTTGTAATTGGTTTTTCGTCATACACTCCTTTTGGAAGTGGTATAAGTTATGATGATGAATGGAAAGGACAGTTTTTACTCCGAGAAATGGCATTGAGAACCATATTTTATCAAGGAACATTTGCTTATCAAATCAATGAAAAATTAGGAATCGGTGTGGGCTATGTTTTTGGCACAGGAGACTTCTCATTAAGAAGAGGTGTTCCTGTTCAACAAGCCGATGGTTCTTACAGTGAAGCGAACTTAAGTGGTTCAGGTAATGGGCATGGATTCAATGTTGGAGTATTTTATGAAGTTTCTGACAACGTCAGCATGGGCCTTAGCTTTAGATCTGGAGTTAAAGTAGCTCTTGAAGGTGGAGAGGCTCAGTTCGATGTTCCTCCAGCTCTTAGCTCAAATTTCCCAACAACAAGCTTTAACACTGAAATAAACCTACCAAGTGTAACAAATTTTGGAGTCTCTATAAAACTAACAGAGAGAACCACATTTAATTTCGACTTGAACTATATCACTTGGAGTAGCTATGATACCCTTGCTTTTGACTTTGAAGAGAATACTGAACAATTAGAAGACTCAAAGTCCCCGAGAGAATATAAAAACGTTGCGATCATTCGTGCTGGCATTGAACATGCATTCACTGAACAATTCATATTAAGAGGAGGCGCATATTATGATTTCACTCCTGTTCAAAATGGTTACATGACACCCGAAACTCCAGATATGGATAAAATTGGTCTTACTGTAGGTGCCTCATACGCCATAAAGAATTTCAATATTGACGCATCATTCATGTATATATATGGCTCAGAAAGAGCTGATACTAATCTTGAATCAGGATTTTCTGGAAGATGGACCTCTCAGGCCTTTATTCCTGGAATCGCGTTATCTTATAAATTATAAATAAACACAATTTACTATGAAAAAAGTCTATCTATTTGCGTTAGCATCTACGCTTTTGTTTTCTGCGAAAGCTCAAGATTGTTCAGGAGGTCGCTACGATCAAGAAATCTTCACAAGTTTTGACTTGACCGCTGACATACAGTACGGATCAAATACTTCTTTTGACAACAGTGGCACTGAGAACTTAGAACTAGATGTATATGAACCCTCAGGTGATACTGAAACAAGCAGACCACTAATCATTTTTATTCACGGAGGCACCTTCATTGCTGGAAGTAAAGAAGGGGATGATGTTAAGCCTTTAGCTGAAATGTATGCACGTAAAGGATATGTCACTTCTTCAATCAACTACAGATTAGGTATGAACAACTTGTTCTTAGGACCTGATGAAAGTGATGCTTCAGAGGCTGTGATGAGAGCTACTCAGGATGCAAGAGCTGCAGTACGTTTTTTCAAGAAGTCTTTCGCTGAGGACAATAATCCTTACGGAATTGACACCAATCATATTTATTTAGTAGGAAGCTCTGCAGGTGGTTTTACGGCCTTGCATCTTGCATATCTTGATAAAGAGTCGGAAATACCAGCATTTATCGACATGAACGATCCTAGCCTTACTGGAGGATTAGAAGGAACTACTGGATCTCCAGGGTATAGCAGTGACGTAAATGCAGTTATAAGTTTAGCGGGAGCTCTCGGCGACGTTGCTTGGATGGAGTCTGCTAACGATGAGCCTGTATTGAGCATGCATGGAGATCAAGATGGAACTGTACCATTTGGAACAGATGTCATCTCAGTTGCTGTTTTCGATATCATGGAAGTTGACGGAAGTGAAACTGTGCATTCAAGAGCACAAAGTTTAGGACTTAAGAATTGTTTTAAAGCGCATTACGGAGCGGACCATGTTCCTCACGTAGGTAATGCTGCTTACACTGATACTGTTGACCTATACGCAACACAGTTCTTATTACATTTCGTATGTGGTGAAACTGAATTTTGTAAGTGTAATACTCCTGAAGATCCAATTCCATGTCATACTGCACCAGATGCAAGTATTGCGGACTATTCAAAGGAAGCAGCGATCACAATGTATCCAAATCCTGCATTTAACGAATTGAACATTTATGCAAGTGGTGAGATCATCGAAAGAATTCAAATCACTAACATCAATGGTCAGCAAGTGCATGAACAGACTGTTTCTAGTAAAGATATCAGTGTAGATATTAGCGCATTCAATGAAGGAATCTACTTTGTTACAGTAAGTACTTCAGCGGGTATTAAAACGAATAAAATTATAGTTAGATAGAATAACTTTTTCTAGACTTATATAATAAGCCGTCTTGTATACAAGGCGGCTTATTTTATTTCATAAAAACATATGTTTTGCTGTGATAATTGTCTTGAAAAACTAAATAGTATTTTCCTTTTGAAAGATTTGAAACATCAATCTTATTGTTTTTCTCCATGCTTTTCAAAATGACTTTTCCCTGACTATTCAAAAGTGTAAACGTTAATCCGATGAACTCCTCAGGATAAATAATCCAATCGACAGCCGGGTTAGGATAAAGTAATTGAGGATACTCTTCCTGAATAATAAGTTCTTCACCTGAGCTCAAAATAGATTCATCAAAAACAATCTTATTATAATAGATATTTAGTGTTCCTGTTCTCGTATCACCCCATACAGCGTGAAGCGTATCCTGAACGAATTCAATACACTGGAAATCATTTCCGCTTCCTTCTAATACCGGTTCATGCTGAGCCGACTGACTTGAAATAGCGAAATTTGACGAGAAAGAACTAGAGTCTGCTCGTTTTACTGCACCCATAATTTCAGAATCATTTGAGTAACCCGACTGGTTCGAAATTCTTCGGTCTCTCCATGAAACAACGATATCTCCAACTTCATTAAAGCTCGCCCACACCATATCTTGCATGACACCGTTTCCTATAGCGTCATCATTAACTCTAAGTGGACTGGTCCAGTTGACACCACCGTCATAACTCTCCACGGTAAACAAATCCATATCACCATTATCCTCAGTAAAATAGACACTAAGCAAATGATATTCATCCGATGGATCCACTAAAAATTTACCTGCTTTTTTAGCCAATTGATTAGTTAAACCGCCTGTTGATTGGAATGCTACACTGTGGTCAATATCTAAACCTTGAGAAGTACTTGTAGCTAATATAGCCTGTGCAAAAAAACTCTGAGAAGTCTCATAACTCGGATAAATAGCATAGAATATTCCCGTCGATGAAACGCCTGGAGATGCCATAGGGTTGGTAATTACTGAACCTGCTAAAAAGTTTAAAGTATCCAAAAACCGGGGAGCTTCAAAAGTGGTTCCATTATCCGTACTAACCGACAAGTATGGATTGTATGGAGGGTCAACAATTGAACTTTGATCTGCATTCATAGAAGTAATATAAATAGTACCGTCACTTGATGTTCCCGATCTATCAATAACCATCCAGGGACGATCTATACATAACTTATCTGGACAGTCACTAATGCTTATCGCTTCAATAGGACTCCCCCAGGTTATTCCTAAATCGGTTGACTTTTTTACAACTACTTGACCATTTGTAAAGTTAGCATCATCGAAATCAATAAAACATAGGAAAACGTTTCCAGCATTATCGAATTGGATCGAAGGATCAGCTGACCTATTCCCTGCATTAACATGATCATGAATAAATTCATTGCCCCATGTTAATCCACCATTGATGCTGGACTTTGATTTAATGACAATTTCCTGCCCTAAAGCAAAACCCATCCATGCTACAACAATCTCTTGAGAATTGTTGGGATTAACAGCTAAATAAGGTTCTCCATCAAAAGCCTGACCTTGAGAAATATTTTCATCCTGAGAAAAGCTTAATGTTCCAAAGGATGTTAAAACGAGAAAAATGTATATCGATATTCTATTCATCTAATTTGCAGGGAACACTACTCCATCGCAGTCAAAGCAATTCACATTTGGAATGTGAGTTCCATAATGTCCATTTATAGCCTCAATCACTCCGTTTGAAAGTAACGCACTACCCTTTTGATTTGGATAAATACCATCCAAACTAACGAATCCTCCAGTCACGAATTCAAAATCTACGCCAACTCCATCTGACATTACACCCATATCTACTGATTGATAAAAGTCATGAGCATCAAAAAGAGCGAAGTCATGTTTATCAGCTAATTTCGAAATTGACTTGTTATATGCTTCAATTGTAGCGTCCAATAGGGAAACCTCATCCAGAGACAAATAATACTTATCTTTGAAGAATCTACCGAAAAGACCATATAAGGAGCATTTCATTGAATCCAAAGGAGAAGTCAACATCAGAATCTCTCCGCTTTTGAGGTGTCTAATGCCTTGAGGAGCATTAGAGTCTTCACAAATGAAGGGGTTCGCCCCTTCATTGAATTCAATATGAGTTACGTTTGACGCCGTATAGAGAGAGTTTAATTCACTTGCTTGAGCCTGATCAAGATTAGCTCCATTCCATTGAACCAATTTAAAGTATGGCAATTCTTTTACATCGGGAATATTAAGCAAAACTCCTTTTGTTCCATTGGCTACCATTATGGTTAAAACTGAATCTAGTCGTTGCTCGAAAATTATTGGATCTGTTAGAGTCCCAGAAGTACCGCCAGTCTGAGCAAAACTGCAAACCTCTTCCATACCAAACCATCCCATTAAAAAAGAAGGATTATAATCAATTAATTCCCCTAACATTGTAGACGTTCCGGGATTACTTGCCATTCTGTGATAGTAAGGATAAGGGTTTCCATTAGCATATGAAACACTGAAGTCTGAATCTAGCATTCTCTCTAATGTTGCGAAAGGAGCACATTGATATTGACCGTTTACATTAGAAACACTTTGTTCTAAATCTGAAAATGAAGTAGACTGATACAGTGTTTTCACAGGTCCCAGACTCTGAACCCCTTCGCAATCCGTTCGCATATCCAGATTACTTTTTGTCTGAAATATCGATGTCCAAGGTTTAGGATTTATTCCAAGACCATCAACTGAAGTGATTACCGGAACTGTAAAAGAACCACCTCCGTAAGCCTCTATTCTATCGAAAATAAGTTTAGGCACTGAATTCTCCTGACCTTTCGCATAAAGAGCTCCATCCTGATAACCAGACATCATTCTACCTCCAATTGCTGCAGGTTTTGAAAAGTCTACGTCCCCTAGTCTATCGAGGTCATCCTCTTTTTGACAAGAAAATAATAAGGTTGATATTAAAAGTGTAGCAGTGAATATTTTCATTTTCAAAGTGTTGTTATTAAACAAATATACTGAATTCTTATTATTTATCTTTCCATTTATCACAATTCAAGAATGAAAAATCTGCTCTTGTATTATGATAAGGATTTATTAACTTTGCATCCACAAAACACAGGTACATATGTTCGAGAATTTAACTGACAAATTTGAAAAAGCGTTTAAGGTATTAAAAGGACAGGGACAGATCTCTGAGATCAACGTTGCTGAAACTTTAAAAGAAGTTAGAAGAGCTTTATTAGATGCCGATGTTAACTTCAAGACTGCAAAAGAGTTTACTACAACAGTTAAAGAAAAAGCACTCGGTAGAGATGTTTTAAATGCGGTTTCCCCAGGTCAGTTAATGATCAAAATCTGTCATGAAGAGCTGATTGAATTGATGGGTGGTGATGAGACTGAAGTAAATTATCAAGGAAATCCTGGAATCATTTTAATGTCAGGACTGCAAGGTTCTGGTAAGACTACATTCTCGGGAAAGCTTGCAAACTTCCTGAAGACGAAAAAAGGAAAAAACCCTTTACTTGTAGCCTGTGACGTATACAGACCAGCCGCAATTGATCAATTGCATGTTCTAGGTGAACAAATAGGCGTTGAAGTATACTCGAATAAAGAAGAAAAAAATCCTGTAAAGATTGCTGAAGATGCAATCAAATTTGCAAAAAGTAATAGTCACAATGTTGTGATCATTGATACAGCTGGTCGTTTGGCTGTTGATGAGCAGATGATGAATGAAATAGCTGACGTAAAGAATGCTATTAAGCCTACAGAGACATTATTCGTTGTGGATGCCATGACTGGTCAAGATGCTGTAAATACCGCAAGGACTTTCAATGAGCGAATCGATTTCAACGGGGTAATCCTTACGAAACTGGATGGTGATACTCGTGGTGGTGCTGCGATATCAATTAAAGCAGTCGTTGACAAGCCGATAAAATTTGTGGGTACTGGTGAAAAAATGGATGCCATCGATGTTTTCTACCCGAAACGTATGGCGGACAGGATTCTCGGAATGGGTGATGTTGTGTCACTTGTGGAGAGAGCTCAAGAACAATTCGATGAAGAAGAGGCTAGAAAACTTCAGAAGCGAATAAAAAAGAACCAGTTCGACTTCAATGACTTTTTAGGTCAACTTCAACAAGTGAAGAAAATGGGCAACGTAAAAGATTTAATGGGTATGATACCAGGAATGGGTAAAGCCATGAAAGGTGTTGAGATTGAAGATGATGCATTCAAGCACATTGAAGCAATCATATATTCAATGAGTCCAGAGGAACGAGAAAACCCTGCTATCATTAACTCTAGCCGCAAGAAACGTATAGCAAATGGTAGCGGTCAAAACATTCAAGAAGTTAACAAATTGCTCAAACAGTTCAACGATACAAAGAAGATGATGAAGATGATGAGCAATAAGAAGAACATGATGAACATGATGAAGCAAATGAAAGGTGGCGGTATGTCAGGAATGTAAGTTTTACTTACCCTATTTTACTTCAATATTTTCTTGTTCAATAATTGATACTTGTTTCAACTTACCTTCGTTGTATAGCGAATCTAAATCTACTAGTTTAGCTCCTTCCGGGGGCGCGAAATTTAGATAGTCTTGAAACACCATCCCCTCTACTCTTTT